>NZ_PEEU01000001.1:6000000-6328714 GCF_002754195.1 Flavobacterium sp. 9
TGTTGCAAAGGAATCCCAAAGCATACAGCTTCAACTCAAGAAACAAGTATTTTCCATGCGAAAGAAGCGACAGATTCGTCTACTGATCCGCAAATATCATTCAACACTTATTTTTCTCCTGAACAGTGTAGTTGAAAACAAAAATAATGAAGCTTTAAAAAGCAAAACAGTTTCGGATATTCTCGATACCATTGTTTTAACACTAGATGAACTCTTAGGATTTGTAGAGAATCGCTTTTCAGGTTATTTAAACCTTGATGAACGTATTCCAGTTACTTACTGGATTGTTTCGCAAAATGAAATATTGCAAAAATTAGATCTATTAAAGAAAAAGAAGCAAGAGGAGTACATAGATACTCGAATTATAAAAATAGTTACTGATACCCTTATTAATTCGCTCGCTTCAAGCATTGCCGGTAAAATAACGTACAGACAAATAATGTATTATAAAGAAATCTTATCCCATTTAGAAAAGGCTGAAATTTCGCTTGAAAAAACAGGACTATATTCCACTATAGATGAGATTTTAATAGAATCTAATTTCAATAGTTCAGTTTATATCAATTATTTCACAGGAAAGATACTTCAGAAGCTTCATTCTCAAAGTACTATTAACGCAACGATGAATGAGCTTTTATTGTTTTATAAGGAGTTCTGCCACCTTCATTTCAATGAAAAAATATCTTTTGACCCCACTCATGATAATATAAAACATGTATTAGGTAATTGGTTCAGAGATGAGATCGCTTATCTGGAGAAAAAAATGACATTATCACCATCCAGCACAAACGATCCAGAAGTGCAAAAGGATTCGTTTTTGGAAGTTCAGGATAATAAAATTGAATGCATATTGTCTACTGACCAGATGGGTTTGATACTAAGGGCTACTGATGAATCCAGAATTATAAAAGCCAAATCCATGAGCCAGGTTTTTAAAACCATAATTCCGTTTTTGTCTACTCCCTTTAAAAAGGATTTATCCTATCAATCGGTGAGGAGCAAATCTTACACGGCAGAGGATCGGGATAAGGAAGTAGCCATTCAGACTTTGGAGAAAATCATCAATAAAATTAAATCTTATTAAAAATATACTACGCTAAGACTTTTGTTTACAGGGGTACAGGTGGGTACAACTTAAAGTTGTACTTGTAGGGCAGTATTTGTAATTGTTCCTTTGATCCGTAGAATAAAACATACCAAGGCTTTGGTGTTTTATTGGAGTTTCAAAAAGAATGTTGAACAATTAATTAATAGTTATGTTATCAAATATTTCATGGGGCAACTATTTTATTGCCGTTACTGTCTTAATTCTGGCTTGGTATTTTTTTATAGGATTAAAGTTTTATTACAGGGATTTTAAAGATATACTCAGCGGAGATAAAAAAATTAAAATACCCTTTAAAAAAGTTAATAAACGGTCATATGCGGAACCTCATACAACTTTAAGGGAAGTTGAGGAATTATCTAATATTCTCATTAAAGCTACCGAAGAATATGCAGAGAAAAAATCGTCTCATATTGAGTACAAAAATTATATCAAGCTTACGTTTGATGAATATCCGCTATTAAAAGATTCATCTGAAAGGGTAAAAATAAATCAACTTGTGGTTACACTTAGTGGAAAATATCCTCATCTACAGTTGACTTACACAGATGTGGATAGTCTTTGGGACCAAGATATTTAAAAATAAGGCGGAGGAAGTAATCCCTGTTCTCTCTGGTGCGGTATGGCTTAATGTGACAGGAAATAGAGTTTGCAACAGTGATCTTCTTCTGCTTTTTGAAATGTAATGTTAAACTTAAAAATGATATGTGATGAGAAAGAGAGGTTGGGAATTAAAGAACATTGACGGGAGTAAAATACTGTCTTATGGTATTCTTGCAGTTATGTTGTTCTACGAGTGCAGTGCTTTTGCACAAGATGGAGTCGCCGGAATTAATGAAGCGAATCAAAAGGTGAGAAGTTATTTCGATGCCGGTACGGAATTGATGTATGCCGTCGGAGCATTATTGGGTTTGATCGGGGCAGTTAAGGTATATCAGAAATGGAATGCAGGGGATCCTGATACTGGAAAAGTTGCCGCAGCATGGTTTGGAAGCTGTGTCTTTTTAGTGGTTGTAGCAACTGTTATTAAATCATTCTTTGGAGTATAGGTTGTTGTAAATCATTGTAAAGCTTATGTTTATTTGTTTGATTATAACTCATTGATAAACATTGTTTTAATTATTTTAAAAACTAATAATAGGTTTTCTTTATAATAGCAAAATACCATGAATAATAGCGTTTATCAAATAAATAAAGGTATCAATCAAAGTATCGAATTCAAAGGCCTCAAAGCGCAGTACATATGGTATCTGGGAGGAGGTGTAATTGTGCTAATGATTCTTTTTGCAATACTTTATATCATTGGATTGCCATCGATCTTTTGTGTTGTGCTAATTGGCGCCACAGGCGGAATACTTATTTATAAAATTTATAAGATGAGTAATAAATATGGTGAGTATGGACTAATGAAAACTTTAGCCAGAAAGCAGATTCCTAAAAAAATTAAAGTCAACAGCAGAAGAATTTTTACTATAAGATAGTTATAAAACGTTAGATTAAGGATAAGTGTAAAATCGAGAGGAAGATGGAGAAGAAGATGGAAGATATATTGCCAATTATGGCAGTGGAGCACGATTGTATTTTATCAAAGCAAGGAGATGTAACAATAGTTTTTAAAGCGGAATTACCAGAGATTTTTTCTTTGTCTGACCAGGAGTATGAAGCTTTTCATCAGTCCTGGATTAAGGCAGTGAAAGTTCTACCGAAATTTTCTGTTTTTCACAAACAGGATTGGTTTTTAGAAAGCAGCTATAAACCGAGTTTTGCTAGCAATGACAGCAGTTTTTTGACCAGAAGCAGTGAACGTTTCTTTAATGGCCGGCCTTTTTTGGATCATTCCTGTTATATTATGCTAACTAAAAAACCTGCAGGCAGAAAGAATTCCAGTTCCTTGTTTTCGACATTGATTAGAAGTTCACTGGCACCTGAGGAAAATTTAAAACCTCAATTGCTTCAGGATTTTATCGATAGTGCCGGACAGTTTAAAAGGATTATGGAGGATAGTGGATTTGTCAAGCTAACACGATTAAAAAATGATGAATTAAGGAGTCAAAGCAGGAGTAAAGGCCTTGTAGAGCAATACTGTTTTCTATCTGAAAAGAAGGATTCTTATATATACCAGGACATCAATTTTGACAAAGGACTGCAGGTAGGTGATAAACATTGTCAATTATTTACCTTGGGTGATGCTGCAGATCTGCCGGCTTTGTGCGGTTCCAGAATTAACTTTGATAGGTATTCAACCGACAAAACCAAGTTCAGTATTGGATTTGCCTCAACTCTTGGTCAGCTTTTATCCTGCAATCATATTTATAATCAGTATATTTTTATTGATGATGCTCAAAAAACAATACAGAAACTAGAAAGTAAAAGGCTTCGGCTTCAATCTTTATCAGCTTATAGTAGAGAGAATTTAATTGCACGTGATGCAACAAATGACTTTTTAAATGAGGCTATAGGACAGCGGCGACTTCCTGTAAAAGCTCACTTTAATGTACTGGCATGGTCATCAGAAGCGGAGGAACTAAAGGATATTAAAAACAAAGTATCCTCTGCACTGGCGCAAATGGATGTGGCTGCAAAACAGGAAACGGTAGGGGCTCCACAGATTTATTGGGCTGGCATGCCTGGCAATGAAGCTGATTTTCCCATGAATGACACCTTTGATACGTTCACAGAACAGGCGGTTTGCTTTTTAAATATGGAGACGGGTTATAAATCATCCTTAAGCCCTGTGGGTATTCGCCTGGGCGATCGCATTACCGGAAAGCCTGTTCATGTGGATATTAGCGATGAGCCGGTTAGGATGGGAATCTGTACTAATCGCAATAAATTCATACTAGGGCCTTCGGGCAGTGGTAAATCCTTTTTCACCAATCATATGGTCAGGAGTTATTATGAGCAGGGAACGCATGTTGTACTAGTAGATGTGGGTCACAGTTATAAAGGATTGTGTGATATGGTTGGAGGTTATTATTTTACTTACGATGAGAAGAATCCCATCCGTTTTAACCCTTTTTACATTGGAGAAGGAGATAGTCTGGATACTGAAAAGAAGGAAAGTATTAAAACGCTTTTACTTGCTTTATGGAAAAAGGATGATGAAACTTTCAATCGCAGCGAATATGTGGCCTTATCCAATTCTCTGCAGCTGTATTACGAAAAACTAGAAGGCAACTCCGAGATATTTCCGTGTTTCAACAGCTTTTATGAGTTCTTAAAGGATGATTTTATTCCAATTTTGGAGGGTGATAAAGTAAAGGAAAAAGATTTTGATGTCAATAATTTTCTCTATGTATTGCGTCCATATTATAATGGGGGAGAATTTGATTATCTACTTAATGCCACTGAAAATCTGGAGCTCCTGCAGGAACGTTTTATCGTTTTTGAATTGGACAATATCAAAGATCATCCCATACTTTTTCCGGTTGTTACCATCATCATTATGGAAGTTTTTATCAGTAAAATGAGAAAACTTAAAGGGGTGCGTAAAATGATTTTAATTGAGGAAGCATGGAAAGCTATTGCCAAAGAAGGAATGGCCGAATATATTAAGTACTTGTTTAAGACTGTTAGAAAGTTTTTTGGAGAAGCAATCGTGGTTACACAGGAAGTTGAGGACATAATTTCGTCACCTGTTGTTAAACAGGCTATTATCAATAACAGTGACTGCATAATACTGCTGGATCAAAGCAAATATCAAAACAAGTTTAATCAGATTCAGGAATTACTGGGTCTAACCGAAAAGGAAAAGGCATTGGTGTTGTCGGTGAACAAGGCAAACGACCCCGATAAAAAGTACAAAGAGGTCTTTATTTCATTGGCTGGGATTGTATCAAGGGTATTTAGGACTGAGGTTTCTTTAGAGGAATATTTGGCCTATACCACTGAAGAGAGTGAAAAGGTAAAAGTGAATGCGTATACTAAAAAATTTGATGGCAACATTAAAAAAGCAATAGCTGCATTGGCTTTGGAGATGAAAGGCGGAAATTAAATCTAAAACGAAAATGAAAACAAAAATTATGGCTTGTTTGCTGTGGTTGCTATTATTAGGAACTCCAGCACAAGCAGCTAGTAGTGTAGCAGCTATACCGATTCTGGAATTAGTAAAGGTGGTAACTAAAAAAGTGATAAAAGCTATAGATCTGCGGATTCAGCGCTTACAGAACAAAACGATTTGGCTTCAGAATGCTCAAAAGAGAATTGAAAATATTTTATCAAAATTAAAACTAGATGAGATATCGGAGTGGACGCATAAGCAGCGTGATCTCTACAAGGAGTATTATGAGGAACTCATGAAGGCGAAGTCATATATAACATACTATCATCGAATCAAGGACATGGCACAAAAACAGGCTCGATTGGTGCAGGAATATGAGCGCTGCTGGAACCTTTTTAAACAGGATGATCATTTTAAAGTATCTGAATTGGAGTATATGCAAGATGTTTATTCGGGAATTTTAGAGGAAAGTGTAAAAAATATTGATCAATTATTTTTAGTACTCGATTCTTTTGCAACGCAGATGAGTGATATGAAGAGACTGGAAATTATTAATACTGCAGCAGATAAAATTGATGAGAATTATGATGATTTAACTCTCTTTAATAAGCAAAACATCTTAATGAGCCTACAGAGAGCGAAAACTCAAGCTGATGTAAATAAGGTTAAACAATTTTACGGAATTCCGTAATTAATTAAATTATTATGAAAAAAGCTGTTTTGATACTGTTAGTTAACTGTGTTTTCTTTCAGGGACTTCATGCTCAAGCTAAGCAGCGAAAGGAATTACTTCTGCAAATTGCTGCTCTAAGAATTTACGCGGACTATGCTAAAAAAGGGTATACTGCGGTTAAAAAGGGACTTCATTTCATCAGTGACTTGAAAAATGGTGAAGTTGATCTGCACAAAGATTATTTCCACTCTTTGGAATCAGTGAACCCCCGAATTAAGAACTATGGGAAAATTGCCTCAATTATTTCTTTGCAGATTAGTATTATCAGGATTTACAAAAATACCTGCCGAGAACTGCAAAACAATGATTTATTCCATGGTGATGAACTGGATTATGTAGAGAGAACTTTTGACCGGCTGCTCGAACACTGCAGTGATTCCCTGGAACAACTGTATGTACTTACGACAGATTCAAAGCTTGAATTACAAGATCAGGAACGGTTAGCACGAATTGACAATTTACATATAGAAATGATGGATGACTATGTCTTTTGCCAAGCCTTTAGCAGAGAAGCAAAAATGTTGGCCAGATCGAAGATGAGAGAGCGCAATGATATAAAAAAAGTGGAAGATTTGAATGGTTTAAATTCAGAATGATTATGAAAAAGATACTTATTACTATTTCTTTTTTTATGTTCCTTTCAATTTATAATGTAAGGGCGCAGTCCCAGGAAATTCAGCAACTGATTTTGAATATTGAAAAGCTTACTCAGTTCAAGCAGATATTGAAGGACATGAAGAAAGGTTATGAAATTCTAAACGGAGGATACAATGCGGTTAAAGACATCTCAGAGGGAAACTTCACACTTCACAAAACTTTTTTAGATGCCCTGATGCAGGTCAGTCCCACGGTGAGAAAGTATAAAAAGATTGAGCAAATTATCAATTACCAGATTCTTTTGGTAAAAGAAAGTAAAAAAGCATATTCCCGGTTCGCAGGTGCCAAAAACTTCTCTCAAAAGGAACTGGATTATTTTGAGAAAGTCTACGGCAATTTATTGCGGCAAAGTCTCCGTAATCTGGATGAACTCACCCTTGTTATTACGGCTGATAAATTGAGAATGTCTGATGATGAAAGGCTCTCAGCTATTGATAAAATCTATATTCAGATGGAAGATAAAGTACGATTCCTGAGGGCTTTTAATACTTCTTCCAATATTCTGGCACTACAGAGATTAAAAGAATCCAACGATGTAAAAACATCTAAAGAAATACATAATCTAAAAAACTAGTTGAGATGAGCTTACTAAAATTAAATAGCAAAATTTTTCTTGTTGCTGTTATCACGTTATTTCCGGCATCGATGCTCGCACAAAGCATAGGTTATGAGATGAATAGTCTTCATGGTATATTAGATAAACTGTATGACGAAATGATGCCTCTGTGCAGTGGTCTTATGTCGGTGGGTCAGGGAATTGCAGGATTTGGGGCAATTTGGTATATCGCATCCAGGGTTTGGAGACATATTGCCAACGCGGAACCAATTGATTTTTATCCTCTTTTCAGGCCTTTTGTTATCGGCTTTTGTATCATGATATTTCCTTCCGTGCTTTATTTGATAAATGGAGTAATGAAACCTACTGTTACTGCCACTGCATCAATGGTAGAAGGCTCAAATAAGGCCATCGCTCTTTTGCTGCAAAAGAAAGAGGAGGCTATAAAGACGACAGATGCATGGCAGATGTATGTTGGAGAGTCAGGAACCGGAAATCAGGACAGATGGTATAAATATACACATGATAATGCAGATCCGGCAGATGAAGGAATGATTGCGGGTGTTGGTACTGCTATTAAATTCGCGATGGCAAAGCAGTCCTATAACTTCAGAAACTCAATAAAGGAGTTTATGAGCGAAGTCTTACGGGTTCTTTTTGAGGCAGCTTCACTGTGTATTGATACTTTGCGAACTTTTCAGCTGGTGGTACTTTCTATTTTAGGTCCACTTGTATTTGGGATTGCTGTATTTGATGGTTTCCAGCATACTCTTACCGTGTGGCTGGCTAGGTATATAAACATATTCTTGTGGCTTCCGGTGGCTAACATATTTGGAAGTATTATTGGGAAAATTCAGGAAAAGATGCTTGAGCTGGATCTTTCTCAGATTTCAGATTCCGGGGATACATTTTTCAGTACTACAGATATCGCCTATTTAATTTTTATGATAATAGGTATCGTGGGGTATTTTACAGTCCCATCTGTTGCAAATTACATAGTTCACGCCGGTGGAGGAGGAGCGCTAGGTCAGAAAGTAACAAGTTTATTTGGTGGCTCAACAAGCTCTGTAATTAGAAGTTCGTCACAGGGTGCAGGAATGGTTTTAGATGCAATGGGTGCTGCTGATAGCAGAATGACAAAAAACATGGCTGCTACTGCAGGCAGCAGTCCCTATTTTGTGGATAAAGGAAATTATATGAGCGATAAGCTTAAAGGAAATTCAAAGTAATCTAAAAAGAGCAAATCATGTTTACTAAAATGAGAAATATTGAATCTGCATTTCAGTATGTAAGAAGGTTTACAATGCTGGTTATTGTAGGATGTATAATAATTTGCTGTTATACCCTTTATAAAAGTTTTGAATCAATTGGCATGATGCAGGATCGGGTATATATTTTAGCCAATGGCAAAGCATTGGAAGCATATTCTTCAGATCGGAAGGATAATGTAATAGTGGAAGCAAGGGATCATGTAAAAACTTTTCACAAATTATTTTTCACACTTGATCCTGATGATAAAGTGATAAAACTAAATGTTACTAAGGCACTTTACCTAGCTGATGAAAGTGCTAAGCGTACTTATGACGACCTAAAGGAAAATGGATTTTATGCCAGTATTATTTCAGGAAATGTAAGTCAAACCATTACGGTAGACAGTGTAGCCATTAACATCGATGCTTATCCATATCAGTTTAAGTGTTACGGGAAGCAGAATATTATTCGTACTACGAGCATTGTAAACAGAACTCTTATCACAGAAGGCATTTTAAGGAATGTTTCGAGAAGTGATAACAATCCTCATGGATTTTTGATTGAGAGATTGACTACTCTTGAAAATCGAGATTTAAGTGTCGAAAATCGGAAATAATATTATGTGGTCACTTTTCAAAAAGCGCAGTCCTCCTGTAATAACTGAAAACCAAGGAGAGAATCCATTTTATGAATTTTTAAACCGGTATTATTTACTTGTACAATCTAAGTGGGTTAATAAAATGAACTCACTCACCGCAGGCCTATCTCGACGAGGGTTGATATACTTACTTTTCCTATTTGTCATTCTTCAGGTGCGATAAGTATTTATATCATGTATCGAGGTTTAAATAGTCATTCATTAGCAACATTCCAAGTCAGTTCTAGTGCAAAAGTAATCCAAGTGAAGTAATTGATTCGTCAGTTTTTTTAAGGTTTGAACTTGGTTATGTCTGCTTTTGTATCCGGTTAGGATAGAAAACATCCTTTCGGATAATCAATTATTAAAAACTAAATTTTAAAAACAAAGTGATGGAAGAAAAATCTATAACAATGAAAGAACTAAAAAAACGTAGAATGCTAATAGTGCTCCCTTTATTGACACTGCCCTTTATAACCTTTTTGTTTTGGTCTTTAGGCGGAGGAAAAGCACAGGAAGATATTCTTGAAAATAAACAAAAAGCTGGGTTTAACATTGACCTTCCTTTACCTCGGTTAAAAGAAGACTCCGCCTTGAATAAAATGAGTTATTATGAAATAGCGGTTATGGATTCTTTAAAGCTGCAAGATGAAATCAGGAATGATCCTAACTATTCCGATAATTTGGTTTCCAGCGATAGTTTAATTCATGATGATTATACTCTAAAAAGCAATAACAAACTTCGCAATATTTCTTCGAAAAATGAAAATGAAGTGAAAGTATATGAAAAACTGAAAGCGCTACAAAAGGCCATCAGGAAGCCGGCGGAGGGAAATGAAAATACCCACGATATGCGCGAATTTCAGAACTATGCTTCATCGGACAGTAATGAAGATGAAGTCAGAGGGTTGGAACGTATGATGACAATTATGAATACTCCTCAGGAGCCTGATCCTGAATTAAAACAACTAGGAGGTATGTTGGAGAATATTCTGGATATTCAGCATCCTGAACGGGTTGAAGAAAAGTTAAAACAGTCTTCACTGGATCAGAAAGTTAAAGTATTCACGGTGCAGAAAATGGAAGGATATCAAAATTTTCATATTTCTTCACTAGAAAATAATATCAAAACCCCACAGTTAAACAACAATTCATTTTACTCTTTAGATGAAAACCATAGTTTCAATTTTCAGCAAAATGCAATCGAAGCAGTAATTCACGAAACGCAGACCATAGTAAATGGATCGACAGTAAAAATAAGAATATGTAATTCCATTATTATCAATGGGATTCAAATTCCTAAAAATGTATTTGTATTTGGGGCTGCTACTTTAAAAGGGGAAAGACTAGAGATAATGGTCAATACAATTAAATATGGCAATACTATTTTTCCAGTGGCTTTAAAGGTATTTGATATGGATGCCATAGACGGAATTTATATTCCAGGTGCGATTTCCCGTGATGTAGCTAAATCTTCTGCTGATCGTTCTATGCAAGCTGTTAATTTTTCGGGCTTAAATGATTCCTGGACAGGTCAGGCAGCGGGGATGGGAGTAGAAGCGGCTAAAAGTTTACTTAGTAAAAAAGTGAAATTAATTAAAGTGGTGGTCAAAGCAGGTTATCAGGTACTGCTTTGTGATGAAAAGGACTTGAAATAACAAAAAAAAGAAAACATGAAAAAGATTAAACTAGGGTTAATAACCAGTGCACTGCTGAGTTTTGTTTTTGCATACTCACAAACGGTGGAGAGAAGTATTTCGGATTTTATAACAGTAGGTTTTTCTAAAACGACAAGTATTGTATTTCCGTATTCAATTGCAAGTGTTGATAGAGGAAGTCAGGAAGTTTTGGTTCAGAAAGCGAGCGGCTCAGACAATATCTTACTTGTAAAGGCGGCTAAACAAAATTTTTCAGAAACAAATCTGACGATTGTTACCTCAGATGGAAGGCTACATTGTTTTGTGCTTCAATATGATGATCAGTCGCCGATGCTGAATATTGTAATAGATGACCATGATACTGTTCAAGGTAAAGTTTTATTAACTGATGAAAGTAAGAATCAACAGCAGATTCAGCAATATGCTACTCTGGCTTTAATGAAAAGCAATGAAGTTAAAGGTTTGAAGACAAAGAGATTTACAGTAAAACTTGAAGTGACAGGGATTTTTATTCATCAGGACGTGATGTACTTCAGAATAAAACTAAGCAATTCTTCAAGGATCAATTATGAGATTGAACAGATGCGATTGTTTATTCGAGACCAAAAGAAATCTAAACGGACAGCCTCACAGGAGATTGAAGTTATACCGCTTTACACATGTAATTATAATGCAAAAATAGCCTCTGAATCTGAGATGAGCTTTATTGTAGCTGCATCGAAATTTACGATCCCAGAAAACAAATATTTAGCAATTCAATTCAATGAGAAAAATGGAGGAAGACATATTGATCTTTCTGTAAAGGACAGGGATCTCCTGATGGTTGAAATACTTAATAGCAATTAATAATTTAAAATCTAAAATCATGAACGAGAAAAATTTAGAATTTTTAAAAGACCAAGTTCAATACACGGGATTCGGCAATTCAATGGAAAATGTTTTACGAGAAAACTTATTGAAAGGTGAAAAGGAGTTTAAAATAAATCATGAACTAAAATTTGGAAGTGATACCATAGGTACAACTTTGAATTTTAAAAAATCAGATCAGAGCGACATTTATTTTTTTAACTCGTATCAGGTCAATCTTCACAAAGATGATTCGAAAGAAGCATTGCAGCAGACTTTTTACATTAATAAAAGCAATAATATTACAGCTAAAGAAGCTTATAATTTAATGGAGGGCAGATCTGTTAACAAGGATTTAAAAAACAAAGAAGGAGAAGTTTATAATGCTTGGATTAAATTGGATTTTAAAGAATCGGATACCTCTGGCAACTTTAAAATTAATCATTACCATCAAAATTATGGCTATGATCTTGAGGCAAGTTTACAAAAGCATCCTATAAAAGAGTTAGAAAATCCGCAGTACAAAGAAGATCTATTAAATTCTCTTAAAAAGGGTAATCTACAGTCAGTAACATTTGTTATGGGTGATACGGAAAAGAAACAATTTGTAGAAGCTAATCCGCATTTTAAAACCGTAAACGTTTACGATGGCAGTATGCAAAGAATAAATACTCGTGAACATAAAGATCAAAAGCAAACTGAGTCTGAGCAAAACTCAAAGGGTAAGGAGGTTAAACAGAACAATGATGCTGATTCAGATGCACCAGATTCCGGTCAGAAAAACAATACTCGAAAAAAAAAGCATAGTAAATCAATATAGAAAATGGAAAGTTTAAAACCCTTATCAGATTTCTTTTTAGCCATTAAGAATGATTATCGTATCAGTACTACGCATATAGCCATTTATGCGGCATTACTCCAGTACCGAATAGATAAGGGTTTTATTAATCCTATTGAGGTATACAGGCATGAAGTAACTCCTATTGCAAAAGTTTCTTCGGCATATACCTATCATAAATCCGTCCGTGAATTAAGTGATTATGGATATATAAAATATGAACCTTCTAATAAAAAGACACAGGGCAGTAAAATTTACTTCTTAGAGAGTTGATGTATCTATTAGTTATTCAATTAAACAAAAGCCCTATAAAGGGCTTTTGTTATAATATAAAAGTATGAGCAATGGAAGATGAAAAGGAAACCAATAGAGGGAAAATAACCCCAGAGAAAGCTATGCAAATGTTAAACTCTGAGGGTATGAATGTTACAATTGAAGAAGCAACTGAAATTTTGCTATTTTTACGAAAATTGGCCCATGCGGTCGTATCAAAATTTTTAGAATCATGAGTATTATTGCAGATTTATACATTCGGGTGAGTACAGACGAACAGGCTGAAAAGGGCTATTCACAAAGAAATCAGGAAGAAGTCCTGCGCAAGTACTGTTCAATAAACTATATCGAAGTGCGTAATGTTATTTATGAAGATCATTCAGCGAAAACCTTTAATAGACCTCAGTGGAATAAACTACTTCTTAATTTTAAAAGAGAGAAAAATAAATGTGATTTTGTTTTATTTACAAAATGGGATAGGTTCAGTAGGAACGCAGGAGATGCATATCAAATGATAGGCATATTGAGAAAGTTCGGTGTGGAACCTCAAGCGATTGAACAACCTCTTGATTTATCCATTCCGGAAAACAAAATGATGCTTGCTTTTTACCTTGCTGCTCCTGAAGTAGAAAATGACAGACGAGCGTTGAATACTTTTCATGGAATGAGGAGAGCTAAAAAAGAAGGAAGATACATGGGGACTGCACCTTTTGGTTATGCTAATAAGTCAAAAGAGGACGGAACTAAATATATTGCTCTTGTAGAGCCCGCAGCATCTGTAATGAGATGGATTTTTGAAGAAATTGCAAGGGGAGTGTTTAATACTGAGCAGGTTTATCATCTTGCTTGCAAAAGAGGATTTAAAAGAACCAAAAGCAATATGTGGGGATTAATTCGTAATCCAATTTATTATGGTAAAATTTTTGTGCCAAAATATAAAGATGAAGAAAGTATATTAGTTACAGGACAGCATGAACCTTTAATTTCTGAAGGACTTTTTTATAACGTTCAGGATATTTTAGATGGCAAATCTCGTATATACAGACCAAAAATCAAGACAGTTGTAGAATTTCCTCTTAGAGGATTTTTTATATGTCCAAAGTGCCAAAAAAATCTTCAGGGAAGTAAGTGTAAAGGCAGACACAAGTACTATTACTATTACCATTGTGAATCTCAGTGTAAATTTAGAATTAACGCTGAAACTGCTAATGAGTTATTTATTGAAAATTTCAAAAAATATCAACCAATACCTGAGGTTAAAAAATTATACAGCTCTGTTTTGTATGAAACTCATCGAGAATTAGCTAATAATGCTGGTGAACAAAAAAAGAGGCTTTTGGAGCAGATAAAAGATTATGAGCTAAGATTGACAAATGCTAGAGATCTGTTGTTGACATCAAAAATTGATCCTGATGATTATAAGCTTATGAAAGAAGACTATGGTGTACGAATTACAAACCTTGAGAGAGAATTTTCAACCATTGCAAAAGACAAGCATAGCATTGAAGCCCTACTGAATAAAGGGATTGACAATCTGATCAAGATAAATCAGGCTTATTTAGATATGGATTTATCAGATTCTCGTGTCTTAATTGGTTTGGTTTACCCTGAAAAATTCACAATTCGAGAAAATAAAATACAAACCGCTAGAGTGAACAAAATTGTAGAGTCTATCTATTTGATTAACAAGGAATTGGAGGGTAAAAAAAATGGGACAAAAGATGATTTTTATCTTTTGTCCCGTAGAGTGACCTCGACTGGATTCAAACCAGTAACCTTCTGAGCCGTAATCAGATGCGCTATTCAGTTGCGCCACGAGGCCTTTTTTGTTATCAATTCAGCTATTTTTTGTAGCTTTGTTGATTGCTTATTGCGGGTGCAAAGATAGGAAGAAATGTGAGATAAACAAGAGAAAAATAACATAAAATTAAAAAAAAATGCAGTTAGAAAAGTATATACGTGATATTCAGGGTTTTCCAAAAGAAGGAATTTTGTTTAAAGATATAACTCCGCTACTAAATAACCCAATTGCGACTAAAGAATGCCTTAAAATTCTAGTTGAATCTCTAAACGGACAAAAAATCGACAAGGTAGTAGGAGCAGAAAGTCGTGGCTTTTTCTTCGGAATGTTGTTGGCGCAGGAATTAAATGCAGGTTTTATTCCCGTAAGGAAACCAAAAAAGTTACCGTATGAAACAATTTCTGCGTCATATGAATTAGAATATGGCACAGACAGCTTAGAAATGCACACAGACGCAATAAAAAAAGGAGACAGGGTTTTAATCCATGACGATGTTTTGGCGACAGGAGGGACCGCAAAAGCAGTTTGTGAATTGGTAGAGAAATTAGGCGGCGAAATTGTGCAATGTAATTTCCTTATGGAATTAAGCTTCCTTAACGGAAGAGAAAAAATCAAGGAAAATCCAATTTTTGCTGCAATAACGTATTAAGCAAAATCAGAATAATCAAAAAACAAAATTGTCTTAGTTATTTTAAACTAAGACAATTTTATGTTTTATAGCATATAATACTAAACCTATTCGGGTTTTGATTTCTAGTTTATCGAATAAACATTCTCGATAACCATCAATTGTTTTGGGACTTAAACACATTTCTGAGGCAATCTCCTTGTATGTTTTTTCGGTGCAGGCGTGTTTTATAAAAATGATTTCTTTGTCCTTCAAATTGATTTTAGTCGAATCACTGTTGGCTTTTTTGACTAACATTCCGGATACCAATTCGGTAAAATAAAAACCTTTTTCGATAACAGATGTAATACCAGTTCTAAAAATTTCAGGAGATGTGTCTTTAAGGAGATAACCTTTGGCACCATTGGTCAGCATTTTAATAATGACTTCTTCGTCATCATTTACAGATAAAGCGATTACTTTAAGTGAAGGTCTGTTTTCTTTAATCCATTTCATGGCGCTTAAACCATCTAAAACAGGCATATTTACATCCAACAAAATTAAATCAACTTCTAAGTCGACGTTTTCCTGTAAGTACGAAATGAATACTTTTCCGTTTTCAAAGCGATTAATTACTTCAAAATCTTTAAAACTATTGATCAAAAGTTCTAGTGATTGTGAGAATAATAAATGGTCATCTACAATAATAATTTTGTTTTTAGGTTTCATCGGGTTCAGTTAAAGGATATTCTAGTGTTACAGCGGTTCCAGACGAATCTGAATTCATAATTAATGTTGCACCAATTAATTTGGCTCTCAATTTCATGTTGTTTAAACCAATTCCTGAATTTGTTTGAAGCGGATCATAACCAATTCCGAAATCTTTAATTTTTAGACAAAATAAATCATCGGTTGTATTGATATTTACTTCAAACAAATCGCTGTGCGAATGTTTTAAACTATTGTGCAATGCTTCTTGAAAAATTCGGTAAATAAACAAATCATGTTCCTCGCAAATACGAGGAATTTCGCCTGAAAGAGTATATTTATATTGAATTTTCTTAAGCTTCTTTATTCGCTCTAAATCCTGTTTAATGGCTTCGATAAAATTGCTTTGCAGTAAGTTGTCTTTATTTATAATTCGGGACAAAATTCTTATTTCGTCCAGAGATTTGGCTAAAATTTCTTTAAGATCACGCAGTTCATTTGGTTGAATTGCCTTCTCATTATTGATATGCATATTTAGTTGCATAATTCCAACAGAGATTATTTGGCCTATATTGTCGTGTAGTTCTTTGCTGATTTCAGAGAGCGTCTGATCCTTTATTTCTATTCGGGTTTTTACTAATTCGGACTGAAAATAAAGCTCAGATTCCATTTTATCAACCAGATAGCTATTTTTTTTCTTCAAAAAGTAAAAGAATATAACAAGCAAAGTCACAAGTAAAGTTAAGAAAACAATACCTAATGAGATGACTAATAATTGTATTTCTTTTCGCTCCATATAAATCCAATTATAAAACAACTATGCGCCAGAAAATTCAGGATAAACAAAACCAAACTAAATATGGATTCGTCTTGTCTTATTAAAAACCAGTTGATTGCCAGCATAAAAGGCAAAAATGGCACATGAAATACCAGAATACCTAAGATGTACCAAAAAAAAACTGATTTTTTGAAATTTAATATTTTGTCTGAATTGAAAATCTCTACCAAATATAAGCAAGATAATATCATAACTAACAGAACTCCAATTGCAAAGCTATAAATAAATGAATGATTAACGTTCTCTTTGAAGTACCAAATATTTAGAAAAAAAGAAGCGATAAACAATATCAAAAATATATAACCAGCAAATTTGTAGGAGCGATTTAATAAAATGCTGCGAATTAGTAGTATATAGGCAGAAAAACTTACGAACATATAGAAATTATAAACATAATAGTTTAATAAACCTGTCCATTGCGTAAAGTAGTAGCCGACTATTTCTATTAATACGGAGAACCAAATTAAAACAACTAAAAATTTAGCTTTTTTACCAGGCAGTTTGTTCAGTGAGAACAAACCAATAATACCTGATAATAAAGCTAAATAGACGATATAAGATCTTAAAAATTCAAACATAATTTTTTTTAATATGTTAAGCTAGGTGGTCTTCCAATATTTCCATAATTCATTGGTGAAAGAGTTTCTACGTCGCTTGAGGTTTGTTCTTGAACCAAAGCAAAACTTTGCACTTTTGCAATGGAAGTTACTGTTTTCTTTCCGGTTGGCACCAAAAATAATGTGGTTAATCCGGCTTTTTCTCCGTGTTTTTCATCATTTGGATAAACTCCAAAATAAAAACGGATACCATCTACTGTATAACCATCTTCTAATCCTTGAGTTTTTATATAATGAATGTAGTTTTCCAGTTCTTCTAAGGAATACCAAATCGCATTTGCATCTTCTTTTTTAGCAGCTTTGGCAGCCAGACCAGCTCTTGTTTTATTATAATTCTGATTCAGTTGTTTAGCGAATTCCTTAGTAATTAACTGACTCGGTTTTGCAGGTGGATTTTTCATGACTTTTAGTTTTTATTGGTTGGTTAAAAAATTAGTTTATTGAATACTTTAAAATATTCATGCCAAAATTATTTCAATCGTTTCATCAGAACAAGGGTGAAAACACCCTTTTTTGGTTTGGTAAATTTGTTTCATGTTTTCTTTATTTCAAGTTTCAGGTTTTCTTTAGATTGAACATAATTTTACCGCAAAGTTCGCAAAGATTTACGCAAAGGACATTACACAAAGCTTTGCGAAACTTTGCGTAAATCTTTGCGAACTTTGCGGTTAAGTAAAACATTCCAACAACTTTAAACCTGAAACAAAGAAAACCTGAAACAAACATTAAAAAAAAGAAAAACCCGACAAGTCCTAAGAACCAGTCGGGTTTATATATTATAAAAGAAGTTGTTTTTATCTTAAAACAGCTCCAATTTCAGTCTCAAAAGTTTGTTGTAATTTCGACATGATTTTATCAATTTGAGAATCGGTAAGTGTTTTAGTATTGTCCTGAATAGTGAAACTCAAAGCATACGATTTTTTACCTTCCGGAAGTTTATCACCTTCGTAAACATCAAATAAATTAACGTCTTTTAAGAGCGTTTTCTCCGTTTGTTTAGCCAAATTATAAATACGCTCATAAGTTGTACTTTGATCGATCAATAAGGCTAAATCTCTACGAACTTCCGGGTATTTAGGAATTTCGGTATATTTGATTTTTCCGGTAATAATTTTCAGAACTAAATCCCAGTTGAAATCAGCATAATAAACATCTTGTTTGATTCCGAAATGTTTCAATATCGATTTTTTAACCACACCCATTTCAACCAAGGTATCGTTGTTGTAGCAAATCGCAGTTCCTTCTGAGAAAATATCAGATTGTACCGGAGCATTTGAGATTTTTTCAATTCCTAAACGAGTAAGAATTCCTTTTGCATATCCTTTCAATAAAAAGAAATCAGTTAATTTTTGAGGATTTGTCCAGCTTTCTTTGTTTCTGTTTCCAGAAATTAATAAAGTAAGGTGTTTGTGCTCTTCGTAACCGTTAAGGTATTTATGGTATGATTTTCCGAATTCGAATAATTTCAAATCAGAATTTCTTCTGTTAATGTTATAAGAGATTGCTTCTAAACCAGAAAACAACAAAGATTGACGCATTGTTGCCAAATCACTACTTAAAGGATTCAGCATCGTAACATTATGTTCTTCTTTTAAAGTAGTCGATAATTTTGCATAAGCCGCTGTTGTCAACGAGTTTGCCATCATTTCGTGAAATCCTTGCGAATTCAATTGTCCTGCAATTACATTCTGAACTTTATAATCTTCAGTTCTTGGAGAATTAGCAACTGTTGCATTGAATTTTTTAGAGAATTCGATGTTGTTATAACCGTAAACTCTTAAAATTTCTTCGATTACATCAATTTCACGTTGAACATCAACACGATAAGCCGGAATTGTTAAGCCTAAACCTGAATCAGAAACACTATTGACTTTAATATCTAAAGAAACTAATATTTTCTTAATTGTATCTTTTGGAATTTCTTGTCCGATGATTTTCGAAACGTGACTGAAATTCAATAAAACAGAGAAATCTTCTACTTTTTTAGGATAAACTTCAACAACATCAGATGTTAGTTTTCCACCAGCAACTTCCTGAATCAAAAGTGCTGCACGTTTTAACGCATATTCCGTAATTGTTGGGTCAATTCCTCTTTCAAATCTAAAAGAAGCATCTGTATTTAATCCGTGGCGTTTTGCTGTTTTACGAACACTTACAGCGTCAAAATAAGCACTTTCTAAGAATATAGAAGTTGTTCCTTCAGTCACACCAGATTTTTTCCCACCAAAAACACCTGCAATACAAAGCGGTCCTTTTTCGTCACAAATCATTAAATCTTCTTTGTGCAATGTTCTTTCGACATCATCCAAAGTGGTGAATTTTGTGCCTTCCGGAAGTGTTTTTACGATAATTTTTCCGTTGATTTTTGCAGCATCAAACGCGTGCAAAGGTTGTCCTAATTCATGCAAAACATAATTAGTAACGTCAACAATATTATTTTTTGGAGTTAATCCAATAGCTTTCAAACGATCTTGTAACCAGCTTGGAGATTCATGAACAGAAATTCCAGAAATGGTAACACCGCAATATCTAGGCGCCAATAAAGGTTCCTCAACATTAACGTCAATTTTTAAAGTACGCATTTCAACTCTGAAATTACTTACAGATGGCGTAATCAATTCGATATTAACACCACGTTGAAGCATTCCTGCTCTTAAATCACGTGCAGTACCAAAATGGCTCATTGCATCGGCACGATTTGGCGTTAATCCAATTTCGAAAACTTCATCATTAGCAATCTGAAAAACCTCAGAAGCAGCTGTTCCCGGTACCAAAGCATCATCAAGAACCATGATTCCGTCGTGGCTTGTACCTAAACCTAATTCATCTTCGGCACAAATCATTCCGTGGCTTTCCATTCCGCGAATTTTTCCTTTTTTAATGGTAAATTCACCACCGTCTTTATCATATAAAATGGTTCCAATAGTTGCAACAGGCACTTTTTGTCCGGCAGCAACATTTGCAGCACCGCAAACAATTTGTATAGGCGCTTCCTGACCAATATTTACAGTCGTAACTCTTAATCTGTCAGCATCAGGGTGTTTTTCGCAAGTAAGTACGTGTCCTACAACAACTCCTTCTAAACCGCCTTTAATCGATTGGTATTTTTCGACAACTTCAACTTCCAGTCCTAAATCTGTAAGTAATTCTGAAGTTTGCTCCGATGTCCAGTCTGTTTTGATGAACTGTTTTAACCAGTTGTAAGATATTTTCATGTGTAACTTTATTATTCTTGTATGAGGATACAAATATAAGGATTGCGTGTTGTAGTAAGAAACAATTTATTTGGTTTTTTTAAGGGTATTTTAATCTGTTGAAAATTAATTATTTCTGATTTTTATTCATTTTAGAATCATTATTTTATGAATTAGACATAAAATGAAACTAGTAGGGATTAATATGGTTTTTTAACTGAAAAAAAATAACAAGAAAGAAAAGCTTAAGCTAATTATAAAACTTTAAAATAAGATAAAATGTAGTCATTAAGACTTTGTAACGAAGTTAATAGATCTTGCAGCTGCATTTTTCGCTATTTTCATTTAATAAAGTATAGGTCAGCAAAAAGGTGTGTGTACCATTGTTGTAACGGCTGAACTTGGTTATGGATTGATCGTAAGCGTAACCAACTTTGAAATTATCAAACAAACGAACTCCAAAAAGAAGCCCAACACTTGAATTGTAGTCAAAATTTAAACTGGCGATATATTTTTCATACCAATTGAGGTTAAGAGAAGTTAGAACACTAATTGGAGCGCCTTCTGTAACTCTGACTAAAGCTGCAGGAGTTAAGGTAACGTCTCGTCGCAGTTCAAATTTATAGCCAGTATTGAGGTAATAATTGTTTTTACTTTTCGAAAGAGTACTAGAATTATTAGCATTATAATATTTTGAAACCAATAGATTAGGAGTTGAAAGTCCGATAAAAAATTTATCTGAATACAAGTTCAGTCCCAGTCCTAATATGAATGATAAATTGTTCTCAAAATTTGAATTAAAAACTTGTTCGCCAGGTTGGTAAACATCTAGCTGATTGATGTCGACTTTATAAGAATGTAATCCGCTTTTTAGTCCCAACGCCAGTTTGTATTCGTCATTTACATCAATGTAATAAGCAAAATTTCCTTCAATATTATATTCTCTTGCCGGACCAATAGCATCATGATACAAACTTAAGCCAAGTCCAATTTTATTATATGGTAATTTTGTATCTACAGATAAATATTGCGTTTTTGGAGCGCCATCAAATCCATACCATTGACTGGAATAAATTCCTGCTACATTTAATCCGTCAGCTGCGCCTGCAAAAGCTGGATTATAAATCAAAGGATTATAATTAAAGATGGATAATTTAGAGTCGTTTTGTGATCTTGCTATTAATGATAAAAGGAAGACTCCAGCAAAAACTATTATTTTTTTTGATTTGCTATTCATTGTTGCTGATATAGAGAAAACCTTTTTGTGAATTATTTTCTGATGAAATGTTCTTTTTAAAATTTATTACATAAAAATAGGAACCGGTTGGAAGTTTTTTACTTTTTTGAAATACTTCTCCGGCGTTTGCTTCGCCATAAAAATAATTCTCATTTACGCCATATTTTGCGGTACGATAAACCAACTGACCAAAACGATTATAAATTTCGACAGTATTCTCAGGAAAGAATTCTATGTTTTTTACAACAAAGTGATCGTTTAAATTATTTCCGTCAATTGTAATTGAATTAAAAACCACTAATTGACATGGAACTACGGAAACCAAAATAGCAGCTCTTTTTGCACTTTCACAATTGGTTTTAGAATCAGATATAGAAGCATAATAGGTAGAACCATTTCTAATAGGAGTATTTTCTGAAAGAGGAATGGTAGCATTTTCTGAATCGTAAAAAATCATTTCAGTATTATTATCTCTCAAAGAACGGATCAATAATTCGTCGTCTAAGCATAATTGTTTCGTATAACTTGCGGGTAAAATATTTGAAGGATCTTCCAGAACAACATTAACTTTCAAGCGCTCTTTACTTTCACATCCTGTTTGCAAATTAGTTTGTGCTGCATAATAAGTAGTATTGGTTAATGCTGTTGATGCAATCAAAGCGTTCGTATCTGTTGGACTTTTAAACCATTTTATTCCATTACCTTTTGCATCTAGATTACTAATTGTCGGTTTGTTAATTGTACAGAAGTATTGAATTGGATCACCAATTGGAGGAGGAAAATTTGATACAGAAGCAGTAAAAGCGATTCGGTTACCTATACAGCCATTATCATATACAGCCGCATAATATGTTGTTTTGTCGACCAAAGGGGTTGAGGCTGCAAGTTCTTCTGCTGATGTTAAAGAACTGAACCATTTTAGATTTTGGCTACCAACATTTATACTGCCAATTGTTGCATTTTGATTGCAGAAATTTTGGTCCGCATTTAAAACAGGTTCTAAAATAGGATTATTATTGATTGAAATAGGTTCGCTAAAATTAAAGGTACATCCGCTTTCGCTCGTGGCTGTTAAATTTACAATATATCGTCCGGAATTTGTATAAACATGTTTAGGAGACTTTTCTATTGAAGTTGATCCATCACCAAAATCCCAATTCCATTTTACATTTGTTTCAGTTGTAATAGACTGATTTTCAAAAACTATTGGATTGGACGTAATTTGAGATGTATTACAAGATGTTATTGCTTCAAATAGAGGAGTAATTTTTGTTGGTTTTGTTAGTATTATCTCAATTTTTGATTCACAAACATTAGAATTACTATAAGCGGTCATCGTACATTCAAAAATTGCGCCCTCAGGATAATCTGCCACCGGTAAAGATGTTGTTGATGAGTTTGTACCGACTGGTTTTCCTAAATAAGTCCAAAGATATTTGCTGAATCCATATGGAGCGATTAAATCAAAGTTTAGGTTATTTGAACATACTTTTAAATCAGCTTTTAATTTATTGCATCTCGCTGAAATATAGGCATAGCCAAAATGCTCTTTTAAAGCACAATCTTTTGTAGTGAATTCGATCTTTACAGTGGTTCCAATATAAGCAGATAAGTTCACGCCAACTGTTTTCCAGTCGACCCATTTTACAATCCTTGTACGGTGTGTTTTAGGATCTATGTAATCATAAGTATTAAAATTTTGCCCAGGTTGACCAGCATAGACATTATAATCGCCACATAATGGATCAATAGTTTGACCATTTACATCTGTAATTGTAACACTAAATTGAGGCTGTTCTTTTGGGGTATGATCAGGGTCTTCAACGACAACAGCATATTTGTATAAAAAAATGCTGTTTTCAGGTGTAACATTCATGGAATAAATTAGCACTTCTGTCTCAGCGCCCGCAGACTCATTTCCTAGTTTTGCAGCAAATTTTTCTCCTGGCGGTATTGTAGCCAGCATATTACCGGTCCTTGGATCTAATGTAGATTCAGTTATGATTGTCTGTCTGGTTTCTTTGAAACCTTTATCTTTTTTAGGACGATTGTACGTACCGGTATAACCTTCCCATCCAGAAAAAGTTCCTGCTGAAAAATCCGAATTATAGCATTCAGACTGACTGAATCCTAAATTTACAAATAGAATAAATAGTAAAAAGAAGTTTTTGTTTAGCATATATTTTACTAATTTATTAAAATTATAAAATATATCAAGATAATTAAGAGTTGTTTTTAATTAAATCAGTTCTTCGACGTGTTTTTTGATGTTTTCCGCAATCTTCTTTGTCGGTAAATCATTTTCATCATTACCAAACGGATCTTCGATTTCCTCTGCAATAAGCTCTAAGCTTGCTAATACATAAAAGATAAAAACAACCACCGGAGCCACAAGATATCCTAAACTTATGGAGTAACCAAAAGGCAATGTCATCGTATAAATAAAAATGAATTTTTTTATAAAAGCACTGTAAGAGTAGGGAATAGGTGTGTTTTTTATTCGCTCGCAAGCACCGCAAATATCTGTAAATGCTTGTAATTCGTCGTTTAAAATTATAAGTTGTTCTCCGCTAATTTTTTTTGCATCATACAAATCATTGATTTTATGAAACATCATTCTCTTGATCTGATTTGGCTTGTGTTTATGATGATCAATTTCTAAATCTACATCATCAAAAAGCTGTTTGCTGGTATCTTCATCATGAAGATGTTTGTGTAAAATTGCAGCATATGCAGGAATAAATTTTCTAAAGAATTTACGATCATTTTCATCCTTTAACATTGCTGAAAGTTTAATCGCAAGATTGCGACTATTGTTTACAAGACCACCCCATAATTTACGGCCTTCCCACCAACGATCATAAGCGGTATTGGTTCTGAAAACAAGCAACAACGAAATTACAAATCCCAACATTCCGTGCATTACCGGAATATTATGGATGTAATCATTTTTACCAACTTTGAAATAAGAAACTTCAAGATATCCGATAAGGGAAGAATAAATTCCGATGGCAATCATTATCGGAAACAATTTTCTAACAGTATCTGATTTGTGAAAATGGAAAATAAAAGTAAACCAATCTTTGGTATTATATGAGATCATTTATATTTGTTTTGAAACAAATTTAAATTAAAAATTAATATTTCCAGCTAATTCTTTCAAAGCAATTTCAGATAATTTTGCTTCATATTGAGCGTTGCTGTAACGTACTTTTGCATTAACATAATTAAGCTGAGCCGTTCTAAAATCAAGCGTTGTAATGGTTCCAATTCTAAATTTATCCAACGTAATATCCAGGTTTTGTTT
The DNA here is from genome assembly GCF_002754195.1 of Flavobacterium sp. 9. Classification (NCBI taxonomy): domain Bacteria; kingdom Pseudomonadati; phylum Bacteroidota; class Flavobacteriia; order Flavobacteriales; family Flavobacteriaceae; genus Flavobacterium; species Flavobacterium sp. 9. The sequence continues at coordinate 6,024,864 of NZ_PEEU01000001.1, forward strand.
AGCAATTGCTTCGTTATCTTCTTCTAAACCAATTAATTCAAGATTAGTTAAGTAAGTTTGAAAAGCTGTACTCAATTGTGTATTCAGAATCATGTTTTGTTGCTCGATTGCGATCTGAGAATTCTCAATTTGCAGTTTTGCTACTTTTTCATTTCGATGTTGATTAAAACCATCAAAAATGTTTAAAGTCGCATTAAAACCATAATTAAAACCTTTTGAAGAAGCTGAACTTGTAAAACCTAAACTAGACTGACTTTCTGTAAAAGTGTATCCAGATGTCAGATTTACAACAGGATAACGATCTGCTTTTATTTGCTTAAGTTGTAATTCGGCAATTCGTTTGTTAATGATTTGCGATTCTAAACCAGGGTTTTGTTTCTGAGCCAAATCCATTAAATCTGCCAAAACTAATTTATCATCTACTTTAACCAAATCAGTTACCGTAAAATTTATTTTTGGATCACGCGCTAAATATTGGTTCAATAAAATCTTTGCATTTGCATATGATTCCTTTTGTCTCAGGAAAGCAACCTGATCAGAATTTAAATCTACCTGAGCATTTAAAACCTCTAATTTTGAAGCTTTTCCAATACTGAAACGATTTTGTGCCAATGTCAATCTTTGCTTAGAAATTACGATTGTAGTATCTAATGCTGATAATTGATGTTGTTGCTGAACTAAGTCATAATAAGCGGAATTTACCTGACCAATTTTTACCAGAATAGTTCTTTTTAATTCAGAATCACCCAGTTTTTGCAACTCTTTTAATTGGTCTAATTTGGCAAACATTTTCATACCATCAAAAACTGTCCAGCCTAAACTTACACCATAATTTAAGTTATTATTTTTGGCATTGTTTAATTGTGTCGAAGTTCCATCCTGACGTGTTTGAGAGGAATTTGTAACGCTGTTATTGTCTGTGATTGAAGCAGTAGCTTGTGGTAACATTCCTGCGTTTCCAACGGTTACATTTGTTTCACTAATTTTTGTGTTGTTCTTAGCAATCTTAATTTCAAAATTATTTTCCAGCGCTATTTTCATAGCATCTTCGATCGTTAGAACCTCTTGTGCATTACTTTTTGCTATACAAAACAAAAATAAAACGAGACTTTTTAATACTATCTTAGTTTTCATATTATGAAGGATTAGCTTTGAATTTCAGTTTACTAACTTAAAATTCAAAGCTTTTATTTTATTTCAAAAAAATTAGAATCTATACTTTGCTATCTCTTTCATATTCTTCAATATGATCAAACTCCGGATAATGTTTTCTGGCTTTAGACCACATTAAATAAATTGCAGGAATTACAAATAGGGTCAAAGCCAAAGAGAAAATTGTTCCTCCAACGATTACAACTCCCATTCCAATTCTACTTGTAGACGCAGCTCCAAGTGACATTGCAATTGGTAAAGCTCCTAAAGCAATTGCCAAACTCGTCATCAAAATTGGACGTAAACGCGCTTCTGATGCTTCGAGAATTGCTTCCATTTTTGGTTTTCCCTGTTCTCGTAGCTGATTCGCAAATTCGACGATCAAAATACCATTTTTAGTAACCAGACCAATAAGCATTACGGTACCAATCTGACTAAAAATATTCCAGGTTTGATTGAATAACCATAACGAGAATAATGCTCCCGCAACCGCCATTGGTACTGTCAAAATGATAATTAACGGATCAATAAAACTCTCAAATTGTGCTGCAAGAATCAAAAAGATCAGTAATAAAGCCAATCCAAATGCAAAAGAAGTATTAGAACTACTTTCGACAAAATCTCGTGATTCTCCACTTAAATCGGTTGTAAAACTTTGATCTAAAACCTTAGTTTTAATTCGGTCCATTTCTTCAATACCATCACTAATACTTTTCCCGGGAGCTAAACCAGCTGAAACTGTTGCAGACATATATCGGTTATTGTGATACAATTGCGGCGGATTACTTTGTTCTTCCACTTTTACCACGTTATCCATCTGGATCAACTGACCTGATTTGTTTCTAACAAACATAGAAGTTAAATCCAATGGTTTAGATCGGTCTTTTTGATCAAATTGACCAATTACCTGATATTGTTTTCCGTTTTTAATAAAATAACCAAAACGCTGTCCACTTAAAGAAAGTTGCAAAGTTTGGGCAATATCCATAATTGATATTCCTAAACTTTCGGCTTTTGCACGATCAATACTTACGTTGATTTCAGGTTTATTAAATTTAAGGTTGACATCTGAAGTAGAGAAAACATCACTTTTACCAACTTCATTCATGAAAACCGGAATTTTTTCTCTTAGTTTTTCAAAAGTCGGAGCCTGAATAATATACTGAATCGGTAAACCTCCACGTCTGTTTACGGCAATTGTAGGTTGCTGAATTACAGATGTTTTAGCATTTGGATATTTTTTAGTCCATTTGGTTAATTTATCAGCAATATCTTTTTGAGATCGTTTTCTTTCATCCGGTTCTTTCAACGAAAGTCTGATGAAACCTGAATTGGTCGCAGAACCTCCTGAACCTCCGGCTGTGATTACTAAACTTACTTTTTTCTCCGGAATAGAATCATCTACCAATTTTGACATTTCCTGCATAAAACGATTGGTATATTCATAAGAAGAACCTTCAGGAGTTGTCATACGCATCGTTACAGAACTACGATCGTCATATGGTGCAGTTTCTTTTGGAAGAATTGTAAAGAATAAATAAATCAATCCAAAACACGCTATCAGGATTGGGAAACTAATCCATTTTTTAGCCATGAAACGCTCTAAAGCTTCTGCGTAGCCACTATTTAATTTTTCGAAAAAAGGCTCTGTTTTAACGTAGAATTTTGACTTTTTCTGTTCTCCGCCTTTCATTAAATAGGCATTCAACATTGGTGTTAAAGTCAAAGATACAAAGGCCGAAATTAATACTGCAGCACCAATTACAACACCAAATTCCCGAAAGAGTCGGCCTACGAAACCTTCTAAGAAAATTACTGGTAAAAATACCGCTGCAAGTGTAACAGAAATCGAAATTACGGCATAGAAAATTTCATTAGATCCTTTGATTGCCGCTTCGATTGGCGACATTCCTTCTTCGACTTTTTTGAAGATATTTTCGGTAACTACAATTCCATCATCTACTACTAAACCAGTTGCCAATACAATTGCTAATAAGGTCAATACGTTGATCGAGAACCCGAAAAGCCACATGATAAAAAACGTAGCAATTAACGAAACCGGAATATCAATTAAAGGTCTGAATGCAATTGCCCAGTCTCTAAAAAACAAATAAATAATAATGATTACCAGAATAATCGAAATCCCTAAAGTTTCGGCTACTTCAAGTACTGATTTTTTTACGAAAAGTGTATTATCAAGCGCAATATTCAGTTTGATATCCTTTGGAAGATCTTTCTTTAAAGCGTCATATTTTTTATAAAACTCTTTCGAAATATCAAGATAATTGGCTCCGGGCATTGGTACAATAGCTAAACCAATCATTGGAAGCCCTGATGATGTTAATGAAGTTTCAATATTTTCAGGACCTAATTCAGCACCACCAACATCGCTCAAACGAACAATTTTATCTCCATCGGTACGAATGATAATATTATTGAATTCTTCCGGTTTAGAAAGATTTCCAATTGTTTTTACGGTCAATTCGGTATTGTTTCCGGTTAATTTTCCGGATGGCAATTCTACGTTTTGCGCGTTCAAGGCATCTCTAACATCAGAAACCGTACAATTATAGGCATTTAATTTTACGGGATCGATCCACAAACGCATAGCGTAACGTTTTTGTCCCCAAATTTGAACACCGCTCACTCCAGGAATCGTTTCCAGACGTTGCGAAATAACATTTTCAGCATAATCACTCAATTCTAAGGAACTTCTGGTGTCACTCTGAACTGTCATCGAAATAATAGATTCACTGTCAGCATCGGCTTTAGAAACTACCGGCGGAGCATCTATATCCTGTGGTAAACTCCTAACAGCTTGAGAAACCTTGTCACGAACGTCATTTGCAGCTTCTTCAAGGTTTTTATCTAAGTTAAACTCGATGGTAATATTACTGCTTCCCTGATTACTTGAGGAAGTTATATTTCGAATTCCGTCAATCGCATTTACGGCTTTTTCAAGAGGTTCTGTAATTTGCGATTCGATAATATCAGAATTGGCTCCGGTATAATTGGTTCTGATAGAAACCTGTGCCGGATCAATAGAAGGAAATTCCCGAACACCCAAAAACGTATAACCAATGAAACCGAATAAAATAATTAAAAGATTCAGTACAATCGTTAAAACGGGTCTTCTTATACTTGTGGTTGATAAACTCATTATGATTTTAGATTTTAGATTGTTGATTTTAGATTGCAGATTTATTGCTAAATCTTACTACTTATCTTAAAATCTAGACTTATTTTTTTACTACAACTTTTATTGGGGCTTCATCTTTTAATGACATAACGCCGCTAGTAATTAATGTGTCTCCCGCTTTTAATCCTGACAAAATCAAAATAGAAGCATCTGTTCTTGTCGTTGCATCAACCTTAACTTCTTTGGCTTTGCCCATATTAGCGATAAATACTTTTTTACCATCTTGTATTGGAACAATCGCTTCAGAAGGAACTACGATCGCATCTTTTATAATGTTCAATGGTAATTTTACATCGGCAAATGTTCCAGGGAAAAGCTTTCCGTCGATATTATCCGCAATAGCGCGAACTTGTAAAGTACGTGTTGCAACAGCTACTTCCGGCTCAATTGCATAAATTTTTGCCGAATAAACTTTATCAGATCCTGAAACCGAAAAATCTATTGTTGATCCTGATTTTACTTGTGATGCATATTTTTCAGGAATAGAAAATGTAATCTTCAATTTTCCTGTATTGACTAATTTTGCTACTAAAATAGTTGGAGTAATATAAGTTCCCGGTGAGATAGAACGTAAACCAATTTTTCCGGAAAACGGAGCTTTTACAGAAGTTTTAGCAATTTGAGCTCTTATCAATTGGCTTTGCGCCTGAGAAGAAGCGTGATCTGCTTTTGCAACATCAAATTCTGCCTGACTTATAGCTTCTTTTTGAAGTAGTAATTTAGCTCTTCTTTCATTTTCGGCAGCCAAACCTTCTTTGGTTACAGCTTGTCTTAATTGTGCTTTTAGTTCGATATCATTTACTTTAAAAAGCACCTGACCTTTGTTTACAAAACTACCTTCATTAAAGTAAATACCTTCAACAATTCCTGAAACTTCACTGCGGATTTCAATTTGTTCATTTGCTTCAATTGATCCTGATAATGAGAGATTATTGTCAAAAGTAGAAGTGTTTACTACAATCCCCGTCACAGTTGTTGGAGTATCTTTGTCACCAAATTTTTTAGATTCGTCGTTTTTACTTTTGTTTGATACCACTCTGTAGGCAATAAAACCTCCTAGAACGATAATTAGAAGGGCGTAAATTAGGTTTTTTACTTTCATAAAATTAGGGTGAATGTGTTTTGGTCTGTGTTTTTAGTAAACTTGCAAATTTAACTTTTTGTTGTGAAAACTAAAGCTGTTAGCTTTTATTTAACACTTGTATGTACAAGTTTTTTAATTAATACAAGTCTTAGACTATTCTTCTTAACAATGGTTTAATGTTGATCGAAAAAAAAGTTTTTTATGATTCTTTTTGAGGATTTAAAAGTATTAAAAAAAGCGTCATTTTTCCTTGTTTTTTACTCGTTTTGTAAGTTTTTACTTTTTATTTAAGTATAATTAACTATTTGTTATTACGGAAAAATCTTTCAATATTGCTATTTAAAGTATTTTATCTGATTTATGTTGCACTTTATCGATTTTATTTGTAACATTGATAAGGTTAAACAAAATATATTTTTTGATACATAAAAACCTATATTTTTAATTCGTAAACGGTTCAGATATGAGAATTGGCGCCCTTTTTTAATAAAAAGTCTTAATTTTGCAAGTAATTGCGTTAACAAGTGTTTATCTTTTTTTATTCCCTCAGTAAGAAAATAATCAATTTATGAAGAAAAAAATACTTTTAGTCTTATGGTTTTCATTATTACTTGTTGCAATTTCTTTTTTGTTTTGGCAAAACGAATTTAAATATAGTTTACCAACACCAATTCCTCGTGATTATCATGAGATAGCCATGGGAAGTAAAATTGATCTAAAATGCTGCACGGCAGATCGCAGACCGGTTTTTATTCATTTCTTTAATCCGGACTGTCCATGTTCCCGCTTTAATATACCTCATGTAAGCGGATTGATTAAGAAATACGGAGATCGTATTAACTTTAAAATTGTTGTTCTCAACAAGCAGAAGAGCTTTACAATCGAAGAAATCCAGAAAAAATTCGACGCTAATATTCCAGTCTATTTTGATGATGGAATGGCAAAGAGCTGTGGTGTTTTTTCGACTCCGCAAGCAGTTCTTCTTGACGATTCTCAAAATTTATATTACCGCGGAAATTATAATAAAACAAGGTATTGCACCAATGCCGACAGCAATTATGCCCAACAGGCAATTGAGGCTTTGCTGAAACAAAACCATGCCCCTTCATTTGATGCTTTAGCTCTGAGAGCTTATGGATGTTCGTTACCAAAATGCACTAAATAAATCTATCCTTAACCTAATTATTTAATTTATGAAAACAAAAGCCAGTTTGAATGAACAAGACTATCTGTACAATTTTACGTCTACAATGACACAAAAATCAGATACAATTATCAATTATGTTCTTGCCGCTTATTTCCTTTTCGGAATCGCGTTAGCCTTTAAATATGATACTTTTGAAATAGGAGTAGGCGTTGGTACTTTGAATTTATTACTGTATTATTCGGCAAAGTTTTTTGTCAAAAGATCTACTTTTTACCAATATGTGTTGTCTGTGGTTTTAGCAATATTTATGGCGCAGTATATCTATCAAATGCACGGATTGTTTGAGATGCATTTTACGGTTTTCATTGCAAGTACAATTTTGATTATTTATCAAAACTGGAAACTTCAAATTCCGCTAACATTACTGGTAGTATTGCATCACGGAGCTTTGGCTTATATGCAAAATTTTACTTTTACTGATCCAAAAGGTTTACAATTGTATTTTTCGCAGGTTAATTTTGACCTTGAGACTTTTGTAATTCACGTAGTTTTAGCAGCAGTTGTATTTTTCATGAATGGATATTGGGCGTATTATTTTAAGAAACACAGCCAAAATCATATTTCTAAAATTTCTGATGAATACGAATTAGAAAACATCAAATTGGCATCTGCAAAATATAGCTCTCAAAGTGCTACAAAAGACTATAATGATTTTATTCACAGAACAACTTTAGATTTAAAACTGCCTGTAAATTCAGTTTTAAAACTTATCGATGTTTCAAAAGGACATACTGACAATGACAAACTGCTTAGTTATTTAGAAATGATGCGTGAAAGTGCTAAAAAGATCGACGATTTAGTAAACGACATTCATGTTAAGTCAACAAACAGCAGGGGATAAAATTTAATAGAAACCAACTTCCAGATTAATTATTAAATCTATTTTATTTTACATGTCAGTATGATTTTTAATCGGCCAGTCCAATGTGCTGATTACAAAAGCATATTAATGATTTTAGAACCAGAGCTTAATTAGAATAATGCTTTAAAAGAATTGACTTTATACGCAGAAATCTAACTGTATATTAATTTTAAAGACAAAAATTATGGATACCAGAACTAACCGTCCAACTCCATCAGATCGCGAAGTTGATTGGAATAAGAGTAAAGTATTACTCAGTAAAACAGATACAAAAGGGACGATTCTATACGCCAATGAAGATTTTATAGATGTATCCGGATATGATGAATTTGAGCTTGTTGGACAACCTCACAATATTGTACGTCATCCTGATATGCCAAAAGTTATTTTTAAATTCTTGTGGGATAGTATTAAGTCAAGCCAAAATATTCATGTGATTATCAAGAATATGTCCAAAACCGGCAGGTTTTATTGGGTTGTCACCGATTTTAAAATCATAGCTGATGCTGATGGAGAAATCGTTGGATACTTTGGAACCAGAAAATCAGTTCCAGAGGATATTATCGTAAAGTTTATAGAACCTTTGTACAAAAAACTTCTGCATATTGAAGAAGTAAGCGGACTTCACGCTTCTGAAGAATACCTTGTGGGTTTTCTGGAAGAGCGCAAGAAAACTTATATGGAATATGTGGATCACCTTATCGCAACAAAAAAAGATGATAAAAATAAAGTAAGTAAAGGTTTGTTCAATGGTTTATTTGAAAAGAAAGCACCTCCAAAAAAGTAATAACACAACAACTAACTCTAACAATATGCTTCATTGCATCAGTTAGAATATTCAAAATTTAATATTTGACCCCCAACAAATCTGAATCACCTTTAGAAATGGTAATTGAATATTCGAATCCTAAACGCTGTTTAGGTATGATACAGTGAAGTATATTTTTTTTAGGAGCTAATCCCGCACCCGAGCCTGAAAGTGCGAACTGGCGAAGCAATCCGTTCCAATCTTTTGAGGCGAACCCCGCCACAAAAGGATTTTCACTTCTATCGGGGCTAGGACAAACATTTTCATAACAAATATTAAGCTGATAAAATCCGTTTTAATCCGTGTTTTCGCAAAGCGAATCCGCGTCATCCGCGTTCTATATTGTAGCCAATCTTTGTAGAGTTTCGCGTGTGATTTCTCCTTCGTCGAAATGACAATATTGTGGAAAACCTCAGTTCCTCAGAATCTCAGTTCCTCAGCACCTTAAAAAGAATTAGCTTATATAATTCCAGATATTTTTCTTTTTAGTCAGCTCAAGAAATACAGCTTTCAAAACCGCGTGTTCCGGTTTTTGCAACGGACCATCTTCTTTAAGAATTTTCATGGCATAATTTCGGGCAAGACTCAAGATATCACGATCTCGGACAATATCTGCAATTTGAAGATTTAAAACACCACTTTGCTGCGTTCCCATTAAATCTCCGGGACCACGAAGTTTAAGGTCGACTTCGGCAATTTCGAAACCATCATTCGTCTGAACCATTGTTTCCATTCGAGTTTTACTGTCGGCACTCAATTTATGGCTAGTCATCAAGATACAATAACTCTGCTCGGCGCCACGACCAACACGACCACGCAATTGGTGAAGCTGAGACAATCCAAAACGTTCGGCACTTTCGATAATCATTACACTCGCATTTGGAACATTTACACCAACTTCGATTACTGTTGTTGCGACCATTATATTAGTTTTACCTTCAGAAAAGCGTTTCATTTCAGCATCTTTATCTGCGGGTTTCATTTTTCCGTGTAAGATCGAAATCGAATATGGAGGCAACGGAAAATCACGGGAAATACTTTCGTAACCGTCCATTAAATCCTTATAATCCATTTTTTCGGATTCCTGAATCAGCGGATAAACAATATATATCTGTCTTCCAAGAGCGATTTCATCTCTTAAAAATTTCCAAACCTTCAAGCGATTACTGTCAAAACGATGAACAGTCTGAATAGGTTTTCGACCAGGAGGTAATTCATCAATTACCGAAATATCTAAATCGCCATACAAACTCATTGCCAAAGTTCGCGGAATAGGAGTGGCGGTCATAACCAAAACGTGCGGAGGAATATCGTTTTTCTTCCATAATTTAGAACGTTGTTCTACGCCAAAACGATGTTGCTCATCGATTACAGCCAATCCCAGATTCTGAAATTTTACTTTGTCTTCAAGTAAAGCGTGCGTTCCGATTAAGATATTTAAAGTTCCGTTTTCAAGTTCTTCGTGAATGATTTTTCGAGCCGAAGTTTTAGTTGAACCCGTAAGTATTTTGATATTGATATTTAAGGTTTCTGCTAATTCTGATAAACCAATAAAATGTTGATTAGCGAGAATTTCTGTCGGCGCCATTAAACAAGCCTGAAAACCATTATCCATTGCCAGAAGCATGCTCATAAAAGCCACAATTGTTTTCCCGGAACCAACATCACCTTGCAGCAAACGGTTCATTTGAGCATTACTGCCCATATCTGAACGGATTTCTTTGATCACCCTTTTTTGCGCATTTGTAAGCTCAAAAGGCAAATGATTCTGATAAAACTCACCAAAAAACTCTCCTACTTTAGAAAATGGATGTCCTTTTATTTTATGTTTCCGAATCAGGTTTTTGGTAATTAATTGCAACTGAATAAAGAACAATTCCTCAAATTTTAGTCGGAATTGGGCTTTCGCCAAAATCTCGGTGCTTTTAGGAAAATGTATGTTGAATAAAGCCGCTCTTTTTGACATTAAATTTAATTCCGCGATCAAATAAGGAGGAAATGTTTCTGTAAATAAAGCTTGAGTTTCAATAAACAATTGCTCCATTATTTTGTTAATCGTTCTATTTGAAATTCCTCTGTTTGCCAGAGTTTCAGTCGAAGGATAAACAGGTTGCATTGCAGAGCGAAGACTTTTTTCATGCTCGCTAAACAACTCAATTTCCGGATGCGCCATACTAAACTGACTTCCGTAAAGAGAACATTTTCCAAAAATCACACAAACTTCATTCAACTTTAAACTTTCACGAACCCATTTATGTCCCTGAAACCAGTTTAAGTCCATTTGTCCCGTATCATCCACGAAAGTAGCGACAAGACGTTTTTTGTTTTTGGCAAATTCAACCGTTTTTATGTTGATGATTTTTCCAATAATCTGAACTTCTGAACCTGTATTTTGAAGTTCGTTTATCTTATAATAACGAGTTCTGTCGATATATCTATTCGGAAAAAAATTAACTAAATCCCCATATTTATGAATTCCCAATTCCTTACGAAGCAATTGACCACGAGTTGGGCCAACACCTTTTAAGTATTCGATAGGAGTTTCAAGGAGATTATAGGACATTTTTTTAGACTTCTTAAAATTTAGAGTATAGAAAATAGATTATAGAACAAAGAAACGAGATTGTAGAATTAAACGTCAAAGTTCGGTCTATATTCTTGCTTCTATAATCTTTTCTCTTTGGAAAAGCGAAGATAGATTTTAATTGGGAAATTTGAAAATGTATTGTTTCTCATAAATTATTGAATACAAATATCGTAAATTTAGCAAGTTAGGACGCAACCATTTTAAGAAAGTAAAATCTTAATAATAAGTAACCTTAAAAAACCTTTTAAAAAATGAAAATAACTGCACTTTTATTTACAGTCCTGTTTGTTGCTATTTCTTGTTCGTCTAATGATTCAGATGACAAGCCTGTGGTTTCTAATTATTATGGAAAATGGATCAATGTCGTTGATGCAAAAGATATTGATAACCCGTATGTTTTTAGAGAGTCTTATAAATTTAACAGAGGTAATACTTTTACAAAAACCAGAATTGACAGAGGCGTAACCACAACAGCATCAGGGACATTTGAAGTCTCAACTAACGAAATAGGAACAAATTTAAAATTAACTTATTCTACTGATAGCATGCTAATATTAAATTGTTCGAATAGTTTAATAGAAACCCTAACGATAACTAAAGCAGGTCTGCTGGACAATGACGGACGTATGTGTGATGCTGAGTCAACATACGAGAAAACGAAATAAAAATCGTAAATTTGCTAAAGAATAAAAAAAGTATTCAATTTTTAAAATTGGATACTTTTTGTTTTTAAATAAAAAAAATAAAATGACAACACATTTAGCACTTTTACGAGGAATCAACGTTTCGGGACACAATATGATGAAAATGGAGGCTTTGAAAACAATGTTGGAAAATATTGGTTTTAAAAATGTGAGAACGTATCTTCAATCCGGAAATGTTTTTGTAGATACGGACGAAGAAAGTGCGTCGAAAGTTGGTTTTATGATCAAACAGGAAATTTTTAAAGTTTTTGGACACGAAGTTCCTACGATTGTAATCACAAAAGAAGATTTGGAATTATGTTTTAAAAACAGTCCGTTTTTGAAAGAAAAAGAAGTTGATACTAAAAAGCTATACGTCGCTTTTGTTTCGATTGCGCTAAAAAGCGAAAACATCAACGATTTAAAAATAAGCCAGTTTAAACCTGATGAAGCCAGTATTGATGGCAACAGAATCTTTATTAAATATGCTGTTGGCGCTGGAAAAACGAGATTTGATCAAAAATATATTGAGAAAAAACTAAACGTTACAGCAACAATTAGAAACTGGAATACGGTGACTAATTTGTTGAATATGTATTCAGAATAATTAAATAATGAGATAATGAGATAATTTATTTGAGTGTTCTAATAATTATCTCATTATCTCATTATCTAATTTAGTTTTTAGGAACCAAATCACAATACCAAAATCCGTAATCAAAAGCATCGGTTGAATTGGTGTCGCAAGCTGTATTTGAAGAATCTTCGGTTTTTGGTTTTTCATATTTTCGATAAACAATTTCTCCGATTTCAAAATTTATAGGTTCTGAAAAAATTGGTCCGTCAAAAGTAAAAGTGTGAAATTCGCCATTTTCGCCACAAACATCTACATTTTCGGGTAGATCATTTATAAAACTCTGATCGATTATACGTCCAACAAAGCTTTTGTCCAGATAACGCTCGTTTACACAAACTACAATAGTTTTGAATCCTAAGGAAATAAACTCCTGAATCAAATCGTGAGTCGGGATTTTCCAGATTGGGAAAACGCCTTCAAATCCCATTTTTGCCAATTGATCTTCGCGGTATTTTCGTAAATCTTCCAGGAAAATATCCCCAAAAACTGAATGTGTAATACCACCTTTTTTTAATTCGGTTAAAGATTTGGTCATTACATCTTCATAAACTTCCATTGTTGGCATTTCCGGAATTTGCAGAATTTTCAATGGTAAACCAATACTTTTTGCTTGCGCTTCAAGTAATTCAACACGAACGCCATGCATCGAAATACGCTGGAATTGTTGGTTGACGCTTGTCAATAAACATTCGATTTTATAATCAGGATTCTGTAAAATTTTATATAAAGCAAGTGCAGAATCTTTTCCGCTGCTCCAGTTAAATAAGGCTTTTTTGGGTATTGACACGATAATGTAATTTTCTGTTGGTAAACTTACAAATTTCGTTCGATTTGTTGGCGAAACCTTTGTAACTTTGGATTTCTTATACGCCAAAAAATGACATTATTTAAAGATAAATATAAAATTGATTCTAAAAGATTGAAAAATTGGGATTACTCTAGTGAAGGAATGTACTTTGTTACATTAGTGACTAAAAACAGAAAATCTATTTTTGGATTAATCGAAGAAGATAAAATGATTCTGAATGAGAACGGACAAATAATCGAAATGGAGCTTTTAAAATCAATAAAAATTCGTAAAAATTGGTTTTTCCATAATTGGATTGTTATGCCAAATCATATTCATGTATTGATTGAAATAATGGAACCAAGATTAGAAGGTCTACAGATTGCCAGTATGCAGAATGTAGACATTCAGAATACCCGCACGCATATTGTAGAGGCGCACAGCAGTGCGTCTCCGTCCAGTATATCGACAAAGATTGGGTCAAATATTGCCGAGACGCACTGCTGTGCGCCTCTACGTGGTAATTGGGACGGAATTGAAAATGGGCACAAAAATCAATTAGACACAGAAATCGTAGAGGCGCACAGCAATGCGTCTCCGTCCAGTATATCGACAAAGATTGGGTCAAACATTGCCGAGACGCACTGCTGTGCGCCTCTACGTGATAATTGGGACGGAATTGATAACGAGAAGATGAATCGTAAATATGAAAACGAGAACCAAAATTCATTAACTACAACATTATCACGTAAACCAAATTCAATATCTTCATTTGTTGCCTTATTTAAATCGGTAAAAACCAAACAAATTAATGGAATCGAATCTATATGGCAAACCAATTATCACGACCATATTGTTCGTAATTACAAATCATTTGAAATTATTTATAATTATATAAAAACCAACCCAAGATTGTGGGAAATGGATTCTATGAAACTTTAATCGTCAATGAAATATATTCTTCTATTTTTTACCACTTTCATTTTTGCACAACAAACTCAATTTGTCGATTTCAAATCGGTTAATAGCCAATTGAAATTAGATGTATCAGGCAAAACAATCGCCGGTTCAGTAGAATATCAGTTTGATGTTTTGAAACCAATTGACACGATTAAAATTGATGCCAAAAACATGGAATTTACGAAAATCCGAATCAATCAAAAAGAGGTCAATTTTGTAAATACAGGCAAAGAATTAAAGCTTATTGATAATTTTCAGAAGGGAAAAAATACTTTGACTTTTGATTATTGGGCAAAGCCAAAACAAGCGCTGTATTTTATTGATATGGAAAATTCAGAAGTTCAAATTTGGACACAAGGACAAGGAAGATATACGAGTAATTGGTTTCCGAGTTTTGATGATGTCAACGAAAAACTGATTTTTAATTTCGGAATTACTTTCAATAAAGACTATCAGGTAATCTCAAACGGAACTTTAAAAGAAAAAACGACAAATAGCGATTTAACGCAATGGCAATACGGAATGGAAGAACCAATGAGTTCTTATCTGGCAATGATTGCGATTGGGAAATATGATAAAAAAGAACTGAAAGCAAAGTCAAAAGTTCCGTTGGAATATTATTTAGAAAATAAAGATGTTAGTCGTTTTGAATCAACATATCGTTATTCAAAACGAATTTTTGATTTTCTGGAGAAAGAAATAGGAGTAAAATATCCATGGGAAATTTATAGAGAAATTCCGGTTCGTGATTTTCTGTATGCAGGTATGGAGAATACAACATCAACACTTTTCGCCACACGTTATGTGGTAGATTCAATAGGTTTTGAAGATCGCAATTATACAAATGTAGATGCGCATGAATTGGCACATCATTGGTTTGGGGATTTAATTACCGCTGAAAGTAGTACACATCACTGGCTTCAGGAAGGTTTTGCAACTTATTATGCTTTGCTTGCTGAACGTGATATTTATGGAGAAGACTATTTTTATTCGAAATTATATGATTCTGCACAACAAATAAAATTCGCTTCCAGAACAGATTCTGTTCCGGTTTTGAATGCCAAAGCAAGTTCTCTGACTTTTTACGAAAAGGGAGCTTGGGCATTATTCGTTTTACATGAAGCAATTGGCGATAAAGCATTCAAAAAAGTGATAAAAAGTTACTTGAAAAAGTATTCTTATCAAACCGTAAATACGCAAAATTTCTTTGACGAAATAAAGAAAGTATCTGATTTTGATTTAGACAAATTTCAAAAAACATGGTTAGAATCTCCAGCTTTTGATACTCCAACAGCAAATGCTTTATTGAGTAAAAACAAAGCGATTCAAACACGTTTAGAAGTTGATAAATTAAAGAAAACGCCTTTGGCTGAAAAAGAAGTTTTTCTGAAGAAAACTTTAGAATCAGATGTTTTTCAAGGCGTGAAACAAACAATTGTTGATCAATTAGCAAATGAAAAATACGAAGCTAAAAAAGATCTTTTATTAACAGCTTTAAAAACAAATAATGTGCAAGTCCGTCAAGATGTTGCAAGTACTTTGACTAAAATTCCGGAAGATTTTAGATTAGAATATGAAACCTTGCTTGACGATAAATCATACCAAACTCAGGAAATTGCTTTGTTTTGGTTATGGAAAAACTTTCCGAATCATCGTTCAGAATATCTTGACAAATCAAAAAACTGGACAGGTTTTAACGACAATAATCTTCGTACAATGTGGCTTTCATTAGCTTTATCGACACAAAATTATAGTAGTAATCCAGAAGAGTTAATTAGCGAATTGATTTCTTTTTCTTCAACAAAATATGAAGCTACAACGAGACAAAATGCACTTGAAAAACTCATTTCCTTCAAAATTATTAATGATCAGGTTTTGACTAATTTAGTATCGGCAACAACGCATCATATGTGGCAGTTTTCTAAGTTTGGAAGAGATACAATTCGCTTTTTATTAAAAAATTCAGAGATGCGTGTTTCATTTGAAAGAATTTTGCCTAATTTGACCCCTGATGAACAATTCCAATTGGATCGTTTGTTGAAAGAGAAAGTAGTGGAGAAATAGAGAATAAAGAATAAAGAATAAAGAATATAGAATATAGAATATAGAATAAAGAGAATAGAAGCAAGAAGCAAGAGTAAGGATTTAAACGAATAAGAAGTCTTTGCTCTTTATTCTTTATTCTATTTTCTTAAAAAGTTTCCAAAAACAAATACCTACAATATATTTATGAGAGCATTGGTTATTTCTGGTGGAGGAAGTAAAGGCGCATTTGCTGGTGGTGTGGCGCAATATCTAATTGAAGAAAAAAATCACGAATATGATTTGTTCATTGGCACTTCTACCGGAAGTTTGCTGATTCCGCATTTGGCGTTGGGACATATCAAGAAAATCCATTCCGTTTATACCAATGTTACAATGGGAAGTATCTTTAATATTTGTCCATTTGTGGTTAAAAATAAGGATGGAGTCGATATTGTAACTATAAATCACTTCAATGTTTTACGTCAGTTTTTTAAGGGAAAGCGAACTTTTGGAGAGAGTAAAGGATTAAAGAGATATATTCAGAATAACTTCAGTCTTTCGGATTTTAATAAATTAAAGAAACTGAATAATGATGTAATAATCACCGTAACCAATTTTACCAAAAACGAATCAGAATATAAATCTATAAAGGATTGTAGTTATGAAGAGTTTTGTGATTGGTCCTGGATCTCTAGTAATTATGTTCCGTTTATGAGTTTGGTGGAGAGAAATAATTCTGAATATGGCGATGGCGGATTTTCGAGTTTGGTTCCTATTCGTGAAGCTATTAATCGCGGCGCAACAGAAATTGATGTAATTATTCTGGAAACAGAAGTAAATATGGATAAAACCGTTATTGGTAAAAATCCATTTTCGCTAATGATCGATTTGTTTAGAATTGCGTTAGATCAGGTTGAAAAACATGATATTGCTATAGGAAAACTTATGGCAACCAATAAGAATGTGAAACTTAACTTATATTATACGCCAACAAAATTGACTAATAATGCGCTTATTTTTAATAAGGAAGTAATGAAAGTTTGGTGGGAACAAGGATATGAATATGCTCAGAATAAGTCTGAAATTATGAGTGATAACAGGTAATTTAAGAATGTTGATTTTAGATTTTAGATTGATGGGAACCTAAATGTTGTTCTTAATAAAAAATCTAAAATCTAAAATCTGAATTCTAAAATTAAAATCTTACCAAAGTTCGGCTACTTCATTTTTAATATATGCCAAAGCAGCATTACTTGGAGATTGTTTCTCTAGTAAATCATTCAAAATCTTTTCGCGCAATTTGTCTGCACTCTCAACACGATCGCTCATGGCAGCTTTACGAATGATTTGTATTGTTGAGTTTTTTGCTGTTGTAATAATCGTCCAACATTCATCAGACATATAAATTTGTTGTGTCAGATTGTGCTCAAATTCTTGTTCGATTTGATCGATTACAAAGTTCTCATAATCGTGTTTTTCGTTAGAAATTGGAGCAATTCTGATCAATAATTTCGTAAGGTTGATACGCTCTAAATACAAAGTCATACGCTCGTAAGCCTGCAAACGTATTGGTAACGATTGTTTTTGATATTCTCTGTTTAATAAAAAATTACGTTTTTTATCATTGTTTTTAATGTGCAGTTCAAAAAAACTATAAGCCACAAATCCGGTAACGATGGCTGGTAAAGTGTAACTGGCTAATTCTATAATTCTATTAAAATCCATTTGGTTTAATTTTTCAACAAAAATATACTTTTTGAGGAGAAATCCGCTTTAAATTTATTGTAATAAACAAAATGGAAGTTTACTTTTGTTTCCTTCTTCTAAAACCTACTGAAACACAACATTAATGGATTCATACATTATACTTTTTCTTTGTTTAGCAGCTTTTGCAGCTGGATTTATTGATGCAATTGTAGGCGGCGGCGGATTGATTCAAACTCCAATGGGATTGATTTTATTACCTAATTTACCGGTTTCGACTGTTATTGGAACGCTGAAATTACCGGCTTTTAGCGGAACCGCTTTTGCAGCTTTTCAATATTTGAAAAAAGTAGTCATTCAATGGAAGTTGCTTTTGATAATGATGTGTTTAGCAGTTCCCTCGGCATTTTTAGGCTCTACTATATTAACAATGGTAAGCAATGATTTTATGAAACCGCTTTTATTGGTCGTTTTATCATTGTTGTTTATTTATACGTATGCAAAGAAAAATTTTGGACAGCATGAAGCCAAAGATCATTCGGCAACTACTCAAATTTTATACGCGGTTGTTATCAGTGTAATTGTGGGTTTCTATGACGGATTTATTGGTCCGGGAACGGGAAGTTTTTTTGTAGTTGCTTTTATCGCACTTTTAGGCTTTGACTTTTTACACGCTTCTGCAAATGCTAAAATGGTAAATCTGGCAACCAATTTTGGCTCGATTTGTTTATTTATGATTAAAGGAAAAATCATTTGGTCAATCGCAATTCCTATGGCAATCAGCAATGGACTTGGCGGATGGCTTGGAGCCAAACTGGCAATTAATAAAGGAAATGGTTTTATTCGGATTTTCTTTCTGATTGTTGTAATTGGTACTTTGATACGATTTGCTTACGACGTATTTTTTAAATAAAAAGGTTCTGAGGTACTAAGATTCTAAGTTGCTAAGTTTTTTAGTTAATTATTAAGGATTATGGTGTAAATCTATTATTCTAAAACAAAAACTTAGAACCTTAGCCACTTAGAGCCTCAGTACCTTTATAAAAAAGAAACGGATTGTTTGTTTATAGCCCCGATAGAGGCGGTATCCTCGCAGTGAAACGGAGAGATATAGCCGAAAGCGGGAACTATGTTTGTTGAAAAAGCCTAATGTTCTGCTTCAAAAAAAGCTTAGAAACTTATAATCTCAGAAACTTAGTAACTTAAAAAAAGGTAGTAGCTTATTCAACCATTAATTCTTATTTTTGCATAATATGGAGAAAAATTTCATGCAAAAGTACATTGATCAACTCAATGAAGCGCAACGACAACCCGTGCTGAAAAAAGACGGGCCAATGATTATTATTGCTGGTGCAGGTTCGGGAAAAACCCGTGTTTTAACTATTAGAATTGCTTATTTGATGGCGCAAGGAATTGACGCTTTCAATATTTTATCGCTTACGTTTACGAACAAAGCTGCTCGTGAAATGAAGCACAGGATTTCGGATATTGTGGGTGCATCTGAGGCAAAAAATCTTTGGATGGGAACTTTTCACTCGATTTTTGCACGTATTCTTCGTGCGGAATCGGAGCATTTGGGATATCCATCCAATTTTACCATTTATGATTCTCAGGATTCGGCGAGACTGATTTCTTCTATTATTAAGGAGATGCAGTTGGATCGTGATATTTATAAACCAAAACAGATTTTAGGTCGTATATCTAATTATAAAAACAGTTTAATTACGGTAAAAGCGTATTTCAATAATCCTGAATTGGTAGAGGCCGATGCAATGGCTAAAAGACCACGTTTAGGAGAAATTTATCAGCAATATGTAGAGCGTTGTTTTAAAGCAGGCGCGATGGATTTTGATGATTTGTTATTGAAAACCAATGAATTATTGACTCGTTTTCCTGAGGTTTTGGCAAAATATCAGAATCGTTTCAGATATATTCTGGTTGATGAGTACCAGGATACGAATCACTCTCAGTATTTGATTGTTAGGGCTTTGTCTGATAAGTTTCAAAATATTTGTGTTGTTGGTGATGATGCGCAGAGTATTTATGCTTTCCGTGGAGCAAATATTAATAACATTCTGAATTTCCAGAAGGATTATGAAGGCGTAATTATGTTTCGTTTAGAGCAAAATTATCGTTCAACAAGAAATATTGTTGAAGCGGCAAATACGGTGATGGAGCACAATAAAACAAAACTTGATAAAGTTGTTTGGACTGCAAATGATTTTGGACAAAAAATCAAAGTACACCGCAGTTTAACGGATGCCGAAGAAGGACGTTTTGTTGCAAGTACGATTTTTGAACAAAAAATGCAGAATCAATTGCATAATGGTTCGTTTGCGATTTTGTACCGTACCAATGCACAATCTCGTGCAATGGAGGATGCGTTGAGAAAACGTGATATTCCTTATCGAATTTATGGAGGTTTGTCATTCTATCAACGTAAAGAGATCAAAGACGTTTTGTGTTATTTACGTTTGGTAATTAATCCAAAAGATGAGGAAGCGTTGGTTCGTGTAATCAATTATCCGGCACGTGGAATTGGTGATACTACTGTTGAAAAACTTACGATTGCTGCCAATCACTACAAACGTTCGATTTGGGAAGTGATGGTGAATATTGATAAAATTGACTTGAAATTAAACGCTGGAACGAAGAATAAAATCAATGATTTTGTTACGATGATTCAGAGTTTTCAAGTAATTGATCAAAATCAGGATGCTTTTTATATTACAGATTATGTAGCTAAAAAAACCGGTCTTGTTCAGGAATTGAAGAAAGATGCAACGCCGGAAGGAATGGCGAAGATTCAGAATATCGAAGAGCTTTTGAATGGTTTAAAAGATTTTACTGAAGGACAAAAAGAAATTGATGGCGCAAGAGGAGCTTTGTCTGAATTTATGGAAGATGTGGCGCTTGCAACTGATTTAGATAAAGATACATCTGATGAAGATCGTGTGGCTTTGATGACGATTCACTTGGCAAAAGGACTTGAATTTCCGCACGTTTTTGTGGTAGGAATGGAGGAAGATTTGTTTCCGAGTGCGATGAGTATGAGTACCAGAAGTGAATTAGAAGAAGAACGTCGATTATTTTACGTAGCTTTAACTCGTGCAGAACATCAGGCATATTTGACTTACGCACAATCGCGTTATCGTTGGGGGAAATTGACAGATAGTGAACCGTCACGTTTTATTGAAGAAATCGACGGACAATATCTGGAATATCTTACTCCTGCGGAAACTAATTATAGATACAAATCGCCAATTGATGGTGACATTTTTGGAGATATTGATAAATCTAAATTGCGTTTAGCAAAACCAATTGGTTCAACGCCACCAAAACATGTTACGGATAATCATCCAAAACCGGATTTGAATATTCGTAAACTAAAACCTGTTACAGGAACTAATCCAAATAGTGCTGCGCCAAATTTATTCGACAATAAATTGACGATTGGAAATGTTGTAATGCATGAACGTTTTGGAAAAGGTGAAGTTGTAAATCTGGAAGGTGTTGGAGCGGATAAAAAAGCCGAAATAAAATTTGAAGTGGGAGGTCTTAAAAAATTGTTACTTCGTTTTGCTAAATTGGATGTTGTTGGTTAAGAAGAAAGAATATAGAAGAAAGAGGATAGAAAATAGATTTTTGAAAAAAGTTGTTTTTTTATTACTGGATTTGATTTTCTTGCTTGGCAATTTCTCGTGACTTTTGTTATTATTTGTTTTAAAAACTTTAAAAGAATTAAAGATTAGTCTTTATTCTATAATCTAATTTCTTTATTCTAAAAAAAATGGCTGAGTTCATAAAAATATATCCGGATAAACCTAGTGAGGCAGCAATTGCCAAAGTGGTAAAAGTGCTTCAGAATGGAGGATTGGTAATTTACCCAACTGATACTGTTTATGGTTTAGGTTGTGATATTACAAATTCACGTGCATTGGAGAAAATTGCAAAAATTAAAGGTGTGAAACTAGAGAAAGCAAATTTCTCGTTCATTTGTCATGATCTGAGTAATTTATCAGATTATGTTCGTCAGATTGATACATCGACTTTCAAGATTCTGAAAAGAGCTTTGCCGGGACCTTATACTTTTATTTTGCCTGGAAATAATAATTTACCAAAAGAGTTTAAAAAGAAAACTACTGTTGGTATTCGTGTTCCTGATAATAATATTATTTTAGAAATTGTTCGCCAATTAGGAAATCCTGTGGTTTCAACTTCTATTAGAGATGAAGATGATGTGATTGAATATACTACAGATCCTGAATTAATTTTTGAAAAATGGCAGAATATTGTCGATTTAGTTATCGATGGTGGCTATGGTGACAATGTTGGATCGACCATTATTGACTTATCAGATTATGAGCCAGTTATTGTGAGAGAAGGTAAGGGCGATATTGGTATTTTGTAAAAAAATACTGAAATTGAATAATAGTTAAAAATAAATAACTAACTTTAGTATAGTTAAAATTTAGTTAGTTAATTTAAAATAATGCTATTCTTGATTTATATTTAATTGGTTATTAAAAAAATTAAGGATACATAAAAGCAGGTCAATTGACCTGCTTTTTCTGTATTATAAAGTATGTAAAAACTAAGATTATTTAGCTTGTTTTTTCATTTCTTTTTCAATCATATCATAGAATTGATCGATTTTTGGCATAACCACAATACGAGTTCTTCTGTTACGAGCTTTGTTTTCTGGAGTATCATTAGCAACTAATGGTACGTAAGAACTTCTACCAGCAGCAATTAATTTTGCAGGGTTAACTCCAAGATCGTTTGTTAAAACACGTACAATAGATGTAGAACGTTTAACACTTAAATCCCAGTTGTCTAAGATTATACCGTTGCTTTTGTAAGGAACGTCATCTGTGTGACCTTCAACCATACATTCGAAATCTGGTTTGTCATTTACTACTTTTGCAACTTTAGCTAAAACAGATTTTGCTTTGTCGCTTACGTCATAGCTTCCGCTTTTAAATAATAATTTATCTGCAATAGAGATAAATACAACTCCTTTTTCTACATTGATTTCGATATCTGGATCGTTAATACCAACTGCTCCTTTTAAACTAGTAACTAAAGCAAGTGTAACACTGTCTTTTTTAGTTAAAGCATCTTGAAGTCTAGATATTTTTAAATCTTTCTCTTTTAAACTTTCTAAAGATTTTTCAAGATTTTCAGCTCCTTTAGTAGTTAATACTGTTAAATCTTTAGAGCTATTGATTAAGTCTTGATTATGTGCTTTGTAGCTTTCAGCTGTAGCAGCAAGTCCAGCTTTTTCTTCAAGACAAGAATTTAATTTTACGGTGCAAGAGTTTAATAAATCCTGAATCTCTTTGTTCTTAGCTTCTAATGCTGCATATTCTTTTTTCGATACGCACGAAGTTAAGGCCATTAATACTGTTAGTGCGATAACTATTTTTCTCATAGGTATTATATTTAATTAAACGTTGATTACAAATTTAGTTTTTAATATTTTGTTTAGTGTTAAAGATTTCTTTAAAAACACCCAATTTCCTGATGTAATATAGGTAAACGATACTTTTAACGGTATAGTATTGCTGTATTTGAAAATCTTTTCTTTTACTTAGATATTTTAAAGATAGGCAATAAAAAGAGAAGTGCGCCTTTAAAATAGCAAAAGTATGGCTGAACTTACCTTGTGTAAGAAAGCGGATACCGGCGATACCATCTAAAACCATTCGGAAGAAAATCACAAAAAACAACCCCTTTTTAGGTAAGTTTTTGACAAGCATTAATAGTGAATTTCTAAAATTCAAAAATGTCTTTTTCGGATTTCCTTGTTGCAATGTGGCACCTCCAACATGATACACAACAGATCCTGAATTGTATTTTATAATATGGCCTTCATTTGCAGCTCTCCAGCATAAATCGATTTCTTCCTGATGCGCAAAAAACGTTTCGTCGAATCCTTTTAATTCATGATATACTTTGCTTCTGATAAAAAAACAAGCTCCTGAAGCCCAGAATAATTCGCAATTATCGTCGTATTGTCCGTTATCTTTTTCGATTGTATCAAAAATTCGGCCACGACAGAAAGGAAAACCATATTTATCGATAAATCCTCCGGCTGCACCAGCGTATTCAAAGTATTCCTTTTTCTTAAAATCAAGAATTTTAGGCTGAATTATAGCAGTTTGTATTTCAGTATCAAAAGTATGAATTATAGGTTGAAGCCAATTTTCTGTCACTTCAATATCTGAATTTACTAAAGCATAAATCTCAGCATCTATGTGTTGTAATGCATCATTATAACCTTTTGCAAAACCATAATTTCCACTATTCTGAACAATTTTAATAGTAGGGAAGTTTTGTTTGACAAAATTTATAGAATCATCTGTAGAAGCATTATCTGCGACATATATAGTGGCTCCTTCTGAAAATTGAACGACCGAGGGTAAAAATTGTTCCAACAACTTTACACCGTTCCAATTTAAAATGACAACAGCTATTTTATCCAAAAGTAAAATTTATTTGTTTTTAGTATTTTTTATTTCTTATAATCTGGCAAGTCTCTTAAAAACTGGTATTTTTCGTTTTCAAAATCCATCTGACAATAAAAATGGCTGAGACCATTCGTTACATTCAAAAACCGTGCCTTCATTGTCATGTTATAACGGGCAATTTGATCAAAAGTTGCCTGAGAAATTTTTACTTCAGGCGCTTTGCATTCCACTAATATATGTATTGTACCATCTGAATTAAAGACAACAACATCGTATCGTTTTCGTAATCCGTTGACAGTTAAAACTTTTTCTACATTAATAAGCGATTTTGGGTATTTTTTTTCATTCATTAAAAAATGAACAACATGTTGACGAACCCATTCTTCAGGAGTAAGAATGATAAATTTTTTCCTGATTTCATCAAAAATAGACACTTTATTTTCGCTATTTTTGAATCGGAAAGTATAAGTAGGAAAATTTAATTGCTGCATAGTACAAAAATATTAAAATAGTTTAAAGTTTCAAGTTGTTAAAGCCAGAACCTGAAACTTTAAACTTGAAACAAAAGATTTGAATGGACGAAGTTGTAAAAATTGTTAACGATATAAAGGCCGGAAATATTAAACCGATATATTTTTTAATGGGTGAAGAACCTTATTATATAGATAAATTGTCGGAATATATTGAGCAAAATGTTCTTTCGGAAGAAGAGAGAGGATTTAATCAAACGGTATTATATGGTAGAGATGTTTCTGTAGAAGATATTGTTTCAACGGCCAAGCGCTATCCTATGATGGCTGATCGTCAAGTTGTTATCGTAAAAGAAGCGCAGGATTTATCAAGAACAATTGATAAAATAGAATCGTATGTCAATAATCCGATGGAAACAACTGTTCTTGTTTTTTGTTATAAATATAAAACACTTGACAAACGTAAAAAAGTAACTAAATTGCTTGCTCAAAACGGAATCGTTTACGAAAGTAAAAAACTTTATGAAAACCAAGTTGGAGATTGGATAAAACGCGTTCTTGCCGGAAAAAAGTACACAATTGATCCTAAAGCAAACGCCATGTTGGTGGAGTTTCTAGGTACGGATTTGAGTAAAATTAATAACGAATTAGAGAAATTACAGATTATTTTACCGCAAGGAACTGTAATTACGCCGCAACATATTGAGGAAAATATTGGCTTTAGTAAAGATTATAATGTCTTTGAACTTAGAAAAGCAATTGGAGAACGTAATCAGCTAAAAGCATATATAATAGCGGAGAATTTTGCTCATAATCCAAAGGAATATCCGTTGGTAATGACAACAGGTTTGGTTTTTGGATTTTTTGTTCAGCTTTTAAAATACCATGGATTAAAGGATAAAAACCCTAAAAACGTTGCTGCTGCAATTGGTGTAAATCCTTATTTTTTAAAGGAATATGATTTAGCCATAAAGAATTATCCTATGCGAAAAGTGAGTCAGATTGTTGGTGCCTTGCGAGATGTTGATGTAAAAAGTAAAGGAGTAGGAGCAAGTGCATTACCACAGTCAGATTTGTTAAAAGAAATGCTTTACAAAATATTTAATTAAGCCGTGGAAATTCACGATATTTGCACTTCTAAAAATAAATCACATTAAAAAATAATTATCACAATTATGGGAATGAATAAAAATACCGTTTTAGGATGGGCTACTTTTATAATGATACTTATGGGATTGTTACTTATAGGTCTTGGAGCTTTTAGATATAGTGATGTATCAGGCTGGGGATTTGCCGCAGCAGGAGTTGGCTTTTTAGCTAATGCCTGGGTTTTTAATGCGTTGAAAGGTAGAGTTTAATTCTATACAATATCAATTGCAAGAATCAATTGCAATATCAAAGTCAATAAAAAATAATTAATTAAAATAAAAAATAAATAGAATGTCAGACGATAAGAAAGTAATTTTCTCAATGCAAAAATTGAGCAAAACCTATCAGGGAGCAGACAAACCAGTGCTTAAAAACATTTATTTAAGTTTCTTTTACGGAGCTAAAATTGGTATTCTTGGACTAAATGGTTCTGGAAAATCTTCTCTTTTAAAGATTATTGCCGGAGTAGATAAAAATTATCAAGGAGATGTTGTTTTTCAACCAGGTTACACAGTTGGTTATTTAGAGCAAGAGCCAATTCTTGATGATTCTAAAACAGTTATCGAAATTGTTCGTGAAGGAGCTGCAGAAACGATGGCAGTTTTAGAAGAATACAATCAAATCAATGATTTATTTGGTCTTGAAGAAAACTATTCAGATCCAGATAAAATGGATAAATTGATGGATCGTCAGGCAGCATTGCAAGATAAAATCGATGCTCTTGGTGCTTGGGAAATCGATACAAAACTTGAAATCGCAATGGATGCGTTACGTACTCCAGAAGGTGATACACCTATTAAAAACCTTTCAGGTGGAGAGCGTCGTCGTGTAGCTTTATGTCGTTTGTTGTTGCAACAGCCTGATGTATTATTACTTGATGAGCCTACCAACCACCTTGATGCTGAGTCAGTTCTTTGGCTAGAGCAACACTTAGCACAATATTCAGGAACTGTAATTGCTGTAACGCACGATAGATATTTCCTTGACAATGTTGCTGGTTGGATTCTTGAGTTAGATAGAGGAGAAGGTATTCCATGGAAAGGAAATTATTCTTCTTGGTTAGACCAAAAATCAAACCGTATGGCGCAAGAAGAAAAAGTAGCTTCAAAACGTAGAAAAACTTTAGAGCGCGAGCTTGACTGGGTTCGTCAAGGAGCAAAAGGTCGTCAGACAAAACAAAAAGCGCGTTTACAGAATTACGATAAATTATTAAACGAAGATCAAAAACAACTGGATGAAAATCTGGAAATTTATATCCCGAACGGTCCACGTTTAGGAACAAATGTTATCGAAGCTAAAAATGTTGCAAAAGCATTTGGAGAAAAATTATTATATGATAATTTAAACTTCACTTTGCCACAAGCCGGAATAGTTGGAATCATTGGACCAAACGGTGCTGGTAAATCTACCATTTTCAAAATGATTATGGGAGAACAAGCTACGGATAGCGGAGAATTTTCAGTTGGAGAAACTGTAAAAATTGCTTACGTAGATCAATCGCACTCTAATATTGATCCGAATAAATCTATCTGGGAAAATTTTGCAGATGGTCAGGAATTAATTATGATGGGAGGAAAGCAAGTTAACTCAAGAGCTTACCTTTCTCGTTTTAACTTTGGTGGAGGCGAGCAAAATAAGAAAGTTTCAATGTTATCAGGTGGTGAGCGTAACCGTTTGCACTTAGCAATGACGTTGAAAGAAGAAGGAAACGTACTTTTGCTGGATGAGCCTACGAATGATTTAGATGTAAATACACTTCGTGCACTTGAAGAAGGTTTAGAGAATTTTGCTGGTTGTGCCGTAATTATTTCGCACGATAGATGGTTCTTAGATAGAATTTGTACACACATTCTAGCTTTCGAAGGAGATTCTGAAGTTTACTATTTCGAAGGAGGTTTCTCTGAATACGAAGAAAACAAGAAGAAACGTTTAGGTGGTGATTTAACTCCAAAACGTTTGAAATACAGAAAATTAATCAGATAATAATTCTGGATAATTTTTAAATTTTAAAATCCCAAATTCGAATTGATAGATTTGAATTTGGGATTTTTTGTTGTCGTTATGATTCGTGTTAAGTTTGTTATTTCGAATTCCATGATATTTTCGTGTAGTTTGTCATTTCGAGGAACGAGAAATCTTCGCAAGAAACTCGACAAAGATTATACTTTTCGTTGCGGAGTTACTTGCGAAGATTTCTCGTTCCTCGAAATGACAATATTGTGAATTTGGAATTTTTAAATATTGGAATTTAAATAAATTTATTCCTCAATTCAGGAGTTGGAATCATACAGCTTTCTTTTTTGCCGTACCATTTATAACGATTCTTCGCAATATAATCGTAAATATAATTTCGAACTTTTTCCGGAAATATTTTAAAAATAGAAATCAAACTATAAATTCCTCCAAGCTCTTCAGCGATTTTAATTGCAGCTGTAGATTTGTAATAATACGCAACACCAGGATTGTATAAAATTATACTATCGATTTTAGTTTGATCAACGCCAATATAATTGCAAATCTCAATTCCTAATTCTGATTGCAAAGCCACAAAACGGAAAGTATCTTTCTTATCATTTTTGATAATAAACTGAACAGCGCCGTTGCATAAATTGCAAACACCGTCGAAGAGAATTATTTTTTTGTTTTCTGGAAGGTTTTGCATTTTGAGGAAAAGTTTAAAAGTTTCAGGTTTTAAGCTTTGTCAAAGTTTTGAACTTTGACAAAGCTGTAACATCTAGTTTGCCATTCCTCGTTCCTCGGAATGACAAATATGAGGATAATTAATGCTATAAAAATAACTTATAAGAATTCAAAAATCAATAATTTTTACAAATTAAAAACAGCTTTCATAAATTGTTTTTAAGCTGTTTTTTAAAAATATTCATCTTCGTTATCGTATTTTTAAAAATAATTAGCTAAATCGCTTTATTTTAATTTTGGACTAATTTTCATGTATTTTAAGACTGAAAACCGCTCCTAAAAACTAAAAACTTACTTTTTTCCGGCTTCGACAAATTCCAATTCATCTAAACTTACTTTTGAAGTAAAGATTCCGTAATTAACAGTTGCTTTGTTTTTTTCGATAGAATCAATGCTTCCGACAGATCTTCCGTCGAGCATTCTCACGCGATCTCCAACTTTTAGAACTGGTTTTGGTTTTTCGACAATAGGTTTAAGTTTCTTTTCTTTTTTCTCTTTCCGAATTTCTTCCACCTGAACGGTTACTTCTGCAATGACTTCTTTTTTCTTTTCGATTATCGCTTTGGCTTCCTTTGGAGTTGCTTTTTTGCGTTTTGAATTTTCGATTTCAATAATTTTCAAGAATTCGCCAATAAGTTCCTTCTTGTTTTTATTGTTGAAATATTTCTCAGAGATATCTTCAATTTTCTGACCAATGTAAATTGTCTTTTGATTACTATCATATAATTCCTGATAGCTTTCTAATTTCTGTTTGATTTTTACATTGATGTTTTCCATCTTCTTACTTTCTTCGCGCGCTCGGGTTTCTTCTTCTTTAAGATTTATAGAAGTTTTTTCGAGTTTCGATCTTTCTTTCTGAAGTGTTGCAATCGTTTTGTCAAAACGAACTTTACCAACTTCGATCTTCTTTTTGGCACGATTAATTAATCCAAACGGAATTCCGTTTTTCAATGCAACTTCAAAAGTAAACGAACTTCCAGCTTGACCTAATGCTAACTTATACATTGGTTCCAATGATTTTTCGTCAAACATCATATTTGCATTTGTTGCAAAAGGTAATTCGTTAGCGAGAATCTTTAAATTTGAATAATGTGTTGTAATAATTCCGAAAGCTTCACGATGATAAAATTCTTCTAAGAAAATTTCCGCCAAAGCGCCACCTAATTCCGGATCAGAACCTGTACCAAATTCATCAATTAAAAACATGGTTTTCTTGTTACATTTCTTCAAGAAATAATTCATGTTTTTTAGTCGGTAACTATAAGTACTTAAGTGATTCTCAATAGATTGGTTATCTCCAATATCTGTTAGAATTCTATCGAATAAAAAAGTTTCACTTCGTTCGTGAACAGGAATCAACATTCCTGATTGTAACATCAATTGTAATAAACCAACTGTTTTAAGCGAAATTGTTTTTCCTCCGGCATTTGGACCAGAAATTACAATGATTCGGTTATCTTGTTTTAATTCAATAGTTTGTGGATGCGTGACTTCGTTTTTTTGCTTATTATTCAAATATAAAATCGGATGATAAGCTTCTCTAAAAAACAATCTTCTTTCTTCTGTGATTATTGGTAAGATTCCGTTTATTCTATTTGCGTATTTTGCTTTTCCGGCAACAACATCAATATCACTTAAAAATTCCTGATACTCAATCAATAAAGGTAAGTATGGACGAATTTGATTTGATAATTGCTTTAAGATTCTGGTAATCTCTTCTTTTTCTTCGTATTCAAGATTTGCTAATTCACGTGAATATTGCAAAGTTGCTTCTGGTTCGATATAAGCAATGCTTCCGGTTTTGGAACTTCCTAGAATTGAGCCTTTTACTTTTCGTCGATACATTGCAAGAACTGCTAAAACTCTACGATTTTGAACAAAACTTTCTTTAATATCGTCTAAGTAACCAAGGCTATTATTGTGAGTAAGTGCAACTCCAAAACTTTGATTTACTTTGCCGCGAACAATATTCATGTTTTGGCGAATGCTCAATAAAGCTGGTGAAGCATTGTCTTTTATTTCGCCATATTTATCTACAATGGCATCGATTAAAGTTACAATGTCTTTGGTATATTCAACTCTTGAAGCTCTTGCATTCAAGTTTGGGTAATAATCATCGAACTTTTTAAGGAAATTCAGCAAGAAATTCGATGTAGAAGAAAGTGTTGCAATTTTTCTAAAACTTCCTACTTCAAGAAAGCTATCTTCAATTGCTAAAAACTTAATTTCGTGTGTTATAGCGTCAAAACCGTGATTTGGAATTGCGTTATTATTTTGAAAAGACGAAACATACTCTGATGTCTGCATTAAAGCTTGCATCAAAGTTTCTTTGTCTCTAAAAGGTGTTATTTGTAAAGCTTTTTCTTTTCCAATATCAGTATTACAGCCTGCTGAAATGGTTTCGAGCACTGTTGGAAATTGTAAATCTTGTAATGTTTTTTCGGTAATGGATATCATTATATATCGTAAGTTGTAAAGTTCAAAGTTACAAAGTTTTAAAACTAAATAGCACTATTAATTGGTACTTTGGAAAAAACTTTGCGTAATTTGTATAAAATTTAGTAAAATGAAAATTAATCTTTCTTCTGAGTGGCAGGCAATTTTAAAAGACGAAATCCAAAAGCCTTATTTCAACGAATTGATGTTGGCTTTAGATGTCGAATACAAAACTCATACTTGTTATCCTCCGGCAGAATTAATTTTCTCGGCTTTTAACAACTGTTCTTTTTCAGATCTAAAAGTTGTTATTATTGGCCAGGATCCTTATCATGGAGAAGGTGAAGCCAATGGTTTAAGTTTTTCGGTAAATGATTCAGTTAAAATTCCGCCTTCATTGCGTAATATTTTTAGAGAATTAAATGATGATCTTGATTCCATTTTTATGCCAACTTCAGGCAATTTAGAAAAATGGGCTCAACAAGGTGTTTTACTTTTAAATGCTTCATTAACAGTTCGTAAAGACAGTCCAAATAGTCATAAACACTTAAAGTGGAATCTTTTTACAGATGCTGTAATCCAGGCAATATCTGATCAAAAAGAAAATGTTGTTTTCTTGTTATGGGGAAGTTTTGCTCAGAAAAAAGGCCTGAAAATAGATCGTTCAAAACATTGTGTTTTAGAATCTGGTCATCCTTCACCAATGAGTGCTAATCAGGGAAAATGGTTTGGGAATAAACATTTCAGTAAAACAAATGAGTTTCTAAAATCAAAAGGAATTAAGGAGATTGAATGGTAATATTTAAACCATATAAGTGATGTAAGTCAAATATAAGATTTATTGTGAAAACTAATCGCCAATCTTTGTCGAGTTTCTAGTGTGATTTCTCCCTTTGGTCGAAATGACAAAAAACTCGATTAATAAAGTCTTAGTAGATTACTTTTCTACAGGTTTCTTAACAATCTCGTCTAGAATTGCTTTGTTTTCGTAGTTAATTACTTTAAGGATAATCTCTTGGTTTTTAACTGTTTTTCCTTCTATAATGTATAGTTTTCCTTTTTTGAAAGGAACATTACTTTGATCAAAATCAACGTCTCCGTAAGTTAATGTGTTTTTGATATCTAAAGTATCAACCCATTTTTCGTTTAAAGTCTGGATTGCCTTTGGAGAATATTGAAAAGGTTTTGTTCTTAAATTATTCAAAACTCTGGCGTTCGGAAAGTAATTGCAACGAGTATCTTTTCCACTAAAAACAAGGGCTACAAAAAAGCATCCCATAATCAAACCAATCAAATAATATGCAAAACGATGTACGAACTTCATGAAATAAAATTTTTGCAAAGGTACGCTAAAGTTCCCTTAAAATACAAGTAAATTAATATCGTTATCTGGCAAATCAAACCATTCGCCAATTGCTTTGTTGGTAAGGATTCCGTGGTATAAATAAATTCCGTTTTTTAGACCTTTATTACATCTGATTGCGCTCTCTAAACCACCATCTTCAGCTATCTGAAGTAAGTATGGAGTTAAGATGTTACTGATTGAAAGTGAGGCAGTTTTGGAATATCTTGACGGAATATTTGGTACACAATAGTGTAAAACATTACTTTTTATAAAGGTTGGTTTTTCGTGAGTTGTAACTTCTGAACTTTCGAAACAACCTCCTGTATCAATGCTAACATCAACAATTACAGCACCTTTTTTCATGTGTTCAACCATAGTTTCTGTCACTACAATCGGACAACGTTCTTTTCCGCGCATCGCACCAATAGCGACATCACAACGTCTTAAAGCCTTTAATAATGCTTTTTGCTGAATGGTCGAAGTAAATATTCTTTGGTTTAAATTGTTTTGTAAACGACGTAATTTGGTGATTGAATTATCAAAAACTTTCACGTTTGCACCAAGTCCAATTGCGGTTTTAGCAGCAAATTCACCTACAGTTCCTGCACCAAGAATTACAACTTCAGTAGGAGGGACACCGGTAATATTACCAAATAAAAGCCCTTTTCCAAATTCGTCCGTAATCATTAATTCCGCAGCAATAAGTATA
Organism: Flavobacterium sp. 9; assembly: GCF_002754195.1. Taxonomy (NCBI): domain Bacteria; kingdom Pseudomonadati; phylum Bacteroidota; class Flavobacteriia; order Flavobacteriales; family Flavobacteriaceae; genus Flavobacterium; species Flavobacterium sp. 9. The sequence goes on from NZ_PEEU01000001.1 coordinate 6,057,841, forward strand.
GAAGCGGTTCCTGCGATTTCGCTTAATGATTTTACTGCTGGATAAGAACCGTCTTCATCCTTAATATATTCAAAAGCAAGCGCAGTAATTTTTTTCTGAGCTAAAGCTTCGAAATATTCTTTCTTTTTAGTTTTTAACTGAATTGCTGAAATGATAATCGTTTCCGGATTAATCATTTTAATTTCAGCCAATGTTGGAGGTTCAACTTTAAGTAATAACGGACAGCCAAAAACTTTTTTAGTGTCTTTTGTTACTTCTGCACCAGCATCTGCATATTCTTTATCAGAATAGCTAGAGCTTTCTCCGGCACCAGATTCAATCATAACACGATGACCTTCGTAAGTCAAAGAGTTTACCGCATCTGGAGTCAGGCAAATACGACGTTCCTGGTAACTTGTTTCTTTAGGAATTCCTATAAAAAGTTCACTTTTGAATCGGCCAATTTCAAGTTTTTCTTCTTGTGGCAACAATTGTTGTTTCGTAAATGGAGTTAAGGTAATTGACATGGGTTGTGCAAAATATTAAGAGTACAAATTACGTAAAAAGTTTTAAAATCAATGTAAAAATTGTGCTAATACTGTTTTAATAATTAAGGTATTAGTTTTTCCATTTTAATGTCGGCTCTTTCGTAAATCCCATCTTCTAAAGGAATCTCTTCAAAGCCAAATTTTCTATAGAGATGAATTGCGGGAAGTAATTTTCGATTTGAATATAAAAGTACTTTTTTAATACCGTTTTCTTCGGCGACAGCCAGACAATGAATTAATAGTTTATTCCCAATTCCAAGACCTTGCGCTTTGTCAGAAACTGCCATTTTACTCAATTCAAATGTTGTATCGTCAATTTTCATTAAAGAAACCGTTCCAATAATTTCGTCATTATATTTAGCGTAGAAAATAAGTCCGCCTTTATCAATAATTTCTTCTTGCGGATTTGAAAGCACTATTTCATCTTTTTCTTCTACTCTAAAATACTTTTGAAGCCATTCTATATTTAAGGTTTTGATGTGATCTTTTAAATCTTGAGAAAAAGGGATTATTTCTACTATATTATTCATCGTCATTGTATTCAAATTTATTTCTAACCCATTTATCTCCAATGAAATCTCTTTCAGCTTCTTCTCCATATTCGAGGTCAAAAATTTCATTTAAAGTTTCATCACTTAGAACTAATTGTTCTAATGCAACAATTATCGAATTTTCTGTTGTTATTTCGTCATTTGTTAGAAACTGCCAATCACCATCTCCATCATGAACGACACGTAAAATTGGTTTTCCTTCGTTAAGCCAATGCTTTGTTGTAAAAGTGGTAAGGTTTTTTGGTTCTCTAAATTTAAATTGAGCATTTCTATCCAATAAAGGCTGTTCATGAAGAAATTCTTCTTCAAAATTTTCTTCCCAAGGAAATTTGTCATTTCGGTCTGTCCAAACTAATTGAAGTGCCGGAAAATTATCAGTATCGTAAAGTTTTATAGCTGTACCAAAATAGTCGTTGATATTTCTTGGATCTACTTTTAGAAACTCTGCTCTACTATCTTCAAAAATATTTAGATAGGCTTTATTTTCAACTAATATTTCATTTGCTTTTATTATTTCTGCAACATCATTTATTATTTCGTGTAATAAAGATGTAGATAATCCAAAGCAAATTATTTCTGGATGTTTATATTTTTGCCATAAGCCAACGCTATACGCGAAAGATGGTAAGTAATCAGTTGATTTTATAATTATGACATGAAGGCCATACTTTTCAATATTAAGTTTGGCATTCGTAATTAAGTCATCGGGATCAATGCAATTATGTTGATTTTCTGTGGTCACTAAATTTGATTAAATTAATTCTAAACTTCTTTTTCCGTCAGCCAATAATTCAATATTGATTGTAGAAGTTTCTTCAGGAAGTAGATTTGCAATTTTTTCAGACCATTCGATAAAACACCAATTTCCCGAATATAAATAATCATCAACACCCATATCGAGTGCTTCGGTTTCTTTGTTTAATCGGTAAAAATCAAAGTGATAAACGATTTGATTGTTTGAAGTAGAATATTCATTTACAAGTGAAAAAGTTGGGCTGTTTGTTGCACTTTCAACTCCTAAACTTCTGCACAATTGCTTGATAAGAGTAGTTTTTCCAACACCCATTTCTCCATTAAAAAGAATAATCTTTTTAGGATTTGAGGCTAAAATTTGTTCTGCTACTTCTTGAATTTGATCTAATGAAAAAACGATATTCATTGTAAGTATTTAATTTGGTTTTATTTCTTTTTTGCAAGTTTCCTAACTTCCGGATTGATTAAATTAGGATCAATTTCGTCTGTTTTTTTGATGTATTTATTTAAGCTGTCTTTTTGAGAATAATAGGCGTAAGAATTTGCTAATTGCGCATAATAACTTCCATTCTTTGGTTCAATTTTAACAGCTTTATTTAAATTTTGAATAGCCAGGTTTAAATATTTTTTATCATTTTTCTCCATGAATATTTGACCATAACTTGTAGCTGCGCAATAAAATACTTTTCCGTTATTTGGATTTAATGCAATGGATTTTTCCAAATAAACGGCAGATTTTTCATATTCTTTTTTCTTTCCTAGAATAATTCCAAATCCCCAAAAAGCATTAGGATTTTGATTATCCAAAAGCCAAGCTTGATTGAATCTTTTCATTGATGTGTCAAGATCATCTTTATAGAAATATTCCCATCCTTTACTGACATAATATTCAGAAGCCTCTTTTTTATTTTTAAATTGTTTTTCAGATTCTTCAATAAATTGATTATCACTTTGTATTTGCTGAGGACATTTTTTGACTTCGCCATACATGGGAATCAAATTGATTCCTTGGGGACAATCTTGAGCGCAACTATAATTAATATTTGCTAAGAAAACTAAAAAGAATAAAAAATTTAATGGTTTCGTCATATAAAAGTTGTCTTTCTATTTTGGATTAAATTCTATGCTTATTATATAAGTCTCAGTCGCAGTTCTAAGTATCAGCTGAAAACTGAAAACTGCGACTGAAAACTTTTTTATTTCGGATTAAAAACCAAAAACGGAATAATCATTTCTTCTAACGAAATTCCTCCGTGTTGATACGTATTTCTGTAATAACTCACATAATGATTGTAATTGTTTACATAAGCTAAAAAGAAATCATTCTTAGCAAAAATAAACGAACTACTCATGTTTATAGCCGGTAAACCAATATCTTTTGGCTCTTTTACGACATAAACATCTTTTTGCTCATATGTTAAACTACGACCAGTTTTGTAACGCAAATTTAAGCTTGTATTTTTATCTCCAACAACTTTCGAAGGATTTTTTACATTAATTGTCCCGTGATCTGTTGTCAAAATTAATTTAAAACCTAAAAGTTGTGCTTGCTGAATAATCTCTAAAAGTGGAGAATTCTTAAACCAGCTCAAAGTCAGAGAGCGATAAGCTTTATCATCAGAAGCAAGTTCTTTTACGACTTCCATTTCAGTTTTGGCGTGCGATAACATGTCGACAAAATTGTAAACAACCGTAACTAAATCATTTCCTTTTAAGGCTTTGAAATTTTCAGCCAGTTTTTTTCCGCCAGCGTAATTGGTAATTTTAAAGTAATCTTCCTTAATATTTAATCCTAAACGCTTTAATTGTGCCGAAAGAAATTCAGCTTCGTAAAGGTTTTTTCCACCATCTTCGACATCATTTTTCCAATATTGAGGGAATTGTTTTTCCATTTCAATAGGCAATAATCCAGAGAATATCGCATTTCTGGCATATTGTGTTGCCGTTGGAAGAATTGAGAAATACGGAACTTCTTTTTCTAATTTGTAATAGTTAGAAACCACTGTTTCAAAAGATTTCCATTGATCATAACGCAAATTATCAATAACAACAAACAAGATTGGTTTATCTTTTTTCTTGATTTCCGGAACTACTAATTCTTTGAATAAGTTGTGAGATTGAATTGGTTTATCTGCTTTTGGAGCAAACCAATCTTCGTAGTTTCTTTCGATATATTTTCCGAATTGTGAATTAGCTTCAACCTTTTGAGATTCAAGAATCTCTATCATTCCCTGATCGTTTATATTTTCTAGTTCAAGTTCCCAGAAAATCAATTTTTTGTATAATTCAACCCAATCTTCAAAGGAATTTACCATCGCCAATTCCATTGAGATTTTGCGAAATTCTTTCTGATAATCTAAAGTGGTTTTCTCTGAAATCAATCTCGAATGATCCAGATTTTTCTTCAAACTCAACAAAATTTGATTCGGATTTACAGGTTTTATAAGGTAATCTGCGATTTTAGAACCAATCGCTTCTTCCATTATATATTCCTCTTCACTTTTGGTGATCATAATCATCGGGATTGCCGATTTCTTTTCTTTCATTTCCGAAAGCGTTTCCAAACCACTCATTCCTGGCATATTTTCATCTAAAAAAACAATATCAAAATTGTCTTCTTCAAATAAAGAAATAGCGTCAAGGCCGTTATTACAAGTAGTTACAGCGTAGTTTTTTTTCTCCAGAAATAATATATGTGGTTTCAAAAGATCGATCTCATCATCGACCCAAAGTATTTTTATCTTGTCCATAAACGATTTTATTTTTAATGCAATTTAGAAGTATAGAACTTAAAAAGTATTAAAAATAGTATAAATTTCAGAATAATGATTTATGATTTTTATAGAATATCTTTTTTTTATTTTGTTATTATATTGAGAATCAGTGTTAATTATTGTTGATTTTTAAGTAAAAAACAGGAAGTGAATTATAGTTATTTACTTATATTTGTTGATCTAAAAATAACCAAATAGTGACTCATATCAATAAGTTAAAAATATTCAATGATCCCATTTATGGGTTTATTTCCATCCCGAACGAACTTATTTACGACTTAATCCAACATCCGTACTTTCAGCGTTTACGCCGCATTTCGCAAATGGGATTATCGTATTTGGTTTATCCCGGGGCAAATCATACCCGTTTTCATCATGCGTTGGGATGTATGCATTTAATGCAGAAATCTGTCGAGACTCTTCGTTTTAAAGGAGTTGCGATTTCTCCCGAAGAGGAAAATGCTTTATATATTGCTATTTTACTGCACGATATTGGTCACGGGCCGTTTTCTCACGCAATGGAAAAGAGTATTGTTGAAGATGTGAATCATGAAGCTATTTCGTTATTATTTATGAATCAGCTTAATGAAGAATTTGACGGAAGATTGAGTTTGGCTATTCAAGTTTTTAAAGGTGATTATCACAGAAAATTCATGTTGCAATTGATTTCAAGTCAGTTAGATATGGATCGAATGGACTATTTGAAACGTGATAGTTTTTATACAGGAGTTGCAGAAGGAAATGTTAATTCTGAACGTTTGATTCAGATGATGAATGTGGTTGATGGCACTTTGGTTATTGAGGAAAAGGGAATTTATTCAGTCGAAAAATTTCTGCTTTCGCGTAGATTAATGTATTGGCAGGCTTACTTGCATAAAACAAGTTTGGTGGCCGAATTAATTTTGATGAAAGTATTAAAAAGAGCTAAAGAATTGACTTTAAAAGGAGTTGCTTTGCCTTGCAGCGAGCCTCTTTTGTATTTTATGCAGAACAAAGTTGCGTTGGAGGATTTTAATGCCGAAAAGCTTGATTTGTTTTCTCAATTAGATGATTTTGATATTATTAGCGCTCTAAAAGCGTGGCAGAAAAATAGTGATTTTATACTTTCTACTTTAAGTAAAATGCTTATTAATAGAGATTTACTTAAAATTAAATTGAGTGCAGAAAAAATTCCGATGGAAGAATCCCAATCTTTAAAAGAAGAATTTGCAGAAGCACATCATATTTCGGCTGTTGATGCCGGATATTTCATTTTTAGAGGTAAAATAAAAAATCAGGCTTATAGTAAAGAAGCTGAACCAATACGAATTTTGAAAAAAGATAAAACAATTGAGGATGTTGTAGAAGCGTCTGATCAGCTGAATTTGAAATCGTTATCTAAATTGGTGACAAAATATTACATCTGTTTCCCAAAACAACTTATCTAAAATTAACATTTAAAATCTATTTTTTATATTTTTGTCGCAATGAAATTTACAGCAGAACAAATAGCAGGAATTTTAGAAGGAGAAGTTGTTGGGAATCCCAATGCAGAAGTTTCTCGGCTATCTAAGATCGAAGAAGGCGAGGAAGGTTCACTTACTTTTTTGGCTAATCCTAAATATATCAACTACATATATACTACCAAAGCTTCAGTGACAATTGTTAATGATAGCTTTATACCTGAACAAGAAGTTACGACAACTTTAATAAAAGTAGAGGATGCTTATGCTTCCTTTTCGAAGCTTTTACACTTTTATAATCAAGTAAAATTGAATAAAAACGGTATCGAACCACAATCTTTCATGACCGAAGGAACTAAACACGGAGAGAATCTATACTTAGGGAGCTTCAGTTATATAGGGCAAAACGTGGTTTTAGGCGATAACGTAAAAATTTATCCAAATAGTTTTATTGGTGATAATGTTGTTATTGGCAATAATGTATATATTTTTGCAGGCGCTAAAATTTATTCTGAAACTATAATAGGAAACAATTGCACGATTCATTCAGGAACTATTATAGGTGCTGATGGTTTTGGTTTTGTGCCTAATGAAGAAGGAGTATATAGTAAAGTACCTCAAATTGGTAATGTTATCATTGAAGATAATGTTGATATTGGAGCAAATACGACAATAGACAGAGCAACTCTAGGTTCTACAATTATTAGACAAGGAGTTAAATTAGACAATCAGATTCAGGTTGCTCATAATGTAGAAATTGGTAAAAACACGGTGATTGCGGCGCAATCTGGTGTTGCCGGTTCTACTAAAATTGGAGAAAACTGTATGATTGGTGGGCAAGTTGGTATCGCAGGTCACTTAACAATAGGTAATAATGTGAGATTGCAAGCTCAGTCAGGAGTTGCAAGAAACATCAAGGATGGTGAGATTTTGCAGGGGACGCCGTCACTTGGATATACTGATTTTAACAAATCGTACGTTCATTTTAAGAACTTACCTAAAATCGTAACCGAAATTGAAGAATTAAAAAAACAAATAATAAACCCAAAAAATGGAAATAATGGTTAAACAGAAGACCATCAAAAATGAAATTTCACTAACAGGCGTTGGATTACACACTGGAAAAGAAGTTACAATGACTTTTAAACCAGCTCCAATTAATAATGGTTTCACTTTTGTAAGAGTAGATTTGCAAGGTCAACCAGTCATTGAGGCTGATGCTAACTATGTTGTTAACACGCAAAGAGGTACTAATTTAGAAAAATTAGGTGTAAAAATTCAAACACCAGAACACGTTTTAGCTGCTTTAGTTGGATGTGATTTGGATAATGTTATCATTGAATTAAACGCTTCTGAGCTTCCAATAATGGATGGTTCTTCAAAATATTTTGTTGAAGCTATTGAAAATGCCGGAATCGAAGAACAAGATGCTAAACGTAATGTTTATGTGGTAAAAGAAGTTATTTCGTTTACTGATGAAACTACGGGAAGTGAGATTTTGGTTATGCCAAGTGATGATTATCAAGTAACTGCAATGGTTGATTTTGGTACTAAAGTTTTAGGTACTCAAAACGCAACTATGAAAAGTATAGCCGATTTTAAAGATGAAATCGCTAATTCAAGAACTTTTAGTTTCTTACATGAATTAGAATCTCTTCTTGAAAACGGATTAATTAAAGGTGGAGATTTAAACAATGCTATTGTATATGTAGATAAAGAAATATCTGATGCTACAATGGAAAACTTAAAGAAAGCTTTCGGGAAAGATAAGATTTCTGTTAAGCCAAACGGAGTTTTAGACAACCTTACTTTACATTATCCAAACGAAGCTGCAAGACATAAATTATTAGATGTTGTTGGAGATTTATCTTTGATTGGAGTTAGAATTCAAGGAAAAATTATTGCTAACAAACCTGGACACTATGTAAATACACAGTTTGCCAAAAAATTAGCAAAAATTATCAAAATAGAGCAAAGAAATCACGTACCGGTTTACGATTTAAATCTTGAGCCGTTAATGGATATTCATAAAATTATGGCTGTATTGCCACACAGACCTCCATTTTTGTTAATTGACAGAATTATTGAAATGTCAGATAGCCATGTGGTTGGAATGAAAAATGTAACAATGAATGAGAATTTCTTCGTTGGACATTTTCCTGAAGCTCCGGTTATGCCAGGGGTTTTAATTGTGGAAGCAATGGCACAAACAGGTGGAATTTTGGTTTTAAGCACAGTTCCGGATCCTGAAAATTATTTGACATATTTCATGAAAATTGATAATGTTAAATTCAAACACAAAGTATTACCTGGTGACACCTTGATTTTCAAGTGTGAATTGATTTCTCCTATCAGAAGAGGAATCTGTCATATGCAGGCAAATGCTTACGCAAACGGAAAATTAGTAACTGAGGCAGAATTAATGGCTCAAATTGCTAGAAAACAATAATCATTTAATCGATTTTATTGTTTACGTTTGTTGCCCAAATTAGATTATTTTAAATTTAAAATATAAAACATACAGATGAATCAACCATTAGCATATGTTCATCCCGGCGCCAAAATCGCTAAAAACGTTGTAATAGAGCCTTTTACAACAATTCACAATAATGTTGTTATTGGTGATGGTACTTGGATTGGTTCAAATGTGACCATCATGGAAGGTGCTCGTATTGGTAAAAATTGTAATATTTTTCCAGGAGCTGTAATTTCTGCGGTGCCACAAGATTTAAAATTCGGAGGAGAAGATTCTCTTGCCATTATTGGAGACAATTGTACGATTAGAGAATGTGTTACTATAAACAGAGGTACAGTTGCGTCTGGACAAACTATTCTTGGTAACAATTGTTTAGTTATGGCGTATGCACACATTGCGCACGATTGCGAGATTGGTAACAATGCCATTATCGTAAACGGAGTAGCTCTTGCAGGTCACGTAGTTGTTGGTAATCATGCCGTAATTGGTGGTTTGGCAGCAATTCATCAATTTATTCACATTGGTGATCATGCTATGATTTCTGGTGGATCTCTTGTTAGAAAAGATGTTCCTCCTTATACAAAAGCTGCAAAAGAGCCATTATCATACGTAGGAATCAATTCAGTTGGTTTAAGAAGAAGAGGATTTAGTACTGAGAAAATCAGAGAGATACAAGAAATCTATAGAATTTTATACCAAAAGAACTATAATACAACACAAGCTTTAAGTATTATTGAAGCTGAAATGGAAGCAACTCCTGAGAGAGATGAAATTCTTGATTTTATCAGAAATTCATCACGAGGAATTATGAAAGGTTATTCAGGAAACTATTAGATAAAAGTTTAATCGTTTATTTGTTTGTCGTTAAATCGGAAACAGATAAACGATTTAACGATTCAACAAAATATTAAACAAAAAAGAACAAAATGGCATCTACATCAGATATTAGAAACGGATTGTGTATTAAATTCAATCATGATATTTATAAAATCGTTGAATTTCTTCACGTAAAACCTGGAAAAGGTCCAGCTTTCGTAAGAACAAAATTAAGAAGTTTAACTACAGGAAGAGTATTAGATAATACGTTTTCTGCAGGTCATAAAATCGACGTTATTCGTGTAGAAACACATAATTATCAGTTTTTGTATGCTGAAGGAGATGAATTTCATTTTATGAATACAGAATCTTTTGAGCAAATTTCTTTGAATAAAAACATTTTGGATGCTCCGGGATTATTAAAAGAAGGAACAAGTGTAATGGTTCAGGTAAATACTGAAACTGATTTACCTTTATCTGTAGATATGCCATCTTCTGTAATTCTTGAAGTTACTTATGCTGAGCCAGGAGTAAAAGGAAATACAGCTACAAATGCTACAAAAAATGCAACAGTAGAAACTGGAGCATCAGTAAACGTTCCGTTGTTCATCAACGAAGGTGATAAAATTAAAATTGATACAGCTTCAGGTTCTTACATGGAGCGTGTAAAAGAGTAATTTTTAATTAGATAATTTGTCAATGAGTCAATTAGAAAATTAATGCATACGCAGAAATTGAATAATTTTTATTTTCTAATTGACTCATTTTCTAATTGACACATTCTCTAATTGACAAATTTTCTAATTTAAATATATGAAATTTCCAAAGATTCATTCTTTACAAGAAATTGCAAATTTGCTTCAATGCGAATTTATTGGTGATGAAAACTTTCCGGTTTCAGGCATGAACGAGATTCATGTTGTTGAACCTGGAGATATAGTTTTTGTAGACCATCCTAAATACTACGATAAAGCTTTACAATCAGCTGCAACTATTGTTTTGATCAACAAAAGAGTAGATTGTCCGGAAGGTAAAGCACTTTTGATTTCTGATGATCCTTTCAGAGATTTTAATACTCTTACGAAACATTTTAGACCTTTTCAAGCTACAAATGTATCAATCGCGCTTTCTGCAAATATTGGAGAAGGAACTGTGATACAACCCAATTGTTTTGTTGGAAACAACGTTACAATTGGTAAAAACTGTTTGATACATCCTAATGTTACCATTTACGATCATACCGTAATTGGAGATAATGTAATGATTCATGCCGGAACTATTTTAGGTGCCGATGCGTTTTATTATAAAAAACGTCCGGATGGTTTTGATCAGTTAATTTCTGGCGGAAGAGTTGTAATTGAAGATAATGTTGGTATTGGTGCGCTTTGTACGATTGACAAAGGTGTAACTGGTGATACGACAATTGGAGCAGGAACAAAATTGGATAATCAGGTACATGTTGGACATGATACCGTGATTGGAAAAAAATGTTTGATAGCTTCGCAAACCGGTATTGCAGGTTGCGTTGTTATTGAAGACGAAGTTACGATCTGGGGACAAGTAGGAACAACTAGCGGAATCACAATAGGAGCGAAGGCTGTTATTATGGGGCAAACAGGTGTTACTAAGTCAGTTGAAGGTGGGAAATCTTATTTTGGAACTCCTATCGAAGAATCAAGAGAAAAGCTAAAACAATTAGCGAACATCAAGAAAATTCCTGAAATTTTAAATAAATTGAAATAATATGTCTATTAAAGAATTTGTTCAAAAATTTTACAAGTCAGATGCCTTAATCGATAGCGAAATCATGAAAACGTATTTACATCCCGATGTAAAGTTAGATTGGAACAGCACGAAAGGATTGATCGAGATGGATTATAATTCGATGTTAGATATGGCGAATGAGCTAAGTCGTGCTTATGTGCGTTCTAAAGTCAGAATTAGCCATATTATTGCCGAAGAAGACTTGGTTTCAATTCGTTATTCTCATTTTGTAAAAACGATTGAAAACCCAAGAGAAGAGATGTTATTGGCCCATTTTGCTACAATTTGGCAAATAAAAGACGATAAATTATATCGTGGTTATCAAATGAGTCAATTTTCTTAATTTTTTTGAAGACAAAAAGGTTAAAATACGTTACAAAACCTTACTTTTGCATCACAATTTTAAAAACTACATAAAATATATATCATGAGTGTTTTAGTTAATAAAGATTCCAAAATAATTGTTCAAGGATTTACAGGAAGCGAAGGAACTTTCCACGCTTCTCAAATGATTGAGTACGGTACTAATGTTGTTGGTGGTGTTACTCCTGGAAAAGGAGGAACTAGCCATTTAGATCGTCCGGTTTTTAACACAGTAAAAGACGCTGTTGACCAAGCTGGAGCTGATACATCTATTATTTTTGTACCGCCAGCTTTTGCTGCTGATGCAATTATGGAAGCTGCTGACGCTGGAATTAAAGTAATTATTGCTATTACAGAAGGAATTCCTGTAGCAGATATGATTAAAGCAAATAATTATGTTAAAGAAAGAAATTCTAGATTAATTGGACCAAACTGTCCGGGAGTTATTACTCCGGGTGAAGCTAAAGTTGGTATTATGCCAGGTTTCGTTTTCAAAAAAGGTACAGTTGGAATCGTTTCTAAATCAGGAACTTTAACTTACGAAGCTGCTGACCAAGTTGTAAAACAAGGTTTAGGAATCACTACAGCTATTGGTATTGGTGGAGATCCAATTATTGGAACTACAACTAAAGAAGCTGTTGAATTATTAATGAACGATCCAGAAACTGAAATCATCATTATGATTGGTGAAATTGGTGGTCAACTTGAAGCTGATGCTGCAAGATGGGTAAGAGCTGATGGTAACCGTAAACCAGTTGTTGGTTTTATCGCTGGAGAAACTGCTCCTGCTGGTAGAACAATGGGTCACGCAGGTGCTATTGTTGGTGGTTCTGATGATACTGCTGCTGCTAAAAAACAAATTATGAGAGACAACGGAATTCACGTTGTTGATTCACCAGCTGAAATTGGTAAAAAAGTAAAAGAAGTACTTGGATAATCTCCAATATTCGAAATAAAAATTCCAGAAAAAAGTCTCAATATTTTGTTGAGACTTTTTTCCATTTTTAAAATGCTGGAATATAAATTAAAAACTTAGCAACTTAGAACCTCAGTTTCTTAGAAGCTTAAAAAGAGAAATATGTACAAAGAATTAGAAAAGTTTAAAGTAAGCAATAGCTTTACTTTTACCATTGAAGATAGTTTAGAACAAACTTGTAATGCTCCGGAATCTGGTGCAGGAGTTTTTGTGGTTTATGCTGTTGAAGGAGATGCAAAAGAATTAATCATGGTTGGTTCTACAGGAACAGTTCAAAATGATGGAACTTTAAAAAGTAAAAACGGTGGTTTATACGATAAAATCGTAAACGGACACCAATTTGCTAAAACAGGAAGAAAATATTCTTGGCCAGCACAAATGAAGTTAGAAAATATCGATGCTCTTGAAGTAGTTTGGTACGAAACTTTTAATGCTGATGTAAAAGGAATTCCTACTACTGTTGAAGGACAAGTTTTGCAAAATTTCTTAGATGAAAATGCAAAATTACCAAGATGGAATGTAGCTTTCTAAAAAACTGTTTTTAGAATAAAATTCATAGAACCTTGCTATTTTTTTAGCAAGGTTTTTTTGTTTTATAGGTTTATTTCTGAATGATAAACTAAATTTCAATACTTAAAATCAGAAAATAGGATTGCGAAATTATTGTAGTAAAATCTCACAATTGGTATATTTAACAAAATAAAATTAAGATTTAAATAACAGGGATTAGATTAACTAAACCGTAATAAAGAAGCAGTTTTCTAATATTAGGAAACTGCTTCTTTTGTGTAAAAAAATTTGTTTTAAACTTTTGCTTTTATATATTTATCGCACAAAATGAAAAGATAATGTTAAAAAAACATATTCTTTGTATTAAGTAGAAGATTTACTTTTAGAATATCAGCCACAAGCACTATGAAAACCTCAATCCTTGAATTTAGCACCTTTGATGACATTACCCTTTGGACTAACCTAAAGGAAGGAGATGAAAAATCCTTCTCAATGTTGTTTGAAAGATATTACGCAGATTTAGTGAGTTATGGAAATTCACTTTCTCCATTTCACGAAAAAGTGCAGGATTGTATTCAGGATGTTTTTACTGATATTTGGGTGTATCGCAATTCATTACAGCCGTCTGTGGTTGTAAAAGCATATTTGTTATCAAGTGTGCGCAAGAGAATTGCACGGCTTCATGAACGTGATCATATTTTTAGAAAAGCTACAAATACTGATTCTATTGCATTTTTGTTGGAATTTTCTGTGGAGCACGAACTTATAGATGATGATTATGCAACTAAAGAAAAAGTTACCTATCTGAATAAATTATTAAATGATTTACCGCCTCGTCAAAAGGAAGCTTTGTATTTAAGATACCATCAGGGACTTACTGTAGAACAAATTGCCGAAATGCTTGATGTTAATTATCAATCGGCTAGTAATTTGTTGTATCGTGGTTTAATGGCACTTCGCAAAGAATGGAAAGGTAGTTTTTCATTATTTCTGCTACTATCTTCAAGTAGTTTTTAAATTTTTTCAAAAAAATATAAAAATAATCACAATTTGGTGAGTATATAATCAAAGAAGTGTCCTCTATGTTTTTGTAACCTTATTTTTAGATGCAAAAACGTAATACATATACCGAAATAGAGGATTTTTTATCTGACGAATCCTTCCAATCATGGATTTTATTAAAAATTGACAATGATGGTTGGGAAGAGTGGACTCTGGAAAGTCGTCAACGTGCCAAATTAGTCGAAGACGCAAGGCATTTATTGTTGGCAATGAAAGTTCCGGATTCAAAATTATCAACCTCAGATATTCGCAGAGCGTTAGAAACAACGTGGTCGAAGATCGAGCGAAAAGAAAATCAAAGCAATTTATCTGAAAACTCAAATAGCAGATTCGTTAGAAAATGTTTTCTTGCCGGAGTCGCAGCAACTTTAGTTTTTGGATTAATCTCTACCTGGTTTTACAAAAATAACTTCCAGACAGAAAATAAAGTTGTCACTTACAAAGAACTTATTGATGAAAATAGTGAAGGATTAGTTGAGCAAACAAACAATTCTGATAAACCGCAAATCATCACATTATCAGATGGTAGTTCGGTTTTATTACAGCCAAATAGTAAATTAAGTTATCCTAAAATCTTTACCGGAAACGAAAGAAAGGTGTATTTATCCGGCGAAGGTTTCTTTGAAATTAGTAAAAATCCTAAAAAACCTTTTTACGTTTATGCAAACGAGATTGTCACAAAGGTAGTTGGAACTAGTTTTAGGGTCAAAGCTTATTCTGATCAGCCTGATGTTGAAGTTCTTGTTCGCACCGGTAAAGTTAAGGTTAGGTCAAATGAATTGGTCTCGAAATCAGATCATGAAGAGATCGTTTTACTTCCCAATCAAGCATTGCGATTTGTACGTAATGATCTAAAGTTTAATAAAATTACCAATATTACTGAAGATGTTGAACTGGCTCAAAGTGTTGGAAACATCGAACAATTAAGCTTTGAATTTAGCGATATTCCGGTTTCTCAGATTTTTGAAACTATCGAGCAAGCTTATTTAGTCGATATTGATTATCCTAAAGACAAGCTTAAAGATTGTCACCTTACAACTTCACTGAGTGATCAGCCATTGACAGAAAAATTGAAAATTGTCTGTAAAAGCATTGGCAATAATACCAGTTTTGAAATGAACGGAAATCAAATTACTATCATATCAGAAGGCTGTAATTAATTTGATTGTTTAACTGTAATTAAACAAGAGAAAATCAGGCTCTGAAAAACAAAATTTTGAAGTAAATACTTTCTTTTTAAAACAAGAATGTAATTTATTTCTTTTGAAACAAACCAAAACCAAATTATAAACTAAAAACCAGAAAAAAACCAAAAATGCCTATGTAGAAGACCATGCATAAAAAAAGTGCCGAAATGCTGTAACATTCCGACACTTATTAAAATTGAATTTCTCTCTGTAAAGAGTTATTCAGTACGTTTCTTAAAATACACTCGAATCAGTATTAATCAAAACAAACCAAAATTATGAAAAAACCAGTTGTTAAACAACGATTACTCCATCGAATCATGAAAATAACACTATTTCAGTTTGTCCTTGCACTTGTGTTTTCAAGTGGTGCAATGGCGAACGATGTAAATGGGCAAAAAAAATTAGATACCAAAGTCACAATTACAGTTGAAAATTTGACATTGGATAGTGCATTATCTAAAATTGAAAAGTCTGCACATGTAAAATTTTCCTATAATTCCAGATTACCACAATTAAACCAAAAGGTTAGTATTGAGGCAAATCAGGAAACATTATCCAGTATTCTGGACAGAATATTGCTTCCATTTAATATAACATTTGCAGAAGTTAGTAACCAGATTATTTTGCAAAAGAATGTTATTAATCCATTTGCAAATTCAGATAATCATGATTCATTATTTGAAATATTAGTTGGTCCAACTATCAAAGGAAAAGTTACTGATTCAGCAGGAAATCCTTTGCCTGGAGCAACAGTAATGGCAAAAGGAACTAAAACGGCTGTATTAACGGACTTTGATGGTAATTTTACTATCGAAGTTCCTGCTAATAGTGATAAATTGATCATTTCTTATGTAGGTATGGAGACAAAAGAAATTGATACAAACAATACAACGCCAACGATTGTTTTAAATGAAGTGGGACAAAATCTGAAAGAAGTTATTGTTACTACAGGTTACGAAAAAACTTCTAAAAGAACATTTACAGGAGCAATTAGTAAAATTTCTGGAACGGAATTGAAAGTTGATGGTGTAGTTGATGTTAGTAGAATGATTGAAGGAAAAGCAGCAGGGGTAACGGTTCAAAATGTAACAGGAACTTTTGGTACAGCGCCAAAAATCACGGTTCGTGGATCTTCGTCAATCTTTGGAGATACAAAACCTTTATGGGTTATTGATGGTGTTGTTCAAGAAGATATTATTAATATTTCATTTTCTGATTTAGCTTCTGGTAACTCTGAAACTTTATTGAGTTCTTCTGTAGCAGGTTTAAATGCTAATGATATTCAGAATATAGAAATCTTAAAAGATGCATCGGCAACTTCTATTTATGGTTCAAGATCATTAAATGGAGTTGTGGTTGTAACTACAAAACAAGGACGTAGAGATTCGCCTTTAAAAGTGAGTTATTCTGTTGAAAATACGGTAAGAACTGTTCCGAGTTATTCGCAATATGATATTTTAAATTCTCAGGAATCTATGAGTATTTTAAAAGAATTAGAAGGATATGGCGGAGACGGTAAAGGATTTTTGGAAATTGCATCATCACTTAACGGAAGATTTGGTGGAGTTTATAATATTTTGGCAAAACAAATTGATACTTACAATAAAACAGGAGGTCAGTTTGGAGTTAGAAATGACGAAGTTAGCCGTAATCAATTTTTAAAGAAATACGAATTAGGAAATACAGATTGGTTTAGTGTTTTATTCAGACCATCGATCACTCAAAATCACTCTTTGAGTTTTTCAGGTGGTGGAAAAAACAATACTTTCTACGCATCTCTTGGTTATTATACAGATCCGGGATGGACTATTGCGGATAATGTAAAACAATTGACTTCTAATATAAAAGGTACTTTTTATATCAATGACAGATTAAATCTTACTTTATCTACAATGGGTTCGATTCGTAATCAAACTGCACCGGGAAGTTATGAAAGCAAATCAGATCCCGTGTACGGAAGCGTAAACAGAGAGTTTGATATCAATCCATTTAAGTATGTTTTGAATACAAGCAGAACTTTAAGACCTTATGACGAAAATGGAAATTTAGAATATTACAGAAATAACTGGGCTCCAATGAATATTATCAATGAGCTTGAGAATAATACATTGGATATTAAAGTAAATGATATTCGTTTTCAATTGGATTTAGAATATAAATTAAACAATCATTTGACTTATAATCTTACAGGTTCAGCAAGATATGCCAATACTTCTAGAGAGCATAAAATTTATGAAGATTCAAACGTAGCTGCAGCTTACAAAGCCGGTACTGCTTTAAGTTCAGAAGGTGAAAATGCGATTGTTCAGGAGGCAAATATCTTCTTATACCGTGATCCGGATAATTTGACAGCACCAAAAGTTTCTGTACTTCCAAATGGTGGATTCTTAAGAAAATTTACAAATGATATGACTTCTTACAACATTAGAAATAGTGTTAATTATAGAAATACATTTAATGACAAACACGAAGTAGAAGGTTTCTTTGGTACAGAGCTTAGATCTGTAGACAGAAACAGCGATAATTTTACAGCTGTAGGACTTCAGTTTGACCGTGGACTTACGCCTTTTATTGATCCAAGATTGATTTCTAAAATCGTAAATGATGGAGATTCTTATTATGGTTTTGATGCTGAAAGAGAAAGAACAGTTGGTTTCTTCGGGAAAGTAGGATATACTTATGATCGTCGTTATACTGCGTCTCTTACAGGTCGTTATGACGGTTCTAACAGACAAGGAAACAGCGGATCTAACAGATGGTTGCCAACTTATACTGTAAGTGGAAAATGGAATATTACTGAAGAAAATTTCATGAGAAATGTTAAGTCTATAAACAATTTAGCATTAAGAGCTTCTTACGGACTTACAGCAACTGCAGGACCGGCTACAAACTCATTGGCGATTTACAAAAGTTTTATCACAGACCGTCTTTTTCTTGCAAACAGAGAATCTAAGATATCAATTGATGAATTACAAAATGGTGATTTAACCTGGGAAAAACAATATGAAACTAACATTGGTTTAGACTTAGGAATGTTTAACAACAGAGTACAATTTGTAACTGATGTTTATACTCGTAATGCCTTTGATTTGGTTGATTTTGTGACAACTTCTGGTGTTGGAGGAGAAAGTATCAAGCAAGGTAATAATGCTGATATGAGAACTAAAGGTCTTGAAGTAGGTTTCACGACTCAAAATATTGTAACCAAAAATTTTAAATGGTCGACAACACTTAATTTCTCTGTTTATGATCAAAAAATCACAAAATTACAGAACAAACCATCTGCTTTTAGCTTAGTAAACGGAAACGGTGGAAATGCATTAGGATCTCCTAGAAATTCAATTTATTCTTATGAATTCACAGGATTAAATAATCAGGGATTACCAACTTTCAAATTGCAGGATGGAGCTGAGAATAATATGACAGATGCAGATTTTCAAGACACAAAAGACGTAACTAAATATTTGAAATATGAAGGTTCTATTGAGCCAAATAAATCTATAGGTTTAGCGAATACTTTTACTTATAAAAACTGGTCATTATATGTATTTATTGTTGGTTCAGGAGGAAATAAAGTTCGTTTGAATCCTGTTTATGACAGCGTTTATGATGATTTGACAGTATTTACAAAAGACTTCACTAATCGTTGGATAAATCCTGGAGATGAAAATATTACAAATGTTCCGGTTATCGCAGACAAAAGATTGATTGAAAATAATGGAGGAGAACGTACGTTAGCAAAAGCTTACAATACTTATAATTATTCCGATGTTAGAATTGCTGATGGTGATTTCGTGAGATTGAAAAATATCTCATTAGGTTGGGAATTCCCTAAGGATTTCAAGAGAAAATTAGGAGTTAGCACATTTACATTAAAAGGATCAGCAGTAAACCCTTGGTTGATTTATTCAGATAAGAGACTTAACGGTCAGGATCCTGAATTCCGTAATACAGGAGGTGTAGCTTTCCCAATTACATCACAATATACATTCGCCATAAACCTTTCATTTTAATATAATTGATTATGAAAAATATAAAAATAGCTTTATCACTATTAATACTTGTTGGTTTTAGTAGTTGCGATGATTTCCTTTCGGAAACTCCAGATAACAGATTACAGATTGACACACCAGAAAAAATATCAGAATTATTGACAGACGCATATCCGGACGGTACTTATATCGATATTGCCGAAACGATGACTGATAACGTATCTGATAATAAAAGTTCGCTTGTAAATATAAATAATGCTCAAAACTACAATTGGGAATTACAGGATGATCAAACCGGTAGAGATACTCAGGGATTTTACTGGAACGCGGCATATAAAGCAATCGCAACAGCAAATCAGGCATTAGCATCTATAAAAGAACTTGGAAACACGCCTAATCTAAACCCTCAAAAGGGTGAAGCATTGCTTGCAAGAGCTTATGCTCATTTTATGTTGGTTTCAATATGGTCTAATCGTTACAATCCGGCTACTGCAGGAACTGATTTAGGAATTCCTTATGTAACAGAGCCTGAAAAAGCTTTAATTGTAAACTACAAACGTAATTCAGTAAAAGAAGTTTTTGATCTAATTCAGGCAGATATTGAAGAAGGATTAAAATATGTTACTAATGATTACAGAACTGATTATTTAAAATATCACTTTAATAAAGAAGCAGCAAAAGCTTTTGCAGCAAGATTTTATACTGCAAAAGGGGATTGGAGACGTGTATTGGAACTTACAGACGGATTAGGAAATAAACCAGTTGGAAAACTTAGAGACTGGGTTGCTTATAACTCTTATGATTTCCCCAATAAACCAATCGAATATGCAAAGAATACACATGTTACAAACCTATTAATAGGATCTCCAAGTTCAATTTGCGGAAGAGCAACAACTTCAAACAGATTTGCTTTTACAAGAGCAAACGAAAGAGATCAGATACTTGGCAGCGATACTAATATATTCAATAAAGATTGGTTAATTGATATTTCAATTCAAGGAGCGAGCGGAGCAAATGTGGCTGTATATAAATTTAATGAGTATTTTAAATATACAAATGTAACGGCACAAATTGGTCTTCCATTTACAGGAGTTGTACTTTTTTCAAACGACGAAATGTTCTTAAATCGTATCGAAGCTCACGTTATGACAAATCAATTGGATGTTGCTACAGCAGAGTTAGAATATTTTCTGGGAACCAGAACAGATGGATATGACAGCGCTACAGATGTGTTGACCAAAGAAATGGTGTTAGAAAAATATCCGGTTGTTGCTAATGAATATACACCTTTTTATTCTTTAACTCCAGAGCAAACTTCTTTTATCAAAGCAATTACAGAAGCAAGAAGAAGAGAGTTTTTACACGAAGGACTAAGATGGTTTGATATCAAGAGATTTAATCTGGTTGTAGTACACAATACTTATAATCCACAAGGACAGATAACTAAGAATAATATCTTAGTTAAAGATGACAAGCGTCGTGCGGTACAAATACCACTAAATGCATCTAATAATGGAATTGAACTAAATCCGAGATAAATTTAATTTAAGCGATTATGAAATTAATTAAACAATATAAAAATATAGTACTGGCTGTTGGTTTATTGACACTTGCATCTTGTTCTCAGGAAGATCAGCCGAAGGAAAGTTTATTGGATTTTACTCCAAAAGTAAAAACTGATTTAGACAAATGGATTGATCAAAACTATATCGATCCTTATAATATAAGTGTGCAATATGAGTGGAATCAAAATGTTGTCGATAATAATAGATTTTTATTTCCGCCAGAGGTTGACAAAGTACAACCAGCATTAGAAATAATCAAAAAAATATGGATCGATAGTTATACAACAATCGGAGGAAAAGATTTCGTTAAGATCATTGCACCTAGAGATTTTGTTTTGGTTGGAGGCGTAAATGTGAATCCTGATGATGTTTCAAACACCTTAGGTTTAGCCGAAGGAGGAAAGAGAATTTCTCTTTTTCAGGTTGATTATGTAGATAAGAAAAACCGTGAAAGTGTAACAGAATTTGTTCATACAATTCAGCATGAATATGTACATATTTTAAATCAAACTAAAATTTTTGATGTAGAAGCCTGGGCAAAAATAACACCTAAAGATTATACCTCAGATCCGTTTAGTATTTCAGATGGTGAAGCTCAGGAACTTGGTTTTATAAGCGCATATGCAAGATCAAATTATACAGAAGATTTTGCAGAAACAGCAGCAATAATTTTGCTTAGTTCAAAAGAAGAGTATGCGGCATTGCTTGCAAGTATCGTAAATCCGGCTGGAGTTGATGCTATTAAGAAAAAAGAAGCGCTTGTAGTTCAATACTATAGAGATGCTTTTAATATAGATTTTTATGAGCTAAGAGACGAAGCACAGAAGAATACAACAGATGTTCTAAATGATTAAAAATTTAACAAAAGAAAAATTATGAAAACTAAAAATATATTTAAGTATTTGTTGCTCATTATTTTGATGTTGCAAGTAAATAGTTGTGTGAGCACAGATGCCGAACAAAAGTTTGACGATACGCCAACGGAGCGATTAAACAAGCAAAAAAAGGAACTTAATGATTTATTACTTTCTGCAGATCAGGGATGGAAAGTAGTCTATTATACAGATGATAATCAATTAGGAGGATTTACACATTTGATTAAATTCCAGCCTAATGGAAAAGTAACTATGGCTTCTGATTTTGATGAAGATACAAAGAAACATGATAGTCAGTATGAAATTCAATTAGGAAGTACTGTAAGTGTGGTTTTTACGACAAAAAATAAAATTCATTTATTGTCAGACTCTGGTAATTCACCACTTGCTCCGGGAAGAGGCTTTTTAGGTGATTTTCAGTTTTTATTTTATGGAGTAGAAAATGAAGACCTTGTTTTCAGAACCAATAGAACTGTAAAAGAAGTTCGTTTTGTAAAAGCAACAGCTCAAGATTGGGATGATTTGGCAGGAAACACTATCATGAACAAAAACCTGACAGGTGATATTAATAGCCCGTTATTCAGAACGCTTGAAACTACAGATGGAACAACAGTTAAAAAATACGAGCTTAACTTTAATCCAGTAGTTCGATTTGGAACAGCATCTCCTTTAGAAGAAGGAAATGCCGAAACACTTAAATTGGCAGTTGCTTATACACCAACTGGAATAACTGTAAAGCCTGCAGTTACTGTTGGATCACAAAAATTATCAGTTTTCGCTTATAATGCGACTGATAATAACTTTGTAGCAACAGGAACAAGCGGAGCAAAAGCTACTATTCAATTTACAAATGCACCACCAAGATTAACAGATGATTACAAACTGTTTTTAGAAGGCGGAGGACAAATTACAATAGGATATATAGCTGCGAATTTAGCCAATGCCGGTACCAACTCGCCTTATGCTAAAGCAATATTAGCGCAGGTAAATGCTAGTTTGCCTGCAAATCAAAAAATTGCAAGAGTTCAGATAGCTTTTAATGATCCATTGAATGGTAACTACATTGCGTATACATTTACTGGAGGAAAAGGACCGATCTATCACTTTTTCACAACTACTGAAGATGCGGTAAATAAGACGATTATCTTAACCAATGACGGTTGGACAGCCTCTGCGGCGACAAGAGCATTTTTAAAAATCTTAGATGATGAGATTACTAATCCTAAAGGATTATATATTAAAAAAGAATCGTTTACAATCTTCTATACGAATGTTATTTACACTTATGCAAGTGCAGCAGCACCGTTTAGATTAACAAACTACAAGTTTTAAAAGAAGAGTTTTTTTTAGTTTTGTTTTTAATTTTGGAAAAAAAGCGGCTCCAATCGAGCCGTTTTTTTTAAAACAAAGTCAATTTTAAGAACATAATTAATTTGCTTTTTTGTCTGTATATCAAAAAATAATGAATCCATTTATTGTTACGTCTGAAACTCAACAGACATAAAATGATTGAGAATACAAATATTAAACAACTGAATTATTATGTTAGAAAAAATTTTAAACCTTAGAGGAGTTGAAGTACTTAGTATTAGTGAACAAAAAAATGTAATGGGCAGCGGAACTGTGAGATGTACAATTCCTTGGACTCCATTTCCTTATAACGGACCATGTATTATGGAACCACAAATCTTTCCGGTTGAGCCAATATGCAAAGCAACAATCGATGGTATAGAATGCTTGTAATAAAGTTATTTCTTTTAGAACCGTTTCACAATTCGTGAAACGGTTTTTTTATTCTTTTTCATTTTAAAGAAGCGTTCTTCTTCATAAAATATACTATTGTTATTTTTTTAAAAAGGGAATTATCATATATTTGGCAAGTCATTCATAGCCCTGATAGAAGTGGTATCCTTTTAATGGTTTTTTTGCCAGAAAAAGATACAAGCGTCCCGAGGCTTCGGGAGCAGGAATAGCTACAAACAATTATTAAAATTAATTTTGAATATGAAATTACTAGAAGGAAAAGTTGCCATCATTACGGGCGCTAGTCGTGGAATTGGAAGAGGAATCGCTGAAGTTTTTGCTAAACATGGTGCAAACGTTGCTTTTACATACAGCTCATCTGTAGCATCTGCAGAAGCGTTGGAAGCTGAGTTGAACAGTTTAGGAGTTAAAGCAAAAGGATACCAGTCAAATGCGGCCGATTTTAATGAAGCACAAACTTTTGTTGACGCTGTTTTGGCTGATTTTGGAACAGTTGATATTTTGATTAACAACGCTGGAATTACAAAAGATAACCTATTAATGCGTATGTCTGAGGCTGATTTTGACCAGGTTATTGATGTCAATTTGAAGTCAGTATTTAATATGACAAAAGCAATTCAAAGAACTTTCCTGAAACAACGTGCAGGTTCTATCATCAATATTAGTTCAGTTGTTGGAGTATCAGGAAACGCAGGACAAACTAACTATGCAGCATCTAAAGCTGGTGCAATTGGTTTTACAAAATCAGTAGCATTAGAATTAGGTTCTCGTAATATTCGTTGTAATGCAATTGCTCCAGGATTTATCGAAACTGAAATGACAGCAAAATTGCCGGAAGATGTAGTAAAAGGATGGAGAGAAGGAATTCCGTTGAAACGCGGAGGAACAGTAGAAGATGTGGCAAATGCTTGTCTTTTCCTTGCTTCAGATATGAGTGCATACGTTACAGGACAAGTCCTTAATGTTTGCGGAGGAATGTTGACATAAGGAACTATCCCGAAGGTTCTGGACTGAGTTGCAAAGGTTCAAAGGTTCAAAGGCTTTATTTTGAGATCTTTGAATTATTAAATATTCCCAATCACTAAACTATAATTATGACTACAAACACGATACTATTATTATTGCTTTCATTAGTAATAGCGGGAGGTTTGTCGTATTTTCAATATTTTTTTAAAGCCAAAAACAAATCCAATGTGATTTGGTTTTTGGCTTTTTTACGTTTTTTAGCCATCTTCGGGTTATTAGTCTTATTGATAAATCCAATAATGACCAAGAATTCACTCGAAATAACCAAAACACCATTAGCAATTGCGGTAGATAATTCGAGTTCGATTTCGGTTTTGAAATCAGATAAGAAAGTTGCTGAATTGTATCAGAAATTAATTTCGAATCCTGCACTTCAGGAAAAATTCGAAATTCAATCTTACCAATTTGATGTAGATTTTAAACCGTTGGATAAATTTGATTTTAAAGGAAAACAAACCAACTTAGACGAAGTAGCTAAAAATCTAAAAAGCATCAACAAAAATCTGATTTTTCCAACGGTTGTAATTACAGACGGAAATCAAACTACAGGAAACGATTATGTATATCGATTTGATCCTGTCAATAAAGTTTATCCTTTGGTTGTGGGAGATACAACCACTTTTCTTGATTTAAAAATCAATCAGCTTAACGTAAATAAATACGCTTTTCATAAAAATAAATTTCCCGTTGAAGTTTTTCTTCAATATTCAGGAGATAAAACCACAAATGCCGATTTTACAATTGTGCAGGGAAATTCGGTTGTAGCCAAAGAGAAAGTTTCTTTTTCTCCTTCTAAAAAAACAGCTACTTTAAATTTGCTTTTACCCGCAGATAAAGTTGGATTGCAAATTTTTAAAGCTAGTATTTCATCAGGAACAAAAGAGAAAAACAGTTATAATAACGTAAAGAATTTTGCTGTCGAAGTCATTGATCAAAAGTCAACAATTGCGATTGTTTCGGCTATAAATCATCCGGATATCGCTGCATTAAAACGTGCAATTGAAGTTAATGCACAACGCAAAGTGATTTTGGTTAAACCAAATGATATTAGTCAATTACAAGATGTTTCTGTTTTAGTTTTATATCAACCAACAACAGCATTTAAAGCGATTTTTGATAATAATAAATTAGCAGGAACAAACACTTTTATAATCACAGGAAACAACACCGATTTTAATTTTCTAAACCAACAACAAAATAGTTTGGTTTTTAAAATGAGCGGACAAAGAGAAGATTATTTATCCGAATTTCAATCGCAGTTTAATTTGTTTGCGATAGATAATATAGGTTTTGAAAATTTTCCGCCGTTGCAAAATTTATTCGGAACTGTTACTACAAATGGGAATGTGTCTGTTTTACTTTCGTCAAAAATTAGAAATGTTTCTACAAATGCGCCTTTATTGGCTTTCGCCGAAAATCAAGGAAAAAGAACCGCTTTTCTTTTAGGAGAAAATAGCTGGAAATGGCGTTTGCAAAGTCATATCGACAATCAATCATTTGAAAAATATGATGTTTTTATTGATAAAATAATTCAATATTTAGCCTCAACAACTTCAAGAAAATCACTTGTTGTAACACATGAAAGTTTCTATAATTCTGGAGAAGCAATTGTAATTAACGCGCAATACTTCAATAAAAACTATGAATTTGACGAGAAAGCCAGATTAACAATTACAGTTACAAATGCTGAGACAAAGCAAGCTAAAAACTACGATTTACTAAAAGGAAACAATTCTTTCTCTGTAAATCTGGACGGTTTAGTTACAGGAAAATATAATTTTACAGTAAAAGAACTAAATACAAATACATCATATTCAAGTCATTTTGAGATTTTGGATTTTGATATCGAAAAACAATTCGTAAATCCGGATGTTACAAAACTAAAACAATTAGCGCTTCAAACCGGTGGAAAAGCATTCTTTGAAAATCAAGCCGATAATTTGATCAATACACTTCTTGAAAATAAAGAATACAAATCAATAGAGAAAAATATTTCAACCAAAACTCCATTAATTGATTGGGTTTGGTTGTTGATTTTAATCGCAATTTTCTTGACAACTGAATGGTTTGTTAGAAAATATAATGGATTGCTTTAGAAAGGGGCAAAGGTTCAGAGGAACAAAGGCACAAAGTTTGTAATAATTAATTTGTTGTAGTGTTTTTTGCCACGACCCGAGCCTGAAAGAGCGAACAGACGAAGTAATTCCACAAATCTACACGAATTTTATTGAATAGGCTCCAGCTTTAGTTGGAGAGAATTAATTACATAATAGTTTGGCTTTAGCCGAATATTGAAAATCGAATTTGGCTAAAACCATTAAAATTATTTCTAAGAAACATTTAAATTAAGTAAAATCTAATTTTTTAATATATGCCAAATTCATTCGAAAGCAATAACAAAGAAGATATTGTTTTTAATAAGTTCAAAACACAGCTTGAAAGCAAAGGCTTAGCCATTGATTCTATTGATAAAGATGGATTTATTCTTATCGATGTAGAAGGTTCTGAATTAAAAGTAAGTTTAGAGAATGTCAGACGCAATTACGAGAGAGATTCTGATGATAGGCATATTGTAGATTTAGTTAATGTAATTGTTTCACATTCATTAGAAAAAGAAGATTGGGAGATTATAAAAGATAAAGTATATATACAATTTTTTCCTAATGACTTTGAGTTTGAAAACCTAGCACATGAAAAGGTAACAGATGAATTCAGTAAAGTTTTTATGGTAAATACTAATAATAACTTTTCATTTATTTCTCATGATGATTTGATAGACTGGAATTTAGATTTAGAAGAACTAAAAAAACAAGTTGATTTAAATTTAGATACTCTTTTAGATAAAGTTCAGGTAGAAGTTGAAGATCTTGATAATCATAAACTAGGAATGATTGATATTGAGGAAGTTTGGCTTAAAAGTGCTTGTCTTTTTTCTTCAAAAATTAAAGATTTGGTTAAGAATAATATTGGCTTCCCATTTTATGCTGTTATTCCTGTGAGAGACTTTTGTTATATTTTTGGAGAGCAAGATTTTGAGTATTTTTCTGAACGTCTTGGTCCTATCGTAGTAGAAGAATATGAGAATTCGGGATATCCAATTACAACTGAAATTTTAAAATTCACAGATAATGGAGTTAAAGCAATGGGGAAATATTAAAGAATAATATGGATTTCAGGCTAAAAAGTATCCTGTAACGTTATGCTCGAATTTTATTGAATAGACTCCAACTTTAGTTGGAGAAAATAAGAGAGTAAAGTATTGGCTTTAGCCAAATATCATAAGCTAGTTTGGCTAAAGCCTATTAAATATCTTTTGTATAATACTCCAGTTAAAACTGGGTACTAGATAAACAACTGCAAAAAGCAAATAAAATAATTAGCAATGAAGAATAAAATAAAATTCGAGCTTTTAACTTCGGAATTATTCGTTCTGGGAATTTTGCTTGTTCTTGTAAATGATTTTTATTTAAAATATGCTTTTTCAAATGTAATTACCGGAAAACTAAGTGATTTTGCGGGACTTTTTATTTTTCCCTTTTTTATTTCCATATTTTTACCAAAGCATGCCTTAAAAAATTATGTTTCAACAGGTTTATTTTTTATTTTTTGGAAATTAGAAATTTCAAATAGTTTTATTGGTTTTATTTCCCAAACTTCAAACTTTGCGTTCTATAGAACTGTTGATGTTTCTGATCTTATTGCTTTATCTGTTTTACCTTTCTCTTATAAATACTTTAAAAAAGAAAGTGTAGTAGACAAAAAATCATATTTTCTTATAAATTCGATAATTGGAACACTTTGTTTTTTTACCATTTTGGCAGATAGTCAACCAGGACAAAGAGTAGGCAAGAAAATTAAATCTGATAAAGTTTATACGCTTTCAATTAAAAAAGAAAAGCTTTATAAAGAACTTAATTCACATGAAGCAGGTTTGTATTTAGGAGAATCGGATAGTTTAATTTATTTTTATTTTGAAATTCCAAAATATAACGCAAGTGCAACTGCAAAAGTGATGATTAAAGAAGATTCGGAAAGAAATACAATTATCAAAATTGATAGTATTTCTGATATTACTATAACAGGGAGATTATTTTTTGGGATAAATAATAGTAATGTTGAAAATTGTAAAAATTTAAAAAAGGAAGAATTAGAAAACTTTTTTAAAGAAAATTGTATTGATAAATTATTTACAACGGCAGATACTAAATATCCAACTTATGCAGTTGTAAATGGAATGTATTAAATCAATAATTTTCAATTAATATAAGATATGGATTTCAGGCTAAAAGTATTCTACACCGTTGCACTCCGCTTAAATTTTACAAAAGCGGCTACTGAATTATATATCTCGCAGCCAGCAGTTTCTAAACACATTCAGGAACTGGAAGAAACTTATAAAACAAAACTTTTTGAGCGTAATGGTTCTAAAATTGCATTAACTCCAGCCGGAGAAATTCTGCTAAAGCATACCAAAAATATCTTCGAAATTTATCGTGAAATTGACTTTGATATGAGTTCTTTTATAAACGAACGTCAGGGTTTATTGCGTTTAGGAGCAAGTACAACAATTGCGCAATATCTTATTTCGCCGGTTTTGGCTCGTTTTCACCAAAAGCAAAAAGATATAAAAGTCAATTTGCTAAACGGAAATACAGAGCAAATCGAGAATGCTTTAATCAACAAAGAAATAGAAATAGGAATTGTAGAAGGACAATCTAAAAATCAGTCTATAAAGTATATTCCGTTTTTAAAAGATGAATTGGTTTTGGTTTGTAATATCAATAATCCTTTTGCAAAGAAAAATGAAGTTTCGGTTGAAGATTTAAAAGCAATGAAATTCATAACTCGTGAACGTGGTTCTGGAACACTTGAAGTTATAGAATTTGCTTTGAAACAAATTGGTTTTAGAATAACCGATTTACAAATTGAAATGCAATTAGGAAGCACAGAAAGCATAAAATCATATTTATTAAATTCAGATTGTTTTGCTTTTATGTCAATACACGCAGTAGATAAAGAGCTTAAAAACAATGAACTTATGGTTTTGGATGTAGAAAATCTATCCGTCGAAAGATATTTTTATATCATCACTTTACTAGGAAAAACAGATTCATTGTCAGAACTTTTTATTCAGAATATTTCTTCTTACTATAACTTGGGGTTATAGTCGATTGCAATTTACGATTAGTGATTATGATATAAACGGCAGACCTTTGTAAAAGAAATATCAAATCTATTATTTTGAAAACGAAACAACATACAAGCTCACATTTATTAGAAGTTAACCTTTATATACAACAAGGAATTTTTACTTTGATTATTGCTCTTTGCTTATTTTCTATAATTTCTCCGCCAATTGCATTATTATTAGGAGTTATAATGGTGAATATTTTTGGAAATCCATTTGTTGAATTCAATAATAAAGCGATTACTTATTTATTACAATTTTCTGTAGTTGGTTTAGGTTTCGGAATGAATGCTTCCAGCGCACTTTCTGCCGGAAAAGAAGGTTTTTTACTGACTATATTTTCTATTTTCAGCACTTTAATATTAGGTACATTTCTAGGGAAATGGCTTAGAACGGATAGAAAAACATCACATTTAATATCTTGCGGAACTGCTATTTGTGGAGGAAGCGCGATTGCAGCGATTTCACCAGTTATAAAATCAAATGAAAATCAAACCTCAATCGCATTAGGCGTAATCTTTATTCTGAATTCGATCGCATTATTTGTTTTCCCGTTTATCGGACATCAGCTTGACTTATCTCAGAAAGACTTCGGATTATGGTGCGCAATTGCTATTCACGACACAAGTTCTGTAGTTGGAGCAGCAAATAAATATGGAGCCGAAGCTTTGCAAATTGCAACAACTGTAAAATTAGCCAGAGCATTATGGATTATTCCAATTTCGATTTTGACTGCCGTAATTTTTAAAAGTAAAAACAGTAAAATTAAAATTCCTTACTTCATAGGATTATTTATTCTTGCGATGCTTTTTAATACTTATGTGCCGGCAACTGCTATTATTGCGCCTCATATTGTGGGAATTGCAAAAATTGGATTAACAATCACATTGTTTCTGATTGGAGCAACCTTGAATATAAATACTTTAAAATCAGTAGGCGTGAAGCCGTTGTTACAAGGAATCTTCCTTTGGATATTTATCGCTTGTTTAGGATTAGCTTCAATACTATACTTTCATTAAAAGAACAAAACTATTTTACATTCGAGAATTTAACAATTGGTTTATCAACCATTTTGTAGAGTTTTCCTTTAAACGAAAAATGTTTTTCAATCTCGAATTTAAACTGTTTTTTGGTTTTAGCCATTGCAGCTATTTCCGCAGGTAAATTAACTTCGAATTCATCATTAACTTGTTCAGCTTTATCAAAAGTACCGCTTGTTTTAATGATAATATCTCTAAAGTGTTTTTTAGTATTGTCGTTTACAACAGTATAAGAACTTGACCACGTTACACTTGCAACATTCGTAAGTTGATAGTCATAAACTTGCATGATTGGTTGGTATTTACCTTCAAATCCTGCAACAAGATATAGAATACCTTCAAACGGACCGCCAGCACCGCCATTAACATGTAATAATGTAAAAGCATATTGATCTTCGCCAATCTCGATAAGTTTAGGTTTTGGTGCTTGTGCAAATGCGCCAAATCCCGCAACTGCAGGTTGAAAAGATCTCATTTGCCAAATTTTATCATTTTTTGCAAACTTGGCAACACCAACAAGGCCACCAGAAAATCTTCCGGTTTGTAAGCCGTCTTCATCGTAAATAGAATGATTGAAAAACAAGAGTTTAAATTGATTTCCTTTAGAATCTTTATAATCGATGTTTTCCAAAAGTCTGGTTGCAACGCCTCGTGTATATGAAAACATTTGATCGCCTTCGACCTCGTTAACATCTTTAAATGCAGTAGGTTTGCAACTTTTGCAATTCCAGCTTATAAAAGTATTATGATCTGATAAATTGTATAATTTGCCCGGAAAAAGCTTTTGCATTGTTTTTACAGCGTCTAACGGATCAGAAATCTGCAATGTTCTTTTAGTATTTAGAATAGTATCGCTAACATTTTTAAGCTTTATAATATCATCTTGTGCAATACAAACGGAAGAAACCATCAAAAAAAGAAAACTCAGGCTGATTAGGCGCATAGGAAATAATTTAGGGCTAAAGTAAAACGAAATTACAAATAAACTTTGGATTTGAGGTTATCTCATTTAAATGGTTTAAATGCCATACAAAATTAAATTTACACAATATTTGAAAGTATTCTTTTGAATTATATTTAAATGAGATAAATTTGCCCCCTCAAACAAATCTATAAATGAAAAACTTTAAAATGAAACCAAAACTAATTGCTTTTTTTGCATTAGGAATTGGATTTTTGACATTATCCTGGGGAATCGTTGGACATGAACGTATTAACAAAGCAGCGGTAATGGCTTTACCTCAATCGATACAAGTGTTTTTTTACAATCACATTGATTTTATTACTCAGGAAGCTTCTGTACCGGACATCCGTAAATATGCTTTAAATTATAAAGACGAAAATCCAAGACATTATTTTGACATGGAAAGTTTTGGTTCGCCAGAGACTTTTCCAAAAACTTTAGAAGAAGCAAAGACTAAATACGACGCTAAATTTTTGAATGAAAACGGTATTTTGCCTTGGTATATCGAAGATATGATGGTAAAATTAACTAAAGCTTTTAAAGAGAAAAACAGAGCTGAAATTTTATTCCTTGCAGCAGATTTAGGTCATTATATTGGTGATGCACATATGCCATTGCATACGTCTGCAAATCATGACGGACAATTAACGGATCAAAAAGGAATTCATTCACTTTGGGAAAGCAGATTACCTGAGTTATTTGCTAAAAACTACAAGTTAAATGTACCGCAAGCGCAGTATTACGAAGATGTTCACAAAGCAACTTGGGACATGATTAATGATACTCATAGTTTAGTCGAGCCTTTATTGGCAGTTGATAAAAAACTAAGAACTGCAACTCCGGAAAATCAGGTTTTTGAAATGGATGCAGATGGAAAAGTGGCTAAAACTAAATACAATACAGCTAAATTCTCTGAAAAATATGCTGCTAAATTGCACCAGGAATTAAACGGAATGGTTGAAAGCCAAATGAGAAAAGCAATTGCTGCAACAGCAAGTTTTTGGTATACTGCCTGGGTAAACGCTGGAAAACCAGATTTAAGCAAGTTAGATTCATTTGAAGTTACACAACGTAACAATGAATCTTTGAAACAAGATCAAAAATTATATCAGGACGGATACTTATTCGGGATGAAGAATCAGAATGACTAAGGAAAGTTTTTTTAGTTTCAGGTTTCATGTTACAAGTTGAAATGTGGTAATGAAACTTAATAATTCCCATTAATAAAAAGAGCCTCAAATTCATTAGAATTTGAGGCTCTTTTTTGTTTTGTTATTTCATTGAAGTAAGATATCCTTGAAAATCGAATTTTTATAGTTATTAAGGCTTTGCGACAATCTTGTCATTTCGAGGAACGAGAAATCTCCACAAGCAGCTCGACAAAGATTGGATTCTCGTTGCGGAGTTACTTGTGGAGATTTCTCGTTCCTCGAAATGACAAAACCTTAGCGATTTTGCGTCTTTGCGAGAGATTCTGTTCGCCATAACATTATTCTTTTCTTAACTTAATGTCATTAAGCTTCGGGAATGGACTTTCATCACTACTTCTGATATTTCTTTTTCTTCAACATATCTGAAGCCGTTTGATAAAACGAAATAGTTTCATTAATCAAATCAGCTCTTTCTTTATTCGTTGGAATTTCATTGTAATCAATTTGAAATTCAGGAGCAAGACCTGGTTTTGGATTGATTTCTAAATCAAACTGTTTTACTTGCTGTTTAGGAGATAAAATAGTTAAAACATTATCCTTAATCAAACCTAAATCCTGATAAGTTGCAATAAAAGCTCTTGGTTTGTAATCAGGTTTTAGAACATCCTGACCAAAGAATTTACTTTCATAACTAAAATTCAATAATCCAAAAAGCGTTGGCATAAGATCAATTTGCGACATTATGTTATTATACTTTTCAGGTTTTGCATCTGGAGTATATATAAAAGCTGGGATTCTGTATTTGTCTAACGGAAGTTGTGTTTTTCCCGCGCTTGAAGCACAATGGTCAGCAACAATTACGAAAACAGTATTTTTGAACCAAGGCTGTTTACTCGCCATTTCAAAGAATTTTCTCAATGAATAATCCGTGTATTTTACTCCGCCGTCACGTGATTTAATATCTCCGGGTATATCAATTTTATTATTTGGATAAGTAAAAGGCCTGTGATTACTAACAGTCATAATATGGTTAAAGAAAGGTTTGTTTTCCTTTGCTTCAGCATTCATAACCTTAATCGCCTTGTTGTACATATCTTCGTCGCAAACGCCCCAAACATTAGAAAACGTAATTTCTTCAGGAGAAAAACTTGATTTGTCTACAATTTCGTAACCATTTCCGCTGTAGAAATCCTGCATATTATCAAAGAAAGCATCTCCGCCATACATGAATTTTACATTGTAACCTTTTTGTTTGAAGATTGCTCCAGTTGAGAATTTATTCTTATTGTCTTCTCTTTTTACAACACTTTCTCCGGCAGTTGGAGGTAAGCATAAAGTTACTGCTTCAAGTCCGCGAACCGTTCTGTTTCCGGCAGCATATAAATTGGTAAACAGTAAACTTTTCTGAGCCAAACTATCTAAGAAAGGAGTAATGTTTTGCTCGTTTCCGTACATTTTCATGAATTCGGCGCTATAACTTTCGATAGTAATTAATACAACATTCTTGTGATTTTCAAGAGAATCACTCGTTATTTTACGTGAAGTATTTTCGCCTGAAATGGTTGGGAATTGTTGTTTTAATAATGCAAAAGCTTCCTGATTTGGTAACGTTTTATAGAATTTAAAATAATCTAATTTATTATTCTGAAAAGCAAGATAGAATTTATACAATCCATTAGCTTGTAATTCATTTACAAAGACATTTTTAGAGTTTTCGGTCTTAGCCAAAGTAGGAATTGCAATCAAAGAAATTACGAACAAGGTTATATAAACCGCGCTGATTTTTATTTTCTCACTAAAAGAAGGAATCTCGTTGATGAAATTTTTAGATTTTTTAAGAATAAGATAAGTAATGATTCCGGTTATTAAAAACAAAGCCGAAAATATTGGAATAACAGGGTAAGACTGCATAATATTCCCGATAACTTCATTTGTATAAATTAGATAGTTAACAGCAATAAAATTGTATTTAACACCAAATTCATTCCAGAAGAAATATTCACTTAAACCATTTTGAAGAATCAATAAAACATACAGAAAAACCACAAAAGCAAATAACCAATATCTGATTTTCTCTCTTTGTTTTGGAATAAAAAGTAAAAGAGCAAAAAGAGTCATTTTAATTCCAATAAAAATTAAAACAATATTTGGCAAAGCTCCGCCATATTCTGTAACGATACTTTTACCTGAAGCAACATAAAGGAATAGCGCTATAAAACCACCTAAAATGATGTAACCCCAAGGTTTATTGTATTTAGTGTTAGAAACAGTAATTAAATACAGCCATAAAAAAATACCTGCAACTGCAAAAACAAAGAAATCTGAAACAAGTCCTAATGAAAAGATTTTCAGGCTTTCAAGAATAGTAAATGAGCTTTGAGTTATAGGATGAAAAAACAAAACAATTCGTAGAACAAAGCTTACGATAAAGTAAAACAATGCAAGATTGAAAAGTGGGGAATATTTCTTGTAAAAAGTCATCTAATTATTTTTTTGAGCAAAATTAATCCATATACATTAGTTCCGGATTAAGTTATACTTTCATGTTACTTAACGTTATCTTAATATTTGCTTAAGATTAATTGGTTTGCGCTATTCTTATGGTTTTAAGCGGTTTCTGAGCTCAAAATCTTTATCTTTGAAGATAAAATTTAAAGTTTTAATCTAAAATTTAATATTAAATGCACATTTTAATAGTTGAAGATGAACTAGGTATCGTTCAGTTTTTACAGCAAGGTCTACAAGAAGAAGGATATCAAATTACAACCGCAAATGATGGTTCAAAAGGTTTTGAATTGGTTCAGGAACAAAAGTTTGACTTAATTTTGTTGGATTGGATGTTGCCAAAAATTAATGGTTTGGCCTTGTGTAAAGCTATAAGAATCAAGGATCAAACAACACCAATTATTTTTCTGACCGCAAAAGATACCGTTCAGGAAACAATTGAAGGATTAAAAGCAGGCGCAAATGATTATATCAAGAAACCTTTTAGTTTTGAAGAACTCGTAGAACGTATTAAGATTCATTTTAGAAATCAAAAAAAAGCAGAAATACTTACTTTAGGAACAATTACAATAGATTTATCAAAACATGTTGTTCTAAAAAACGCCGAAGAAGTTTCTCTTACACAACGAGAGTTTGAATTACTGACTTATCTTATTAAGAATAAAGGAAAAGTTTGTACACGAAATCAAATCTTAAAAGATGTTTGGGAGATAAATTTTGAATATGATACCGGCGTAATTGATGTTTTTATGAACGCAATCAGAAAAAAACTCAATTTAAAAATTGAAGAAGATTATATTAAAACAATTCGCGGTATTGGATATATCGCTAACGACTTATAAATGTTGCAACTTTCTTTTAAAAACAGAATTGCCTTAAACTATATTATCACGACAGGTTTGTTGATTTTGGTAGTTTTCTCTATTATATATTCCATTGTAAAACATACTGTTTATAGCCATATTGATGAAAATATCAATGTCGAAATCAAAAATCATTTAGAAGAATTAAAGGTTGTAAATGGCAAAGTAATTTTTATTGATGCCGAAGAGTGGAAAGAACGCGAACATAATACTGTTGACGTGAATCCGGTTTTTGTAGAGTTTTTAGATTTGAATAAAAAAGTGATAGAAAAAGCACCAAATCTAAAAACAGAAACACTTGAATTCAAAGATTCGGTAGAAGATTTTAAGCTATTTGATACTAAATTAGGCGATCATGCTGTACGACAAATTCAGGTTCCACTTCATATTAATAATAAGAAAATAGGATATGTAATTGTCGCAATGTCATTGGCAGATTCTAGAATGGTATTGAATAATTTGTTTGACATTATGTCTCTATCATTCCTGGGGATTTTAATTTTGTTGTTTTTTATAGCACGATTTTTTGCTGGCCGAAGTATAAAACCGATAAATGCGATTATAAATACCTCAAAAATAATTACAAAAGATAACCTGAAAACACGAATTCCCTTACCCAGAACACGTGATGAATTGTATACACTTTCTAAAACCATAAACAATTTATTAAACCGAATTGAAGATGCAATAGAACGTGAAAAACAGTTTACGTCTGATGCTTCTCATGAATTAAGAACGCCTTTGACAGTAATTAAGGGAACGCTTGAAGTTTTGATTCGTAAACCTCGTGATAATAAGGAATATGAAGAAAAAATAAATTATTGCATTAAAGAAGTAGATCACTTAAATATGTTAGTGGATCAGCTTTTATTAATGGCTCGTTTTGAGAATCAAAAGAAAGGTATAAGTCCGGAAACGGTTTATTTAAACGCAATGATTTTGGATGTTTTAACGCTAAATTCTGAGAAGATAAACAATCTGAATATCGATATAAAATTCGATGCTTTAGAAGACTATTACATCAAATCAGATAATTTCTTAGTAGTGACAATTCTTAGAAATATTATTTCGAATGCAATTAAATACACTAAAAAAGACGGAGCAGTTTCAATTTTACTTTCGAAACAAAATGAAAAAATAATCTGTAAAATTTCTGATAACGGAATCGGAATTGCCAAAGAAGATCTGGAAGCAATTTTTAATCCTTTCTTTAGATCAAATTCAACAGATCATCCTGAAATTAAAGGAACTGGATTAGGATTATCAATTGTAAAAAGAATTACAGAATTGCTGCATATTAAGTTTAAAATCGAGAGCGAAATAGGAGTTGGAACCACTGTTTTTTTGAGTTTTAATGAAAACCTGAAATCGTTATCGTAGAATTAAAAAATGTAATAAAAACGGCATAGATTGCATTTTTTAACAATAAACTATCGTTAAGTTAAATTAAAAATTGCTTTTTTATTAAATTAACTGTTATATTTGCAACCGAATCAAAGAATTAAAAAATAAACCAAGTCATGATTTCTATTCAATTACATCATCATCATTTTCATTATTGCTCTCAAGCGATGTGTTAATGGTATGCATGTAAATCATCATATTTTAAAACCCGTTTGAGTACATCAAACGGGTTTTTTTATACCAATTCTTTGTACTCAGACTATTAATCCAACAAAAACTAAAAAAATGAGTACATTAAAAATTGCAATTCAAAAATCTGGTCGTTTAAACGAAGACAGCATTCAAATCTTAAAAGATTGCGGTATTTCGATCAACAACGGAAACGATCAATTAAAAGCTGAGGCTTCAAATTTTCCATTAGAAGTTTTGTACCTGAGAAATTCAGATATTCCCCAATATTTAATTGACGGAGTCGTAGATCTTGCTATTGTAGGAGATAATTTATTGGTAGAAAAAGGAAAACATATTGAAGTAATTCAAAAATTAGGATTTTCAAAATGTAAGGTTTCTGTTGCAGTTCCTAAAGCCTTCAATTACAACTCAATTCAGGATTTGGCAGGTTTACGTATTGCAACTTCTTACCCAAATACAGTTAATGAATATTTCGATTCTTTTGGATTAAAAGTTGATATTCACCAAATTTCAGGTTCTGTAGAAATTGCTCCAAATATTGGTCTTGCTGATGCAATTGTAGATATCGTATCAAGCGGAAGTACTTTATTCAAAAACAACTTAAGAGAAGTAGAAGTTATACTTAAAAGTGAAGCAGTTTTGGCAGTTTCTCCAAAAGTTTCACCGGAAATTCAGAAGCACATCGATACTTTAAAATTCAGAATACAATCGGTTTTAAGAGCAAGAAATTCAAAATATATTTTGATGAATGTACCAAACGATAAAATTGACGAAATTGGTAAAATATTGCCGGTTTTAAGAAGTTTAACCGTTTTACCACTAGCACAAGAAGGCTGGAGTAGTGTACACTCAGTAATTGATAAAGATACTTTTTGGGATGTAATCGACAAATTAAAAGAGGCTGGAGCCGAAGGAATTTTAGTTTGCCCAATTGAGAAAATGGTACTTTAGGGCTTTGCCCGCACTAGGCTTTAGGCAATATGCTTTAAGCCCAAAAATGACAAAGTTAATAAAGCTTAAAGCCTACAGCTTATAGCATAAAGCAGAAAATAATGATTAAAATAGACAATCCAAAACCAGAAACCTGGTCAGAAATATTAAAAAGACCAACCAAAACTATCGATGATATCGAAGTTACGGTAAAAGAAATTTTTAAAGAAGTTCAGAAAAAAGGAGATGAAGCTGTTGCTAAATACACTTCGATTTTTGACGGAATCACTTTAGAAAATTACGAAGTTACAACTGAAGAAATTCAGGAAGCAATTGGTTTGATTTCAGATGAACTGAAAGAAGCGATTCAATTAGCAAAAGCAAATATTCTAAAATTTCACACTGCTCAAAAAACAGAACGAATTTCGATCGAAACCACAGAAGGTGTTAATTGTTGGCAGGAAAAAAGACCAATTCAAAAAATCGGACTTTATATTCCGGGAGGAACAGCGCCTTTGTTTTCAACAGTTTTAATGTTGGCCGTTCCTGCTGAAATTGCAGGTTGCAAAGAAATCGTATTATGTTCGCCACCAGATAAAACAGGAAAAATTAATCCTGCTATTTTATATGCAGCCAATTTATGTGGCGTAACCAAAATCTTAAAAGTAGGCGGAATCCAGGCAATCGCAGGAATGACATTCGGGACAAAATCAATTCCGAAAGTTTATAAAATCTTCGGACCTGGAAATCAATTTGTAACCGTTGCCAAACAATTAGCAACACAATTTGGAGTAGCGATCGATATGCCGGCAGGACCATCGGAATTATTGGTTGTGGCTGATGATACTGCGGTTCCTGCGTTTGTAGCTTCGGATTTGTTATCTCAGGCAGAACACGGAACGGATAGTCAGGTGATTTTAGTTTCGACTTCAAAAAGATTAATTGATGCTGTCGAAAATGAAATTCAGACTCAAATTGAAGTTCTTCCACGAAAGGAAATTGCTAAAAAAGCGATTGAAAATTCAAAATTGATTTTTGTTGAAAACGACCAAATTGCTTTAGAATTAATCAATGAATACGGACCGGAACACTTTATTATCTGTTCAGAATTTGATGATTTCTATTGCAACGGAATTGTAAATGCAGGTTCTGTTTTTATTGGAAATTATACTCCGGAAAGCGCTGGTGATTATGCTTCCGGAACAAATCATACTTTGCCAACAAACGGATACGCAAAGAATTATAGCGGTGTAAATCTGGATAGTTTCATGAAATCAATGACTTTTCAGAAAATATCTAAAGAAGGAATTCAAAACATTGGAAAAGCGATTGAAGTTATGGCTGAAGCCGAAGGTTTGCAAGCGCACAAAAATGCTGTGACGCTTCGCTTAAAGAGTTTGGAGTAGAGAACATAGAAAAAAGAGAATAGATTATAGAAGAAAGAAGAAAGAAGCAAGAAGCAAGAAGTTAAAGGATTAGATTTTAGTCTTGTTTCTTGCATCTTGACTCTTTCCTCTCCTCAAAAAAATAAAAAAATGAAATTCAATATAAATACAATAACGCGTGAAAACGTAAAAATATTAAAGCCTTATTCGTCGGCGCGTGATGAGTTTGAGGATTTTGATACGGCCGAAATGATATTTTTGGATGCTAATGAAAACCCGTTTCAGAATGGTGTGAATCGTTATCCGGATCCGCAACAGAATTCGGTTAAAGCTATTTTGGCGAAGAATAATAACGTAAAGTCAAGTCAGATTTTATTAGGAAACGGAAGTGATGAAGTATTAGATTTGCTTTTCAGAGCTTTCTGTGAGCCAAAAACGGATAATATTATTTCGTTGCCACCAACTTACGGAATGTACAGTGTTCTGGCGAATATCAATGCGGTAGAAAATAGAGAAGTTTTACTTTCTACAGATTTTCAGCCACAAGTAGAGAAAATTTTGGACGCTGTAGATGAGAGTACAAAAATCATCTTTTTATGTTCGCCAAATAACCCAACTGGGAATTCTTTTTCGGATGAAAGTGTGGTGAAATTGCTTCAGAATTTTAAAGGTTTGGTCGTAATCGACGAAGCTTATATCGACTTTTCGGATAAAGAAAGCTGGTTGACAGAAATCGATGAATATCCAAATTTGGTGATTACTCAAACTTTGTCAAAAGCTTATGGTTTAGCGGGAATTCGTTTGGGAATTTGTTATGCTTCAGAAGCTGTGATCTCAGTTTTGAATAAGATAAAACCTCCTTATAATGTAAACGAATTAACGCAGCAAAGAGCTATTGTCCGTTTAAATGATTCGGATAAAATAAAACAAGAAATAGCTTCTATTATTGAACAAAGAGAAGAATTGCTTAAAGTTTTACTTGAAGTAAGTTTTGTAGAAAAAGTATATCCTACAGAGGCTAATTTTGTCTTAGTAAAAGTGGATAATGCGAATAAAAGATACGATGAATTAATTGCTAAAGGAATTGTAATTCGTAATAGAACAACTCAGCCATTATGCGAAAATTGCCTTCGTTTTACGATTGGAATTCCTGAGGAAAATGCAGTTTTGATTAAAGAATTGAAGTTGTTGAAGTAAAATTTAACCGAAAAATTTTTGCTTAAAGAAATTATAATTTATGATTCCAATAGAAACACGAATGAATGATAATGAAATGAAAATCTTAAAAAACAAGATTAGACAAGTTGGTATTTTAATTACTTTTCTTTCATTATTTATTATTGGTTTTACAATTGCTTGTTATTATTCTTCGGGATCTTTTTTTGTTGTTTATGCTGGTTTTGTCATTTTGTGTCTACTAATTTATTATTTCTCTACACAAATTTTTGGAGCCAGAAAGGATTTAAAAGAAGGAGTGAAGATTATTAATGAATTTATAATCATTGACAAAGAAGAAGGTTTTAGAAGAAAAAATCCTTCAACATTCAAAATTATTTTCGATTCGAATGTAATAAAAAGCTGTAATGTTAGTGAAAAAGTTTTTTTTAAATTAAAAGTAAATGATGTTATTGATATTGAATACACAAAATATGGTAATTGGCTCTTAAGTGTAAAATTCAAAGGAACTGATATTGAAAGTAAATATCATATAGCATAAAAAAATAATAACTATAAAGATCTCGAAAACCGTTTTTGCGTGAGGGATAGAGGCGGTATCTCGCGATTTAGAAAAACAAGGCTTTTTAGCCGTAGTTTTTGTTAATCGGGAATATAGACGAAAGCCCGACCCGCCTTTTTCGGCGGGACACGCCCAAAATATAAATAAACTATGAAAAAAGTACTTTTTATCGATCGTGACGGAACGATTGTGTTAGAACCAGAAAATTATCAATTAGATGCTTTGGAAAAAGTAGAATTTTATCCAAAAGCTTTTCAATATTTGGCTAAAATTGCCAATGAATTAGATTACGAATTGGCGATGGTGACCAATCAGGACGGATTAGGAACGGATAGTTTTCCGGAAGATACGTTTTGGCCAACGCAAAATTTTATCTTAAAAGCCTTTGAAAATGAAGGAGTTTTGTTTGATGATATTTTTATCGACAGATCTTTTCCGGAAGATAATGCGCCAACACGCAAGCCAAGAACGGGAATGCTGACAAAATATATTAATAATCCGGAATATGATTTAGCAAATTCATTTGTTCTAGGAGATCGTTTGACTGATGTTGAATTGGCTAAAAATCTTGGTGCAAAAGCCATTTTTATCAATGATAATGACGGAATTGGAAGTAACGAAATTTCATCTAAACGTGAGGAATTAGACGAAACGATTATTCTTCAAACAATGAGTTGGAAAGAGATTTATGAGTTTTTGAAACTTGAAGCGCGTTCGGCTTCGATTACGCGTAAAACTAATGAAACCGATATTTTTATCAATTTAAACCTAGACGGAACCGGAAAAAGTAAAATCGAAACCGGAATTGCTTTTTTTGATCATATGTTAGATCAAATTTCGCGTCACGGTCAAATGGATTTGGAAATCCTAGTAAAAGGCGATCTTGAAGTTGATGAACACCATACAATTGAAGATACTGCAATTGCTTTAGGAGAAGTTTTTGCTAAAGCTTTAGGAAATAAACTTGGAATAGAACGTTACGGTTTCTGTTTGCCAATGGACGATTGTTTGGCGCAAGTTGCAATTGATTTTGGCGGAAGAAACTGGTTGGTTTGGGAAACCGAATTTAAACGCGAAATGGTTGGAAAAATGCCAACAGAAATGTTTTTTCACTTCTTTAAATCATTCTCAGACGGCGCAAAAGCTAACATCAACATAAAAGCCGAGGGAACTAATGAACACCACAAAATTGAGGCAATTTTTAAAGCTTTCGCGAAAGCAATAAAAGTAGCGGTGAAAAGAGATACAGAGAAAATGATTTTGCCTTCGACAAAGGGTATGTTGTAAAAAAGTGTCAAGTTTCAGATTTCAGGTTGCACAACAGAACGTGAAACCTGCAACTTGAAACAAAACAAACAAAAACAAAATGAAAATAGTAATTATAAATTACGGAGCAGGAAATATTCAGAGCATTATGTTTGCTATTGAAAGGCTTGGTTTTAAAGCTGTTTTGAGTAATAATCCGGATGAAATTTTGGCGGCTGATAAAGTGATTTTTCCTGGAGTTGGAGAAGCAAGTTCGGCTATGAAAAAGTTGAAAGAAAGCGGTTTGGATAGTTTGATTCCGAATTTGAAACAACCGGTTTTGGGAATTTGCCTTGGAATGCAATTAATGTGTAAATCATCTGAAGAAGGAAATACCAAAGGACTTGGGATTTTTGATGTTGATGTGATTAAATTTACTTCAAAAGTAAAAGTGCCACAAATGGGTTGGAATCAGATTTATGATTTAAAATCGGATTTGTTTAAAGGAATTTCTGAGAATGAATTCATGTATTTGGTGCATAGTTTTTACGCCCCAAATTGCGATGAAGCTATTGCTGTAACGGATTACGAACTTGAATATGCATCGGCTTTGCAAAAAAACAATTTTTACGGAACTCAATTTCACCCAGAGAAAAGTGGTGCCGTTGGGGAGAAAATATTAGAGAATTTTTTAAAAATGTAAAAAGATTAAAGACTTTACGACTTTAGACTTTCTAACTTTAAGACATAAATAAAATGAGAATAATACCAGCCATAGATATCATCGACGGAAAATGTGTTCGCTTATCAAAAGGGGATTACGATACCAAAATAATTTACAACGAAAATCCGCTTGAAGTAGCGAAATCATTCGAAGCACACGGAATTGAGTATCTGCATTTAGTAGATTTAGATGGCGCAAAATCGAGTAAAATTGTCAATTATAAAATACTAGAGCAAATTGCAACACAAACGAGTTTGCAAATTGATTTTGGCGGTGGTTTGAAATCTGATAATGATTTGAGAGTTGCTTTTGAAAGTGGTGCGAGTCAAATTACAGGCGGAAGTATCGCTGTAAAAAACAGAGCAATTTTCGAAAAATGGATTTCGGAATATGGCTCAGAAAAAATTATTCTTGGCGCTGACGCTAAAGATGAAAAAATTGCCGTTTCGGGTTGGTTAGAAGATTCAGATGAAGATTTGATTCCGTTTATTCAGGAATATCAAACTAAAGGAATTCAGTATGTTATCTGTACGGATATCGCAAAAGACGGAATGTTACAAGGTCCGAGTTTTGATTTGTATAAGAAAATTTTAGCAGAAGCAAATGGTTTAAAACTAATTGCTTCGGGTGGAATTTCAACTTTCGACGAACTTCCTAAATTAGCTGAATTAGGCTGCGAAGGAACTATAATTGGAAAGGCGATTTACGAGAACAGAATTACCTTGAAACAACTAGAGGATTACATAATTAGAAAATGAGATAATTAGTCAATTAGATAATTCTTTACGTTGTGTTTAAAATTATCTAATTATCTAATTCTCAAATTGACACATTAAAAAAAATGTTAGCAAAAAGAATCATTCCTTGTTTGGATATAAAAAACGGAAGAACTGTAAAAGGTGTTAATTTCGTTGACTTGCGCGATGCTGGTGATCCGGTTGAACTGGCTGAAATCTATTCGGCTGAAGGTGCAGATGAATTGGTTTTTCTGGATATTTCTGCCACTGAAGAACGTCGCAAAACGTTGGTCAATATGGTAAGAAGTGTTGCGGAGAAAATTAATATTCCGTTTACGGTTGGCGGTGGAATTTCGTCTGTTGAAGATGTTGAAATCCTTCTGAATAATGGAGCTGATAAGGTTTCGATAAATTCATCGGCAGTAAAAAATCCGCAA
Organism: Flavobacterium sp. 9; assembly: GCF_002754195.1. Classification (NCBI taxonomy): domain Bacteria; kingdom Pseudomonadati; phylum Bacteroidota; class Flavobacteriia; order Flavobacteriales; family Flavobacteriaceae; genus Flavobacterium; species Flavobacterium sp. 9. Next base: position 6,102,770 of record NZ_PEEU01000001.1, read on the forward strand.
TTGATTAATGATTTGGCTCAGAAATTCGGAAGTCAATGTGTTGTTGTTGCAATTGATGCGAAACAAATTAACGGACAATGGATCGTACATTTAGTTGGCGGAAAAGTGCCAACAGAACTTAATTTATTTGATTGGGCAATAGAAGTAGCAGAACGCGGCGCAGGAGAAATTCTATTTACTTCGATGGATAATGACGGAACCAAAAATGGTTTTGCAAACGAAGCTTTGGCCAAATTATCGACTTTAATAAATATTCCGATTATTGCCTCTGGCGGTGCGGGAAATATTCAGCATTTTGTGGATTCTTTTAAAGTAGGAAAAGCTGATGCAGCTTTGGCTGCGAGTGTTTTTCACTTTAAAGAGATTGAGATTAAGGCTTTGAAAGAAGAACTTAGAGATAATGGAATTGAAGTTAGACTTTAGAAAATAGAGTATAGAATATAGAAGAAAGATCTTAGAAGCAAGATTATAAATAAATAGTGATAATATAGGAAGTTCGAATCTAGTTTTATCTTTAAGACTTTCGACTTTAAAACTTTAGACTACAAATTATGGAAATAGATATAAAAAGCGCACACGGTTTGATTCCGGCAATTATTCAGGATTCTGAAACAAAAAATGTTTTGATGCTGGGATATATGAACGAAGAATCTTTGCAAAAAACAATAGAGACCAAAAAAGTAACTTTCTTTAGCAGATCCAAACAAAGACTTTGGACAAAAGGCGAGGAGAGTGGAAACTTTTTGAATCTAGTAGATATTAAAAACGACTGTGATGGTGACACACTTTTGATCCAGGCAAAACCAGTTGGGCCAACGTGCCACACGGGAGCTGATACGTGTTGGCAGGAAGAAAACAAGGAAAATTATGGTTTTATTTCTCAATTAGAAAATACAATCAAAACCAGAAGAGAAAACGCCGATTCTGAGAAAAGCTACGTTGCTTCTTTATTTGAAAAAGGAATCAATAAAATTGCCCAAAAAGTTGGTGAAGAAGCGGTAGAAGTTGTTATTGAAGCCAAAGATGATAACGATGATTTATTCTTAAGCGAAAGCGCCGATTTGTTATTTCACTACTTGATATTGCTTCAGGCAAAAGGTTTTCAGTTGAATGATGTTGTTGAAGTCTTGAAGAAACGCCAGAAGTAGTTTAGGTTTTAAAGGAAAGAAAATAAGATTGCATTGTGATTTATAACTATTAGAGTTTTAAACATGATGCAATTTTTTGTATGTAATATTTGAAAAAAAAGTACTTTTAATACCTCTAAATATTCTTTTATGAAATTGTATATCTGTTTATTAATGTTGATGAATACTTGTTTTAATTACGCTTTTAAGAAACATGAAATACCATATTCAATTGTTATTGCAAAGGCAGATTTAATTGTTGACGGAACAGTTTCTAAAGTTTCAAAGAATGAATACGAATTTACAATAAGCCAGTTTGTAAAAGGAAAATCACCTGTGAAAATTAAAGTTGCAATCTGGGAGGAATGGATTTGTGATCCAAGAATTAAAGCGCTAAAAGCTGGTCAGAGATTAATTTTGTTTCTAGAAAAATCACCTTATGGTAATTTTAGTACAATTAACGGTAGCACTGGAGAGATATATGTCGATAATGATTCTTTTATAAATATATTTCTTCCAAAAGAGTTTACGAATCCTAAAGTTTTAAAAGAAGGAATTACAATGTTTTTACAAACTTATAAAGTTTATGGAGATTTAAATGATCGGTTTTTACAAAATATTCATTTTGAATCCAATAAATCTATATTTGAAATTTATAAAATGAAAGAAGATAATAAGGTTTTTGATTTTTTATCGCCTATAAGTTTTTATTATCCTGAAGTAAAATATAATTTGACACCACAGTTTATCAATTAAGGATAAAAAAAAAAAAACTAATTAATAAATCTAAAATCCAGTTTGTTGAATTGCTTTGTGGGGCTTCGACTTCGCTCAGCCTGACAAAAAAAGGACAAACAAAAAAGAAAAAATCCGCATAAATCCGCGTTTTCGCTTTAGCGAATCTGCGTCATCCGCGTTCTATAATTATAATTGTTTGCGGGGAGCTTCCTCATTCCTCGGGATGACAAACTATGCGGTTAAACAATTTACCAAATAAACGATTAAACTCCTTACTCCATAAACTCAAAAACAGTAAATTGATCCGGTTGATGAAATCCAAATCTTCCGCTTTTATAAGGTTGTAATGCAAGATATTCGGTTGTGTTACCGTAATCAATTCTAAAAGCATTTCCTCTCCATTTTGTGCCTGCTTTAGGTTTACTAAAATTACCGTTTTGAATAGTTTCTAAACTTGAGAACGGAATCTTAATTTCTGTAGTAAAACCTTCAGGAGTTATTTTACTTTGCGCTTCCATTCCTGTAATATTAAATGCTATTGAAGTATTCCAACCGCCACAAAGAGGCGAAATGCATTTAAGTAACATATCATAATGGCTTGAAAATGCATTTACTCCAATTTCAACATAATTTTGACCGTCACCATCTGGATCGATAAAAATTTCGACTAAATCATCTGTATTGAAAATTTGAGAATCTTTTTTTTGGTTTGTTCCAACTATTTTAGAATCTGCTGAACGATAAGCTATATATAGGTTTTCATCATTCCACGAAAGTGAAACCATTGTGTTTTGTGTTGCTTTTTCGGCTGAATTATGAATTACAAACGGACCTGAAAAAGGTGTTTTCCAATCAGATAAATCTCCATCAATAATTAATTTTTCGTTTGTTTTGTAAACAGGAATATTTTGCGAATAAGTTGTTATCGAACACACAAAGCATACAACAGCTGCAATTTTTCTAATTTTCATATAGAGCAGTAATTTTTTTGATTTGCTAAAGTAAAAAAGAATAAATGAATTTTAACATTAAATTTTCGGAATAGAAATTGTAAAATCATTTGAAACTTAATAGGATTGTTTACATTTGTTGAAGATTAAGCTGGTTTAATTACCTTATTTATTACAAATTTATAAATAATGAAAAAATACTTTGGTGGCGTTTTTATCGCCTTTTTAGTTGGTTTTACAGCCAATGCGCAAGGACTTCTTAATAAGTCTGAAACGGTTTTTACACATCAGGATACTTTACGCGGAAGCATTACTAAAGAGAGAGCTTGGTGGGATTTGAAATACTATCATTTAGATGTGAAAGTAAATCCAAAAGATAAGACTATTACAGGTTCAAACACTGTTCGTTATACTGTTTTGACGCAGAATAACAAAATGCAAATTGATTTGCAGCAACCAATGCAGATCTACAAAGTAACGCAGGATGGAAAAGAACTGAAGTTTGAAAGAGACGGAAATGCTTTTTTTATTGAATTAACTGCAGCTCAAAAAGTGGGTGAAACAAAAGAGATAATTATTTCTTTTGGTGGAATACCTAAAGAAGCTATTAAACCACCTTGGGATGGCGGAATTACCTGGAAAAAAGATAAAAACGGAAAAGATTTTATTGCTTCATCTTGCCAAGGTTTAGGCGCAAGCGTTTGGTGGCCATGCAAAGATCATATGTATGACGAAGTAGAAAATATGTTAATCAGCGTGAATGTTCCGGGAGATTTGACTGATGTTTCGAACGGAAGATTACAAAGCGTTAAAAAAGAAAAAGACGGTACAAAGACCTTTAATTGGTATGTTTCGAATCCTATTAATAATTATGGTGTAAATATTAATATTGGTGATTACGTTAATTTCTCTGAGAAATATAAGGGGGAAAAAGGCGAATTAGATTGTAATTATTACGTTTTGAGAGATAATTTGGCTGTAGCCAAAGAACAATTTAAGGACGTTCCTAGAATGTTAAAAGCTTTCGAAAACTGGTTTGGACCTTATCCTTTTTACGAAGATAGTTATAAATTGGTCGAAGCGCCTTATTTAGGAATGGAGCACCAAAGTAGTGTGACTTACGGAAACGGCTTTAAAAATGGTTATTTAGGACGTGATTTAAGTGGAACTGGTTGGGGATTAAAATTTGATTTTATTATTATCCACGAGTCTGGACACGAATGGTTTGCTAACAATATTACGTATAAAGATATTGCAGATATGTGGGTTCACGAGAGTTTTACCAACTATTCTGAAAGTTTATTTCTAGAATATTACTACGGAAAAGATGCCGCAGCTGAATATGTAATTGGTTGCAGAAAAGGAATTAGTAACGATAAACCTATTATTGGTCATTACGACGTAAATAATGAAGGATCAGGAGATATGTATCCAAAAGGTGCAAATATGCTGCACATGATTCGTCAGGTTATTAACGATGATGCAAAATGGAAATCGATTTTAAGAGGTTTAAACAGTACTTTTTACCATAAAACTGTTACAGGAAAACAAATTCAGGATTATATAAATGAAAAATCAGGAATTAACTTTAATAGAGTTTTTGCACAATATTTGACTACAACACAAATTCCGGTTTTTGAATATATGTTCAAAAATGGCACTTTTGGATATCATTGGACAAATTGTGTTGCCAAATTTGATATGCCGGTTAGAGTGAAAATAAATGGTGTTGAAACTTGGTTAAAACCAACAACAGAATGGCAATCTGAGAAAACTACAAATGAAGACAGAAAGCTGGAAGTTGATAAAGATTTCTATGTTACGACTTCTAATATTGTGGAATAATTTTAAATTCCAATATTTTAAAAATCCCGAATTCCAATTATGTTGGAGTTTGGGATTTTTTTATTTCGATTACTTCACGTAAAGACCTTTGTCAAAGTTTTGAACTTTGACAAAGGTTGGAACGCAAACCATTTGGAATTTGGTCCCGAAGCCTCGGGATAAAAATTGGAATTTTTTTCATAATGTTAATTGCATAGTTTGTACGAATATTACCGTTTTATTTTTTTACTTTAGATTCTATTAATTTGAAAATGAATAAATAAAGCGTAATCCGAAAAGCTAATAGAGTAGGAAACAAATCAAAATCAAACTATTTATGAAAAATTTAAAAAACCTAAAAAATGTTGAAATCCTAAGTAAAAATGCTCAAAAAAATATTTTTGGAGGTGTACTTCCGTACGTAAATCCAACAATTGGTTTGTGTGATAGATTATGTGGTGAAGCTGGCGGAATTCTTTCAAATACACCAGGAAGAGGAGATGTTTGTCTGGCAGGAACTTCTACTTGTTGCTATTGCAGATAAAATATTCTAGGGAACGAAAATCAAACTCACAATTTCGTTCTTAAAAATAAACCCGACAGGTTTTTGAAATCTGTCGGGTTTATTTATCTTTAATTGAAATCTTCTTTTAAGTTTTATTTATTTAAAAATTTCTCTATATAAATTAATCTCCTCCGCAACCACCGCAAGAACTTCCGCATGAGCTGCCACAAGAACTAGTACAGCTCGATCCGCTACTGTCAGAGCTCGTGCAGCTTGATCCGCCGCTGTCAGAAGAACTAAAACTATATCCTTTTGAATGTGATGTGAGCGGAATAAAAGCACCTAATAGCACTACTTCACCATAGAAAAAATAATTCCATTGCCAGTCTTTTTCATTTTCTTCATTACGTTTTTCTTCTTTAACTAATGATGGAATTGTATCGATAAATAAGTAATTTAAAATCTTCCTGAGATAAAAAATAGCGACAGAAATCAAAATAATCATTACAAAAAATAAGTACACCACTGGTTTATGCCTGTTTATTCCTAGAATAAACCTCGTAATCCCAATACTTAACAGAAAACCCAAAACCAACATTACAATCCTTACTATGCCAATAAATTCTTTAGAATCATTAATTGTTTTTCTAATTCTAATTACGCTTTTTTCCAGTTGCTTAAATATTGGTTTTTGTCGTACTATTTTATTCAATTGATGATATTGAATTGGATCAAACTCTTTCAAAATTTCAATAACACAATTTTCATATCGATTATCAGTTAACTCTTCATCAATTAAATCCAATCTGTTATTGCTTATAATTTTAATCTTTTTATCTCGAACTAAATTGTTTACCACACCATGAATAACATAATCTAATTTATTTGTTTTAAGAAGAATTAATTCGAAAGGGCTTAGATTCGAAAAAATTAAATTTGATTTAATATTATTATAAAATGAAGTAAAAGCCTTTGTAACATATTGCATTAACAAATAAATTGCAACGGCAAATAATAAAATGTAATAGATTAAAAAATCAGGGTTTTTAATTTGAATCAGAATTGACTTTAGTAAATAATATAGAGGAAAAAGCGACACTACAAACAATACTAAATATCTGTTTTTAAATCTTTTGATATCGAGATCGTTTTTATTTAAATTTAGTAAACTACTATAATCGTGGTGTTCCCAAATTTCTTTCGGCTGATTTCCGAATTTTTGCTCGTAAAATTCTTTTGTTCTTTCTTTAGCTTTTTGAAATTTTTCTACCTCAGATCTGTTATGTGTCGACGGAATATGTTCGATTCTTTTCTTTAAAAGCGTACATAAATCAGAATAAGAATTGGTAAATATTAAGTGTTGATGCCAAACGATATCTACAATTTCAGAAGGTGAAACCATTTCAAAAGAACTAGCTGCCAAATACATGAACTTTTTGTATTCAAGAATTGCCGTTTTTGTAAAATGAATGGTCCAATTATTTTCAAATGCTAATCTTGTTGAAAATCCATATTCATCATTCGGATTATCTAAATCAAATCTTAAAATTTCTGACCAAAGCACTGTATTCATTAAGGTTTTTTAGTTAAGTTAGAATTTTTAATTTATCGTGAAGATAGCTTTATTTTTGATTTTAAGAAATAATTTGTTTTTATGTTTATGTGAAAATTTTATGGTTCTTCAATACATAGAAAACCCGACAGGTTTTTGAAACTTGTCGGGTTTGTTGTTTTAATATTCCTTAGGAATATCTCATTGGTAAAATAATAATATCGTTTTGCGTTGTGTCCTGTAGGGACACTTGTTTAAAAAAAAATGCATCTGTTATGTTAATCAAACGTTCCCATGGAACGTACTCCCATAATTCAAATTTACTACCAATGAGACATTCCTACGGAATGATTTTTATTGGAATTTCAAACCCTTAACGACTATTCAATTTTGCTTTCTCTTTAATGATATCAGCAATTTTTCGGTTTTCGATTTTGCTTTCGAGCCAAGAAATAATGTCAAGATATAAGAAGGCTCTCTTTTCGTAGGTGTTTTTTTCAAGTTCTACAAAACGAGCGTGCATTTTAATGAATTCTTTCTTAATATCAGCGGGATATAAGTTGTTTAGGTTTCTTAAGAACTTAATGATTTCCTTTTGAACCTCATGTAAGTCGTTCATTTTAATTAAGAACTTATATGTGTTTTTAAGGTGATTTTCTAGATAATAATCTTTTCCTAATTCATAATGTGCAATCAAAGACAAAAGTCTCGCAAAACACATTAAATCCTCGCGCATGCTTAAGTTTTTGTTGTTAATGATTTTGTCTAAGTAAGCAATACATTCGTTATATTTTTCATTTCCAAAATAAATAGAAGCAATCTTATAGAAGAACAACATCTCGTGATGTTCATCAAGATGTTCGCTGTGTAATTTTATTTTTTCCAGAATCTCAGGAATCAAATATTCGCTTTCGGCAAAAGTACCTTCGAGAATATGTAAATTCAGTTTATTGTTGTAAACGTATAGAAATGATAGCGATGCAATGTTATCGTTTACCGGAAACTTAGGATCTTCGATAGTTTCTTCTAAAAGCGTTAGATACTTCTTGAAATTCGATTTGTATTTCAACATATATAAGGATTCCAAAAAGTAATGATTTCCTTTTAAGAAAAATACAGGATTCTGAATAATCATATTTGGATTGTCATAAAACAAACGAACCCATTTGTAAGCATATTTGTAACTGGCAAGAAAATCCTGTACCAAGAAACTACGCCATAAATTTGCATTGTAAAACCAATATTTCTCGCGGAAACCAAACTTGCTTTCGTCTAATTTGGATATATGTTTGTTGAAATAGTCGTCAATATATTTATATTCTTCATCGCTTTTTACATAGCCGGTTTTTAACATTATTCCGTAGAGCTGAAGCGATAAATTAGATAATTTACTTGAAATAGTATTTCTGTAATTCAATTCTTTGGCCTGAATTACCAATTCGTCGGCGCGACCCTGAATACTTCGGGTAATATATTGTGATTCGATTAGTTTTTCGAATTCTACAATTTCATACGCCATATATTTTTCATCATTTTCAAGCGCAATGATTTTGGTTTTATCCAGAATTTTTAAACTCTGTTTGTATAGCCCTTTATTATATAAAATAACTGCAAAATCTATTTGTTCGCGCAATTGATAACGAATGTTCTGACTAGGAATATTCAATCGAATACTAACCAGAATTTGCTTGTATAGATATGATTTTAAGTTAGATAGCTGTACTTTCTTGATGATTCCGCTCTTTAAAATGAGCTTTTCGTCATAGTTTTCAGACTTGTCCAGAATATTAAACAATTCGATAAATTTCGTATTAGAACTGGTTTCTAAGCGGCTTGCAAAAATTTTAAACTGTCTTTTTTCGGATTTAGAAAGTGATTTTATTAATACAAATAAGAAATCTTTTTGATGGTTAGCCATTGTAAAATATAATAATGTAACTTATTGATTTTAAGTTGATTAATGTGTTATAAATTGTGTTATGAACAGTATAATTTCATTAAAATGAATTTCGTACTGAAGAAGTACAATATATATTTGTTATCAAGATGTGAAATTACATTAAATAAATGAATATGAATAGAGAGAAAGTTCAAATTTTTGACACCACTTTGCGCGACGGCGAACAAGTTCCAGGATGTAAGTTAGATACTAAACAAAAATTAGTTATCGCAGAACGACTTGATAAAATGGGAGTTGACGTTATCGAAGCAGGTTTTCCTGTGTCAAGTCCGGGCGATTTTTTATCGGTCTCTGAGATTTGTAAAATTGTAGAGAATGCAACCGTCTGCGGACTAACAAGAGCTGTAAAAAACGACATTGATGTTGCCGCAGCTGCTTTAAAGCATGCTAAAAAACCTAGAATCCACACAGGAATCGGAACATCTGAATCTCATATACTCCACAAATTAAATACCACAAGAGAAGATATTATTGCAAGAGCAAAATTTGCTGTTTCTCACGCAAAATCTTATGTAGAAGACGTTGAGTTTTATGCTGAAGATGCTGGTAGAACTGATAATGCTTTCCTTGCACAAGTTTGCGAAGAAGTGATTAAATCCGGAGCAACTGTATTGAATATCCCTGATACAACAGGATATTGTTTACCAGAGGAATACGGAGCAAAAATTAAATATTTGAGAGAAAACGTAAAAGGAATCGAAAACGTAATCCTTTCATGTCACTGTCATAATGATTTGGGAATGGCAACTGCAAACTCTATCGCAGGCGCTATAAATGGAGCGAGACAAATAGAATGTACTATTAATGGTATTGGTGAAAGAGCCGGAAACACGGCGCTTGAAGAAGTTGTAATGATTTTTAAACAACATCCTTACTTAAATCTTGATACGAATATCAATACTAGAGAATTGAATGAAATGAGCCGATTAGTTTCTGAAAGTATGGGAATGATCGTTCAGCCTAATAAAGCTATTGTTGGAGCAAATGCTTTTGCACATAGTTCTGGAATTCACCAGGATGGTGTGATCAAAAACAGAGCAACTTACGAAATCATGGATCCGCTTGATGTTGGAGTTAATGAATCTTCAATTATTCTAACGGCTAGAAGCGGAAGAGCAGCATTAGCTTATCGTGCTAAAAAAGTAGGTTACGAATTGACAAAAGTACAATTGGACATTGTATATATCGAGTTCTTGAAATTTGCTGATATTAAAAAAGAAGTTGTTGATGCTGATATTCATCAGATTATTGAGGCTGCTAAAATTCAAGGCGAATTAATCAGAAGCTAGTTCTTGAGTAGAGAATAGAATAAAGAGTAAAGAAGAAAGAAAAATAATAGATAGGGTTTAAATACATAAAGAACGAGACGTTATGAATTTGAAAATAGCAGTTTTACCAGGAGACGGAATTGGACCAGAGGTAATTTTACAAGCCAAAAAAGCCTTATATGCAATAGGCGAAGTGTATAATCATGAATTTGTTTTTGAAGAGGCGCTTATGGGAGCGATCGCTATCGACAAAACAGGAAATCCACTGCCGGAGCAAACTCTAAATCTGTGTTTGAATACAGATGCAGTTTTGTTTGGAGCAATTGGAGATCCTAAATATGATAATAATCCAAATGCAAAAGTTCGTCCGGAGCAAGGATTATTGAAGCTTCGTAAAGAACTGGGTTTGTTTGCTAATATTCGTCCTATAAAACCTTATAAATCATTGCTTGATGCTTCTCCTTTAAAAAGAGAAATTATCGAAGGTGCTGATTTTACAATTTTCAGAGAATTAACGGGTGGAGCTTATTTTGGAGCTAAAACTCTAAATGAAGAAGGAACTCACGCTTCGGATTTATGCGAATATTCAGAAGAAGAAATTACAAGAATTGCACATTTAGCTTTTAAATCGGCACAAAACCGACGCAAAAAACTAACAATGGTTGACAAAGCAAATGTTTTGGAAACTTCAAGATTGTGGAGAAAAGTGGTTCAGAAAGTAAGTGAAGGATATCCGGATGTAGCTTTAGACTTTTTATTTGTGGATAATGCAGCAATGCAGATTATCTTAAATCCGAAGCAATTTGATGTGATTTTGACAGAGAATTTATTCGGAGATATTTTATCAGATGAAGCAAGTGTAATTACAGGTTCTATCGGATTATTGGCTTCGGCTTCTTTAGGAGAAAAAAATGCTTTGTTTGAGCCAATTCACGGTTCTTATCCACAAGCAAAAGGAAAAAATATTGCTAATCCAATCGCTTCAATTTTATCAGCAGCAATGTTGTTAGAGCATTTCGGATTGTTTACAGAAGCAAATGTGATTTATAAAGCTGTTGAAAAAGCAATTGAATACAAAGTTGTTACGGTTGACTTAAAACCAGATTCAAAATTTGGTACAAATGAAGTAGGGGAGTTTGTTTCTAATTTCATTTTTAGCAAAGATGATCTGTTATATTTCAATAATGACAATGTAAGTATTGGTCAATCTACAATAGTTTAGATTTTTTATTAAAATAATGAATTAAATAACAAGAAGTATGTAAAATGTTGAGATTTTATTTTTTTAGTCCTATAAGTTTTCATACTTTTGTGACACTACAAAAAATAAAAGATGCAAATCTCAATTATTATTACTTCTGTCGTTGTTGTCAATGTGATTCACACATCTGCATCGGGAATGGTATAAATATAATTGAAAAACTATATTACAAACCTTCCAAATACTGGAAGGTTTTTTTTTGAATAAAAATTAAAATAAATAATACAATAATGGAATTAAATAAGTACAGCAAAACCATCACTCAAGATCCTACACAGCCTGCGGCGCAAGCTATGTTATACGGTATTGGTTTAACTGAAGAAGATCTGAAAAAAGCACAAGTTGGAATTGTTAGCATGGGTTACGATGGTAACACTTGCAATATGCACTTGAATGATTTAGCAAAAGATGTTAAAAAAGGTGTTTGGGATGCAGATCTTGTCGGACTTATTTTTAATACTATTGGTGTTAGTGACGGAATCTCAAACGGAACTGAAGGAATGCGTTATTCATTAGTTTCTCGTGACGTAATTGCAGATTCTATTGAAACAGTTGCAGGAGCACAATGGTACGATAGTATTATTGCAATTCCTGGCTGTGATAAAAATATGCCTGGAGCGTTGATCGCAATGGGAAGATTAAACCGTCCGTCTCTTATGGTTTACGGAGGTTCAATTCACTCTGGAAAATGGAAAGGTGAAACACTAAATATTGTATCAGCTTTTGAAGCTTTAGGAAAAAAAGTGAGAAACGAAATTACTCCAGAAGACTTTAAAGGAGTTATCCAAAATGCTTGTCCCGGAGCTGGTGCTTGTGGTGGAATGTATACGGCAAATACAATGTCGTCTGCAATTGAAGCATTAGGGATGAGTTTGCCATATAGTTCTTCAAATCCTGCTTTGAGTCAGGAAAAAAGAGACGAATGTCTTGCTGCAGGAGCTGCAATTAAAATATTATTAGAAAAAGATATTAAGCCAAAAGATATCATGACGCGCAAAGCTTTTGAAAATGCTATTACAATTGTAGCAGTTTTAGGAGGTTCTACAAACGCAGTTATGCACTTAATTGCAATGGCACATTCTGTTGGTATTACAATTACTTTAGATGATTTTCAGGCAATTAATGACAGAACACCTGTTTTGGCAGACATGAAGCCAAGTGGTAAATATATGATGGAAGATATTCATGAAGTTGGAGGAATTCCTTCAGTGATGAAATATTTATTGAAAGTAGGACTTATTCACGGAGATTGTTTGACTGTAACAGGAAAAACAGTTGCCGAAAATTTAGCTTCAACTCCGGATTTACAAGATGGACAAGAAGTAATTCACGAAATTCAAAAAGCGTTGAAACCAACTGGAAATATTCAGGTTTTATACGGAAATCTTGCCTCTGAAGGTGCTGTAGCAAAAATCAGCGGAAAAGAAGGAGAATATTTTGAAGGTCCAGCTGTTGTATTTGAAGGTGAATTTGAAGTAATTCCAGGTCTTGAGGCCGGAAAAATAAAACCCGGTAATGTAGTCGTCATCAGGTATTGTGGACCAAAAGGTGGTCCGGGGATGCCTGAAATGCTGAAGCCTACATCTGCGATTATTGGAGCCGGATTAGGTAGCACCTGTGCTCTTATCACAGACGGTAGATTCTCTGGAGGTTCACATGGCTTTGTCGTAGGACACATTACACCAGAGGCTTATGATGGTGGAGGTATTGCTTTAGTAAAAGATGGAGATTTAATCGCGATCGATGCTGTAAATAATACAATCAACCTGAAAATATCTGACGAAGAATTTGCAGCAAGAAAAGCGGCTTGGGTTCAACCGCCGTTGAAAGTTACAAAAGGAGTTTTACTTAAATATGCAAGATCGGTTTCAAGTGCTTCTACAGGTTGCGTTACCGATAATTAATTTGACAATAACAATTTCAAAAATCAATGGCAATATCAATAAAAACAGCAAAATTTAATTGCAATAAAAAATAGAAATATAAAGAATCACTTTAAAATTGATTTTTGACATTGCCATTGAATTTTGAGTTTTGAAATTGATTTTTGACATTGAAAAAAAAATATACTATGAGAATATCAGGGGCAGAAGCCGTTATAAGATGTTTGTTAGAAGAAGGAGTAGACTTAATTTATGGTTATCCAGGTGGAGCAATCATGCCGGTTTACGACGAATTGTATAAATTTCAAGATCAGTTACACCACGTTTTAGTACGTCACGAACAAGGTGCAACACATGCAGCTCAAGGTTATGCAAGAGCTACAGGAAAAGTAGGGGTTGCGATTGCGACTTCTGGACCAGGAGCAACAAATTTAGTTACAGGAATCGCTGATGCTCAGATAGATTCAACTCCGCTAGTTTGTATTACAGGACAAGTAGGCAGACATTTATTAGGATCTGATGCTTTTCAGGAAACGGATATTATCGGAATTTCGACTCCGGTAACCAAATGGAATTTTCAGATTACTGAAGCTTCTCAAATTCCTGAGATTATTGCAAAAGCCTTTTATATCGCACGTTCTGGACGTCCTGGACCTGTTTTGATCGATATTACGAAAAATGCTCAGTTTGATGAGTTTGATTTTAGCTATGAAAAATGTACAGGAATTAGAAGTTATGTTCCGGTTCCGAAATTAAATTTAGATAAAGTGGCCGAAGCTGCTGCTTTAATTAATAATGCTAAAAAACCTTTTATTGTTTTTGGTCAGGGAATTATTCTTGGTCAGGCCGAAGAACAATTAAAAGCTTTTATCGAAAAATCAGGAGTACCAGCTGGTTGGACTATTTTAGGACTTTCGGCTTTGCCAACAGATCATCCATTAAATGTTGGAATGTTGGGAATGCATGGAAATTACGGTCCAAATTTATTGACTAATGAATGTGATGTTTTAATTGCATTAGGAATGCGTTTTGACGACCGCGTTACAGGTAAATTAAGCACATATGCAAAACAGGCAAAAGTAATTCACTTTGAAATTGATCCTGCAGAAGTTGATAAAAACGTAAAAACAGAAGTTGCCGTTTTAGGAGATGTAAAAGAAGCTTTGAACGCAATATTGCCATTAATTGAAGCAAAATCGCATGATTTATGGCATAATGAATTTAAAGAATTGTACAAAATCGAAGTTGAAACGGTTATAGAAGAAGAGTTAAACCCAACGAATGGTAAAGGAATTTCGATGGGAGAAACGCTTGAAATGATTAATAAACACTCAAAAGGTGATGCGATAATTGTTTCAGATGTTGGTCAGCACCAAATGTTTGCTTGTCGTTATGCTAAATTTAATTCAACCAAAAGTAATATTACTTCTGGAGGATTAGGAACAATGGGATTTGCTTTGCCAGCTGCAATTGGAGCAAAAATGGGTAGACCAGATCGTGAAGTTGTAGCTATCATTGGAGACGGTGGTTTTCAGATGACAATTCAGGAATTAGGAACTATTTTCCAGACACAAGTTCCCGTAAAAATCGTGGTATTAAACAACGAGTTTTTAGGAATGGTACGTCAATGGCAAGAATTGTTTTTTGATAACAGATATGCTTCAACAAAAATGATTAATCCAAATTTTGTCGCTATTGCGGAAGGATATCATATCAAATCTAAAAAAGTAACAGAAAGAGAAGATCTTGATGCAGCTGTCGCAGAAATGATGGCTTCAAAAGATTCGTATTTCTTAGAAGTTATGGTAGAAAAAGAAAACAATGTTTTCCCAATGATTCCAACAGGAGCATGTGTTTCTGAAATTAGATTAAGCTAGAAAAAAGTTTCAGGTTTCAGGTTTTTTGAGTTTCAAGTTGTAGAACGTGAAACCTGAAACTTGAAACAAAATAAACTAAAAAACAAATGGAAGATAAAACATTTACCATATCGGTATATTCAGAAAATAACGTGGGCTTGTTGAATAGAATATCAGGAATATTCTTAAAGCGTCACATTAATATATTAAGTTTAAACGTTTCAGAATCAGAAATCGAGAATGTTTCGAGATTTATCATTGTAGTAAATACAACTGAGAAATGGGTTCAGAATATCGTAGGACAAATTGAAAAACAAATCGAAGTTATAAAAGCTTTTTATCACACAGATGAAGAGACTATTTATTTGGAAAATGCATTATTCAAAATTGCTTCAAGTTTGTTATTCGATGAAAAACAAATTCAGAATATCATCAAAGACAGTCAGTCTACAATTGTTACTGTTTCTCGTGATTTCTTTGTGATTTCGAAATCAGGAAGACGTTCAGAAATTGAAGATTTGTACGAAAAATTTAAACCTTACGGTATTATGCAATTCGTGCGTTCAGGAAGAATATCAGTTTCTAAAGAAAAAATGGAAATTTCGACTTTGTTAGAAACATTCAAATAGTATCATTTTATACATATTAATCAATTATTAAATTACAACATCATTAAATATTAAAAAAGAATGGCAAATTATTTCAACACATTACCACTTAGATTACAATTAGAACAATTAGGAGTTTGCGAATTTATGGAGCAATCTGAATTTGCAGACGGAATTGCTGCACTTGCAGGAAAAAAAGTTGTCATCGTAGGTTGTGGTGCACAAGGTTTAAATCAAGGTTTAAACATGAGAGATTCTGGTCTGGATATTTCTTATGCATTGCGTGCAGATGCAATCGCTGAAAAAAGAGCTTCTTATAAAAATGCTACTGAAAACGGTTTTAAAGTAGGTACTTATGAAGAATTAATTCCAACTGCTGACTTAGTTTGTAACTTAACTCCGGATAAGCAACATACTGCTGTAGTTACCGCCATTATGCCATTAATGAAACAAGGATCGACATTATCATATTCTCACGGTTTTAATATTGTTGAAGAAGGAATGCAGATTCGTAAAGATATCACAGTTATTATGTGTGCTCCTAAATGTCCTGGTTCTGAGGTTCGTGAAGAATACAAAAGAGGATTTGGTGTACCAACTTTAATTGCAGTTCACCCTGAAAATGATCCAAACGGTTTTGGTTTAGATCAAGCAAAAGCTTACGCTGTAGCAACTGGAGGACATAAAGCAGGAGTTTTAAAATCATCTTTCGTAGCCGAAGTAAAATCAGATTTAATGGGTGAGCAAACTATCCTTTGCGGATTATTGCAAACGGGATCTATTTTATGTTTTGATAAAATGGTCGAAAAAGGAATCGATGCTGCATATGCTTCAAAATTAATTCAATACGGATGGGAAACTATCACTGAAGCTTTGAAACATGGTGGAATCACAAATATGATGGATCGTCTTTCAAATCCTGCAAAAATCGAAGCTTATGAACTTGCTGAAGAATTAAAAGACATCATGCGTCCATTATTCCAAAAACACCAAGATGATATTATTTCTGGAGAATTCTCAAGAACTATGATGATTGACTGGGCTAATGACGATGTGAATTTATTGAAATGGAGAGCTGCAACGGGAGAAACTAATTTTGAAAAAACAGCTCCACAAGAAGCTCCAATTTCTGAACAAGAATATTTTGACAATGGAGTTTTGATGATTGCTATGGTTAAAGCTGGTGTTGAATTAGCTTTCGAAACAATGACTGAGGCAGGAATCATCGAAGAATCAGCTTATTATGAGTCATTACACGAATTGCCTTTGATTGCAAATACAATTGCAAGAAAAAAATTATTCGAAATGAACCGCGTTATTTCGGATACAGCTGAATACGGTTGTTATTTATTTGACCACGCTTGTAAACCATTATTGACTGAGTTTATGAAAACGGTTGAAACTAATATTATAGGAAAACCATTTTCGACTTCAAATGGAGTGGATAATGCTATTTTAATTGCAGTAAACAAAGAAATTCGTCAACATCCTATCGAAGAAGTAGGAGCATGGTTGAGAGAATCAATGACTGCAATGAAAAAAATTGGATAATAAATTGGGAATTACCACACATTCGGGTGTGATGGGATTTTGCACTGTATCTCTTTTTATATAATATTTTGAATTAGTAAGCACTTATTAAAAAAAAATTGGATATAGATGCATTCTGCATTCACTTAACTTCTGTGAGTAAGTAAGTTAAGTGAATCTGATCCCTAAATTAGGGAGTATGTTTTGAAAAAAATATACTTGCTGAAAGTTTCATTTTTAATTAATAAAGATGCTTCTATTTTCAAAATAGAGTAAAGCATTGTAATGCAGAATTACAAAATTAATTGTTATTGAAATTGTTAAAATTAAAAAGGCGTGGTATTTATTTATTACGCCTTTTTTGCAATATGTAATTTTTCTTCAAAAACGAAAAAATTGTGTTATAGGTAGAAAAAGGCGATATTTTTTTTAATATGTGTTTTTTTTTGCTGAAATTTATGAATTAAATAATTTTAAGAATACGTTGATATTTAATACATTTATAAAAAAAATTCCAAAAACATATGAGTTATTATAAAATTGAAAATTTAGAACAATATTTTAAACATTACAATAAGTCAATAAGAGAACCAAGAAAATTTTGGGGAAAAATAGCTGAGGAAAATTTCACTTGGTATCAACAATGGGATAAAGTAGTTGATTTTAATATGGCTGATGCCGAAGTAAAATGGTTTACTGAAGCAAAAGTTAATATTACTAAAAATTGTATCGATAGACACTTAAGCAAAAGAGGAGAGAAAACGGCGATTATTTTTGAACCGAACGATCCTTCTGAAGAAGCTTTACATATAACATATAATGAATTATACGAACGCGTTTCAAAAATGGCAAATGTTTTGCGTGAGCAAGGTATTCGTAAAGGAGACAGAGTTTGTATTTATTTGCCAATGATTCCAGAATTGGCAGTTGCAGTATTGGCATGTGCGAGAATTGGGGCAATTCACTCTGTTGTTTTTGCAGGATTCTCAGCATCAGCAGTTTCTGCAAGAATTAATGACTGCGAATGTAAAATGGTTATTACATCTGATGGTGGTTACAGAGGAAATAAAACAATCGATCTAAAAGGAATCGTTGATGAAGCATTAGATACTTGTCCATCTGTTTCTAAAGTTTTGGTAGTAAAAAGAACCAATACTGATATCAAAATGAAAGAAGGACGTGACCAATGGTTACAACCTTTATTAGACGCAGCTTTAGATAATAGTGTTGCTGAAATTATGGATGCCGAAGATCCTTTGTT
Source organism: Flavobacterium sp. 9 (assembly GCF_002754195.1). Lineage (NCBI taxonomy): Bacteria > Pseudomonadati > Bacteroidota > Flavobacteriia > Flavobacteriales > Flavobacteriaceae > Flavobacterium > Flavobacterium sp. 9. The sequence continues at coordinate 6,121,093 of NZ_PEEU01000001.1, forward strand.
TATCTTGTATACTTCTGGTTCTACAGGAAAACCAAAAGGAATGGTGCATACTACAGCTGGATACATGGTTTATACAGCTTATACTTTTAAAAATGTTTTTAGTCACGAAGAAAATGATATTTTCTGGTGTACTGCGGATATCGGTTGGATTACAGGTCACTCTTATATATTATACGGACCATTATTAAATGGTGGAACAACTGTAATTTTTGAGGGAGTTCCGTCTTATCCTGATTTTAGCCGTTTTTGGGATATTATCGAAAAACATAAAATTACACAATTCTATACAGCGCCAACAGCAATTCGTTCGTTAGCAAAAGAAAGTTTAGATTACATTCAAAAATACCCACTTAAATCACTAAAAGTTATTGGATCTGTTGGAGAACCAATCAACGAAGAAGCTTGGCACTGGTTCAATGACCACGTTGGAGACAAAAGATGTCCGGTGGTTGATACTTGGTGGCAAACAGAAACTGGTGGAATCATGATTTCTCCAATTGCTTTTGTAACACCAACAAAACCAACATACGCAACTTTGCCATTGCCAGGAATTCAGCCTGTTTTAATGGATGAAAAACGCAATGAAATCGAAGGAAACCAAGTTGTAGGTAGTTTATGTATTAAATTTCCTTGGCCTGGAATCGCCAGAACAATTTGGGGAGATCACCAACGTTACAAAGACACTTATTTTTCTGCTTTCCCTGGAAAATATTTCACTGGAGACGGAGCGTTAAGAGACGAAGTTGGATATTACAGAATTACCGGTAGAGTAGATGATGTTGTAATTGTTTCAGGTCATAATCTGGGAACTGCGCCTATTGAAGACGCGATCAACGAGCATCCTGCAGTTGCCGAATCTGCAATTGTTGGATTCCCACATGATATTAAAGGAAATGCATTGTATGGTTTTGTAATTCTAAAAGAAACCGGAGAAGTTAGAGATAGAACTAACTTAACGAAAGAGATCAATCAATATATTTCTGATCACATTGGGCCAATTGCAAAATTAGATAAAATTCAGTTTGTGTCTGGTTTACCAAAAACTCGTTCAGGAAAAATCATGCGTAGAATTTTACGTAAAATAGCCGAAGGAGATTTCTCTAATTTTGGAGATACTTCAACATTATTGAATCCTGAAATTGTAGAAGAAATTATGAAGAATAAGATTTAATATCTTTTCAATACATAAAAAGTAAAGCTGTCTCAAATCGAGGCAGCTTTTTTTATTTAATATAATTAAAGCTTCGAAATCGGCTGACTTTAAAGAATATTCTTATGCTTAAATGCAAAAACCCGAGGAGAAACATAATATTTTAAACGCAAAGCTCACTAAGATTTAAATCTAACAATGTGTTTTTATTAAATCAGATATGCAAAAAAAACTTTGCGAACTTTGCGGTTAAATTCATCCTTAATTTTACTTTCTTATTCCTTTAAGAAGTGCGTAGATTGCCATTGCGTGTCCGTGACCTAAATCAAAATCAGCTTTTAGCCAAGTGACAATTTCACCCGCTTTTATTTCTGGTTTTAGTTGTCCGTTTACAGAATAACCTTTTTGATCTGAAAGTTTTTTAAAATCATCAGATTCCATTCCTGTCTTTGCTTTGATGTTTGTTAAATATGCTTGAAATGACATAATTTTATAAGTTTAATTGTTAGTTATTTTTCGACAATAGTTTTTATGTTGTTTAGGCTTTCTTCTACATCAGTGCCTATTATTTTATCCATATTTAGAAAAATCAGCATGAAATTTTTAGGCCAGTTCATTCCACTGTTATAAACCCAGATTAGTTTTGTTTGATTTGGAGTTAGACTTTCGGTAGTCATAGATCCATTAGCGGTAAATACATAAGGCGCTAAAAAACGAAGCTCAAAATCGACTTTTTCTCCTTCGGTAACTTTTTTTATTTCCCATTCACCTTTTCCTGTTTTGTGATGTTTACTTTCAAAAGTTAAAACAGATCCTGACATACCATCCGGATTCCCTTTTATTTCGATTTTAGTATTTGGGTCAAGTAATAACCATTTACTGTATAATTTCTGATTTTGGTTTAGTTTTATAAAATCGAAAACTTCCTGTTTGGGTTTATTAATTACGATTTGTCTCGTTATCGTGTATTTATCTTTTGTAAACATCGCTACTACTAAAGCCAGTGCTATTATGGCTACTAAAACAATTATTATTTTTACGAATATCATTTTCATTTTTGTTAAGTTGATTAATTAAAAGTTTTCTAATTAGTTATTTTGATTTTGGTTAGGATCGAAATTAAACATCCATTGATTTCCAAACTTGTCGGTTAGATGTCCGAATAAGGCACCCCAAAACATCATTTCAAGTGGTTGAGAAGTTTCTCCATCCTTTGATAAATTTGAATAAGCTTTTCGGGTTTCTTCCTCACTTGAAAAATTAAGCATTAATGAAACCGCGTTGCCCTTAATTAAATTTTGAGGCGACATATCCGAACCCATAATTATAATGTCGCCACTTCTAAGCATTGAATGTAGAATACATTCTTTCATTTGTGCAGGCAATTGTTCTGATACAGGCGATTCGTCAACTGTTTGAAGAACAAGCTCGCCTCCTAAACATTCTTTATAGAATGTCATTGCTTCACGACAATTGCCGTTGAAAGTCAAATAAGAATTTATTGTTGTCATTTTGCTTTATATTTTATGTTGACTCTTAATTGAACCAACAAGACAAAGTTGCAACTACTTACAAAAATAAAAACTGTACGGAAATGACAACAAAGAGGTTGTTTGCGTCATTTTTTTTATCTTTATTAAAAAAATAAAAGTGGTAAAAGATGAAAAAAGTAAGTATTCTTGTTCTTGAAAGCTCCGTTTTGCAAGCCATTGCTGACCCTCAATATTTGTTTTCGGCAGTCAATCAGTTTATGATTGCGTCAGGAAAAAAGGCGTTGTTTGATGTTCAATTAGTTGGATTAAAAAAAGAAGTGAAACTCAATAACGGTTTATACTCTGTAAATACTTCTCAACTTTTAAAAGATATCGAAAAAACCGATTTGGTTGTAATACCAGCTTTATTTGGCGATATGAAAAGTGCAATTGCTCAAAACCAAGAATTATTGCCATGGATAAATGAGCAATATAATAAAGGTGCAGAAGTTGCTTCGCTGTGCGTTGGCGCATTTTTATTAGCATCAACAGGTTTGCTTAATGGCAAAAAATGCTCAACACATTGGGGTTTTCAAAATGAGTTTCGAGAGATGTTTCCGGACGTTGAAGTAGTTGACGGAAGTATTATAACTGAAGAAAATAGAATTTATTCAAGTGGCGGAGCAAAATCGTATTGGAATTTATTATTGCATCTAGTAGAAAAATATACAGATCGGGAAACTGCAATTTTAGCTTCAAAATATTTTGCGATAGACATAGATAGAGAAAGTCAATTGGCATTTGCAATGTTTCAAGGACAAAAAAATCATAATGATGATGTTATAAAAAAGACGCAGGACTTTATCGAAAATAATATTCAGGAAAAAATAACAATTGAAGAATTATCTGAATTAGTATCGTTGGGAAGAAGAAGTTTTGAAAGACGTTTTAAAGTCGCTACCAATAATTCGGTATTAGTGTATATAAACCGAGTTAAAGTAGAATTTGCTAAACGCAGTTTCGAAACAAGTAGAAAAAATATTAATGAAGTAATGTATGATGTAGGTTATACGGATACAAAGGCATTTAGAACAATTTTTAAAAAAATAACCGGTCTTACTCCAATTGAATACCGTAATAAATACAATAAAATGACTTTTCAAAATAATGTAGAAATAGAAATAGCGTCTTAATTTCAAATAAGTTTTTTTATTTAAAATTTTTAAAACACCCCTAATAAGTTTTAAGAATATTAGATTAAGGTAAAAAAGCTTTTACTTTATTTTTAATCTGAATCAATGATAGAATAGAAAACAAAAAAAGCCTCTTAATTTTAAGAGGCTTTTCTATATTAGAATATTTGTCAGACTGAGCGAAGTCGAAGTCCGACAATGTTCGGGTAAAAACTTAAATTTCCTTATATAACTTATATGGTAAAAAAACTATTTAATTCCCAATCTGGATTTTAGTTTCAAAAACAAAAGAGCAATTTTGTATGCATCTTCAGCAGATGAATTTCGATCACTCTTCGGAATTTTGAATATTTCCGTTAAATCGTCAAGCGAAAACTGTTTATCATTGATATCAGTTAATTTTCTGTACATCATATCAACGTCCAAAGCTTCATTTTTCAATCTTCCGCAATCAAGACGTTCTAATGCAGCATTTAACATTTCTATGTCAAAATTAATATGATGACCAACCAAAATCGAATTACCAATAAAATTCACCAAAGCTTCAATGGCATCTGGTTCAGGCATTTTAAGCATTTTGCTTTCGATGATGAACTCATTCGAAAGACCATTATCCTGCAAAAATTTGTACTGTAACAAAACAGCTTCAAAATTATCCTTTATTATAATACTATCATCCACTACAGAAAAAGCACCCAAAGACAAAATAACATCTTTATTTGGGTTTAATCCTGAAGTTTCAGTCGATAAGACTACAAATCTATTAGGTTTTGTTTCGAATTTAGTCAGGTAATCTTTCCAGAAATCCGGATACTCCTTATTGATATTTTTAATCCAGTCTAGCATATTTTATGAGAATTGGGTCAATTGAAATTTACTTTTAATTAATTCCTCAAGATCTTTCATTGGAGTCAAAGCATTTTTTAACTTCTCTTTGTCTGTTTTAGATATTTCTCTCAAATTTATATATTGACCAGAATCGTCATTTTTTAATCCTTCAACAGTTCTAAATTTTGACAAAGTTAAAAAAGCTTCTGCACAACTTAAGTATATCTCCGCATTTTTAGAATCTGTTATTGCTAATTGTTTGAATCTTAAATAGGTATTCTTGATTCCTTTAATATTCGAATTTAAAATTAATAATCGTGCGCCATCAATCAAAGGCATTAATGCACGTGTTTTGATATCAAATTTTCCTTTTTCCGGACCTTCTTCTTCAACAATGAATTTTTTGAAAAAACTCAAAGGAGAATTCTTTTTCAAAGCGTCATTTCCTAAAAAGTCAAAGAATAAAGTATTGTTTACGGCATTTTTAAAAATGACATTTTCAATAACTTCTTCAATTTTAGGTTCTCCAAAAACGATCTCGTAATCAAAGAAAATACTGCTCAAATCATTACTGTTTTCACCTGGAGTATTCATCCAACTGTTGTACTGTTTTGTCCAATCAGTCAATGACTTACACCAAAGCATATTACTTCCCATATGCCCGTTTGGACAAAATTCATAACCAACTTTTTCCAGTATTGATGTGGCTCTTTTTGCCAATCTCAGGAAATAATCTTTTACTTCTCTGTATTTTTCGGGAGCAACATCTTCAAAAATCAAAATACTATCCTGATCTGTCAATAAAAGTTGTTCCTTACGCCCTTGACTACCAATGCTTAACCATGCAAAACGAGCAGGAGGGGAGCCTAAATCTAAAATTGATAATTCGACAGCACGTTTAATGATTGCCAGATTAATTTCGCTTACAATATTACTAATATGCGAAATTGGAATATTCTTCTGAATCGAATTTTGAATCAAATCAGACAAACGATCACGTATTTGTTTTAGATCTTTTGGCAGTTGAGAACGTTTAATTTCTTTAATTAAAACACCAGGGTTACTCGCTTGAGCCACAATTAGATCGTGCTCAGAAATTATTCCTTTCACCGCAGATTTACTTGTACCGTCTTTTGTAACACATAAGTGCGTTACGTTGTGTTTTAGCATTAGTAATTGCGCTTCGGCAAGAGAAACATTCTCGATTACCGTAACCACAGGCGATGACATTATTTTGTCAATTGTCTCTGTGATAGGATAACGTCCTGTCGCTATCTTAGAAGCTAAATCTGTAGCTGTAACAATACCAATTGGGCGATTTTTTTCGCATACAATGACATTATCCATCATAGAATCAGTCATTAATATCGCAACATCCTTAACAATATGACTTGCATCAGTGGTTAAAGGCGAATTGTTATAGTTAAGAGACTGAATATATTGCATTTCTGACTGCTGATCTACATAAAATGAGGTGTCAGAAATCATTTTTCCATTAGAACTAACGCTATCTTTTGTATGTCTTGAATTTGTAGCGAAACTTTCTAATAAAAAGTTCAAAACATCTGAATTATTAGCAACAAAAGGTCTGAAAACAGCAATAGGAATTGCGTAAATAATACTTTCTTCACGAGCTTTGGCCGTCATCATGTAGTTATTCTTAGCAAAAAACGGACGTAACCCAAAAATATCACCTTCATGACATTTGTTAATAATCGTTTCTTCGGCGTCAGCAATTGTTGTTAAATTTATGATACCAGAAGCTACAACATAAAAACTGTCGTGAAGTAAATCATTGTTTTGAAATAATACCGCATGTTTTTCTAAATTTATAACACGAATATTGGTTGCAATATCAGATAATTCCTGAAAAGTTAAATTATCAAATGGCGGGTATTCTTTTAAAAAATCTGCAATATGCTCAGCTATTGTATTCATATATTTTGATAATTTTTTTAAAGTATCGAATGTAAAAATAATAAAATAAACTCTTACAACGAAAGCATCTTTGTGAGAATCTAAGATATTTTAAAAATTTACAAAAAAATATTTAATTCTAAGGCTTAAAATTCACTTAAATATTTTGAAAGCCTTAAAAAGAAGAGATATTCAGCAGAAATAAAATTTGTTTAAAGAATATTCGTAAGGAAACTGAACAGGAGCATTTTCTAAAATATTCTATTTTACATAATATAAATTATAGTTCATTTGTGGTATAACTAATTAACAAATACCACATGGCTTTAAAACGATCTTCTTTAGAGAATTACACTCTGTTACTTGTAGAATTAAATAAAATGCGTCACACAAATTTCAGTGCAAAAACATTCTTAAAAAAAATGCGACCATTCTGTCAAACTTCACATTTAAAATATCAAATGTTATTCATTCGAATACGTGGTTCAAAGATAGGAATTTGTATTAAAGTTTGTACGGATTGTTTTATAGTCACTCAATCGTATTGCGTTCATGAATTTATTTTTTACTGCAATTCTCAGAAAACACTGATTTCAAAACTTCTTAAACATAATCTTTTAATTCCTTAAAATATGTCAACAATTCAAATTTTAATTCAAAAACGAGAAAATTTAATCTTGGAATTAGCTGGTTTAAATCATGATTTAAACGAGTATTCAAAAAATCCTGTAGAAACTGTCGATTTGATTGGACTTAAATATCAGCATGATTTTACCATTAGAGAAATTACGAAAATTGGTCAGCAGATAAATGTTTTTTTTAATTCTCAAATTTCTAATTATAAAAGCAAATTTTTTGAAATCGAAAAGAAAATAACCGAAGCTGTTTCGAAAAAAGAATTTACTGTTACTGATTTACCGAAATATCATTTTTCAATGTTTGAAACCCCTACTCTATAGCTATGATACTTTTTGTAATATCAATCTTTCATTTATTAGTAATACTACTTATAAGTGATGACGATAATGATAATTTATCATTCTAGCATTTTTTTTTAATCGTTGCCGTAGGGTATAACGGCAACTAACTCACTCAAACCTACTAAAAAACTATGATTTCATACAAAGAAAGGCATCAAGCCCAAAATAAAATTAAAAGAAACAATTTAAAAACTACTCTTATAAATATTGACTATTTAATTATTAATCTCGAGGGTCAGCCTTACGGAGAATTTCCCGAGAATTCAAAATTTCGTATGAAACCATACGAATATGGCACTAAAATATTTGAGATTAGAGCCGATCTATATTTTGAAAATTTGAAAATCGGGATTTACACAGCAAAACCTCGTTCTGCAATTATGAGTGCAGATTTTGCACAACTACAATTCGAAAACAATCTATTTTACACTTTATCTAACGATGCCTTAAGAGGTATTATAAACGCTTTTTGCGATGAAACGAACTATTTTTTTAAGTCGATTAATAGACTGGATATATGCCTTGATAAGTCTGATGTCAACAATTCTTATCGTAATTTATACGGTAATGTTGTTTCAGGTAACTATCTTATTTCGGGGCGTCCTAAAAATTTGCAAAGCTATTTTGAAACCTACAAAGGCAAATCAATACTTAATGGTTTTCAAATTGGGAAAAGAACATCTGATAAAATAATACGATGTTATAACAAAACGCTGTCTTTACAGTTAACCGAAAAACCATATATAAATGAGTATTATCAGAATAACGGTTTAAAAAATGATAATGTATGGCGTTTTGAGTATCAGTTAAATTCTGCGTTTTTCAGAGGTTTAAATGAACATTCGAAAGCTGATATAAATATCAGTCAGGCAATGACTTGGGGTGTTTTTGATAAAGCAAATCTTTATGAATTATTGAAAATTGCAAATAAAGGTTTTTTTGAGATTCGCGAGAATACTGGCAAAAGTCAAGTTAATAAAGAAAAGCTTATTACTCTATTTGATTTTGATTATTTACAATCTCAAATATCAAAATTCAATCCTATAATCAAACGTTTAAAGAAAGTTGTTTTGTCGTCTACAACAATTAAAAAACGTCTTGCAAAATCTCTATTTAGAGAATATTACTCAAACAATCAAGATATATCTTATATCGTTGCTCTAAATCTTTTACTGGAAGATTTAGACATGACTACTGAAAACCAACTTTTAGTATGGTTTCAAAACAAGTTGCATTTCTATCTGCATGAATTTAGAACAAAGGAAAAAATAGTTAACGATTTTGATTTTGAATTATTCCACGAACATCAAATTTTATTTTTATAAGCCATGAAAACACAAAATACAAGCCAAAAAGTAACTAAGACCCAGTTAATGCATATTCTTGAATTAAGCTATAAAACGGCTTGTAAAGAATATCAAACAATTATTGACTCTCTAGCTTTAAAAAGGAACTATTTGACCGTTCAAGACTTGATTAAATACGGCATATTATAGGGAAAATTAGGGAAAAATAGGGAGTTATAGGGAATTTTAGGGAGCGTCAGTTTAGAGTTGTAATAACCTTTGTAGAGCAAAAATTAATAATTTAAAAATTATACAAATGAAAATTACAACTTTAACTGGTGTTTTAAAATCTCCAGAATTAACGGTAACTAAATCTATTGGTTCTTTGATTGTAGCTACTGATTTAGAACTATCAGCTTTAACGAACGAGAAGATTAGTATCTATATCGAGCGTGGTAATGGTTCGAATGTTATTCTTGCTAATAAAATTCTTTTGAAGGACTTTATTTTGGCTAGTACATACGGAACTGAAAACACTCAGTCTGATGCTAATAATGCTACAATTGCATTATGTGAATTGGCTGTAGATGGCGGTATTTACTTGGACGAAAAAGAAAGTATTAAAATCTTACTTGAAGATTTGAAGTCTGCGAAACGCTATGATTTGTACGGAGTTGAAGAGCCTTTGACTACAAGTGTTTTGTACTTCTTAGAACAAAAATCTGTTGCTTCTGAGGAGGTCAATAAAAAAATTGACGTAGCAGGGTTTGATTTGGCTATTATGACGGTTGATGAAAGTGTAAGCGATTTATCATATCAATATGATAACGGTCAGGTCGTTAAATATCTGCCTTTCGAACTTCAAACTTTAAGTCGTGATATTGACCCAATACAATATATTACTTCTGCAGGTGTAGTCATTCAAGGGTTAGATAATAGAGTTTCATTGCCTTTAGTTCATGTTACTGGTTTAGAAATAAACAAGTCGCAAGGTGCAATCGTAAATTTTGTAGTAAGAACAACTAAACACGTGTAAAAGATGGGACTATTTAAAAAAATCGGACAAAAGATTAAAAGGGTTGTTTCTCTTAAAAATGTGATCAATACAGTAAGTGGTAATTTTGGTGCAGTTGCTAAAGATGCTGTGAGAATTGCAACTACTGAGAAACCTACTAAAGAAGCTCCCGTTATTAATCAAGTTGTGTCGCCTACTCCTGTAGTGATTCCGCAAACTATTTTAGACATTGCAGATGCTCAGGGCGCTAAATTTTCTCAAAATTTAACTTCAAAAATCGCTAAAACTGATACTGCTCAGGACGCTAGTTCTTTCCTAGCAAAAATTGGTATGCAATCTTTATATGAAAAGTATAAAACTTGGATTACCGTTGGTGCTTTGGCTTTGTTAGCCTTTATTCTTTGGAGGGTTTTCGGTCATAAAAAAGGAACTGCTAGAAGTCGTGCAAGACGATAAACCGAAAAATTACCATCGGATTTATTTATATGTATTTCTTATAGATTCGGTGGTAATAATTCTCAAAAAAATGGCGGAGTTCATATTATTAATTAAACACATTATAAAGTAATGGCATATAATAACAAAGGTAATAACTCTAATAACAAGGGTTATAACAATAATCAAAATCAACAAAAGGTTAAGCACTCAGGCGCTAAAACCACTAAATACTATCCTAAAACAGGACCAAATGCAGGTGTTGAGCAGTATTTAACTACTGGGTGGAGATTGTCTAATAAGGAATTAATTTCTATTAAAGCAGTAACTACTTCAAAATCGAAACTTAGTGAAAAAGGTTGGTTAGGCTCTATAGCCGTAACTTTTACTAACACTAAAAGTGGTACTCAGGAATTTCATTGGGGAACTATGCAAGCTTCAACGGGTAAAGTTGTAATAGATGCGATGGCATTTGTTATGAATCCAAAAGCTAAAAACGGAGGTTATGCGGGAACTTTTGTACGCTCTAACTAGTGTTTAGGTTCTTATTAAAATTCCTTCCTCTGATTCTTCATGAAGGAGTTGATTTGCTAAAAGAGTATTTAGATAAAAAGAAACAATTAAAACAAAAAACTGATGAATAAGTTAAAAGGAGTTATTTCGATTATAGGACTTGTTGCCAAATATGGCGCTGTAGTTCTAGCGATTGTAAAAGGTCTTGAATTGGTTCATGACGAACTTAAGAAAATTGATTTTTCAGATTCTGCAAAGCCTGAACCTATAAAAGAAGTTGAAAATGAGTAGTTTTTTAGGTAGAAAGGATTTGAGTAGAGGAATTAGAAATAATAATCCGGGCAATCTTATAATTACAAATGAAGCTTGGAAAGGTAAGATTTCTAAAAAACTCAATACTGATGGTCGTTTTGAGCAGTTTACTGATATTAAATTTGGTATTCGTGCTATGCTTCGAGATTTAATACATGACATTGACAAGGGGAAAAATACTATCAGAAAGTTAATTTCTGAGTATGCTCCAAAATCTGAAAACAATACAGAATTATACATTCAATCAGTTTGTAAGGCTTTAGGTCTTGCCCCAGATGAACAAATTAAAAATGTAGATTCTTTGTTTTTGGTAACTCTTGCGAGGGCAATTATTAAATATGAAAACGGTACTGATGCAGGTTTAGTTTTAAACTCACATATACAGGATGCTATTGATATGATTGGAGATTTTAATCTAAAAAATGTCGTAGTGTCTGCTAAGAATAAATTTAAGCTGAGTTCTTTAATTATTCCTGTGGTGCTTTTTTTTTATACTGTTTACACCGTTACAGTCTAAACAAACGATACAAGCGTTAAACAAAATTATTAATTCAAATAAAAATACAATGTTAGAAAAAATCAAAACTTTTTATAATAACAACAAAACAACTGTTATTGTTAGTGGTGCTATAGTAGTAGCTTATTTCTTGTACAAAAAATTTAAAAAATAGTTGCATGACTGTTCAAAGAAATAGTAGAAATACAAAAAGAGGTGCAGTCTTAGATTCTGCACTTCTTTTCTTTTCCAAATACTGGATATATATAGTAGTACTGATTTTTGGAGTTCCTCCATTAGTACGCTATATAAGAACTGTTCTAGCTTTAAATCAAAAAAATAAGATCAATACAGATATTGTTATTAATAATGCTGAAAATGGAACTTCTGACCCCGTTACCATAAAGAAAAAGATAACTACTGTTCAAAAGAAGTACCCAAATTTGACTGATAAGGACATGCAAAGATGTGGTACAGTTGCTCAGGGAATTGCTATTGCTTTAGGTACAAATGTTGAAGACAATCATTTTGTGTTAGATACTGATATATATAATGTCAGTGCATGGTTTGAAGATGAAGCCAAAGCGGTTAGATTACTTAAAACAGTGCCAGGCACTTTTCCAGTTGTGGAAGATTTGTATTTCAAGGTTTGTACTAGGTCAAGGAATCTCAAATATGATCTATTAAAGTATCTCTCGGATTCTGATTTAGCTAAGGTTCGAGCAACCTATAAAAAATATAATAAAACGTGGATTTAAAAAAATAAAGCAATATGGATTTTATACAATACATAGATGATACTTATGCTGTTAAGGTAAAGGAAGTTATTTTGGATTATGAGCAGGGTTATCTTGTAAAAGATATTGAAACACCTTTTTTCATAGTTTCATTATATATTGAAAATAAGCGTGTTAATGGTGTTCGATTTAACAATTATGATAGTTTACCTATGCTGTCAATTATTAATGATTTGGGCAATGTCGATTTAAATGTAATTCCCGAAAATTATTTTGCGACTGCTTATACAGAAATGTTTCTTGGTGTTTCTTTTAGTGCGGGTTCGGGGGTAGAAATTTCAAATTTTAGCGACTTTCAAAAAAAGCCTTTACGATATTTGAAAGAATATAAATTACCTCAGTTTAGATTGGATGGAAGATTTTCGCAAGGTTCGGGCTATTCGTACGATACTAGAGTTTATTCTTTAATTAAACTTGGAACAATTCAATCTGACAATAAGTTCTATACAGCGTTTTACGATACTTATAGAAATGGTACTCATGTTGATACTTTAGAGTTTCAAGGTGAAAGCCCAAATTACATTAGAAGTGGTTATGATTTAGTTACGTCTTTTCCCGTTCAAAATAACGGTAGTATTGTTCAGTTTGGAGATTATTATGTAAAAATGACTACAACTAATCCGTATCCGTATGGTCTTAGTGTTTTTATTTTTACCGATATAAGAACTAATGAATTTTGGTTTTATGTAAACTACATTGAAGTTGGTACAAGTATTATCAAAAAAGGAGAATTTGACATTTCAACGTTTGTTTGTATAAATGGAGGTTTTAAAATTAAGAACCTACTTTATGGAATAGAGGTGCAAATCAGCAATATTTATGGCTAATAATACTCCCACCCCATATAGCTGTACAGTATTTAATAAAGATAAAAATGTACTCCCAATAAAAATAGAGTTTTGTAAATCAATTTTTTATCTACATAACTGGTGTAAAAATGTGGGATTTGATTATCACTACATTAATATTTACAATAGAAAAACAGGTAAATATATTTCAAGACAATATTCTGACGAGTTCGTAATTGATAAGCCTTTGTATTAATTTACAAGGGCTTTTTAAAAATTATTTTGTTTTGGAATTTATATGGTATTGTCATCAATAAGTGATGAGTTTTTCAAATTAATGTTGTTTTTTTTAAATTAATGTTTGTTTTTTTCAAACTAATGTTTACTTTTTTCAAACTAATGTTTGATTATTGAAAAAGAATAGTTACTTTTGTAGTGTAATTAATGAAAAATAAAAAACCTAGCCTTATCGACTAGGAGTTTTAAAAGCAAATGTATTGGACGTACATTTTTGCGCTTGATTAATAACATTTATTTTTTGTTTCTTATTCTTACTACAAGGTCAATTGTAGAAATAATTGCCATATAGGCTGAAACAATCGCCGGAACGGCAGACACGAAGTCTTGAACGCTTATTACTGTAAGCATAGGCATATTTATGAAAAGGGTTACCTCTGCTCGATTGAGTTAGAGGTTTTTCTCATGGTGTAAATATAGTAAATGTTTTGTTACCCTCAAAATTGATTAAATTTCCTTTAATAGAGCACTTGTGAACCCCTTGTTTTATTGAATTAATACGCAGTTAATTGGTTGCTTATTTATATTTTCCCCTCCTTTCTTTTTTAAATTAGGTATAATTATTTATTCTTTTATAGCAATTGACAAAGTGAAATTAAAATTATTGGCATTATATTTGGAAATCTTTAGTAAATTTAACCTCACAAACCACGCTTATGAAAAAAACTACTTTAATAAAAATTTTGATCGGATTGGTAACGGTTCTTATTATTCTTGTTTCCTTATCGTTTATAGATTCACATCATGATTTTGAGGAACAATTAAGTATTAATAAAAAGGTGGATTCTGTTATGCAGGATGATGCTAATCAAAGATATCTACATGATTTAACTGTAAGAAATAAACAGATTAGAAATTCTTGGAAAGATTACATTAAGATTTCAACTAATGATTATAACTATTTTGATTTAGGAGGTGTTGAGAATTTAAAAATCATTTGTAAAAACGATACTCCTTATAAGCTTGATGTAGTTTATGTTGATGTTTGTTATATTATTGATGATGGTACATGTTATAAAACAGAGGAGTTAACTTTTAATAATGTTCCTCCAAATTCTGAGATGTCTTTAGATGCTCCAAATTCTCCACGTGGTAAAAGAATTAGTGTAGATGTTTTAGAAATGTACAGCGATGAATTGAATTTTTTATATAATCTCACAACCGCCCTGCCTGATGGTACTAACGATCCTTACTTTTCTAAGGTAAGACATAGATAAATCAAATAAATAAGCCCCAATAAAACGGGGCTTTTTTTATGTTCTTATATTTTTTGATTTTTTGGTTTCGTCTAAAACAAGGGGCTAAATGTGTTGTTAATAAAGTTGTTAACATCTTCTTGGACGTACTGCAATTCATACTATAAATTATAGTTCAAAATGTATACGCTTTTAGAAGCGCTTGTTAATCGTATAACTTAGTCAGAATCGTTTCTTTTGGGATTAAATCAGATCCGCCTCTTTTATTGAATTGCATTGCGCCATCATTTGCAACAAGAACTGCGCTTGCAGATAAACCACCATCTTTGCTTTTAATCTTAATCTGAGCTCTGTCACCTAAAACATAAACATATCCCGTAATTTCCATAATTCCTGAATTAAGCTCTTTGTCGTCGCTCACAATTTCAGCGGTTCCATATATTTGACTCACAGATTGTGCTATATTTAATTTCAAAATATATTTCTTGCTGCAATCCTTGCAATTTTCAGTGCTCCAGGTTCCTGTAAAACGATTTTGAGAATACGCTGTAAATGAAATTAATACCAATAATAAAATAAACTTTTTCATTAAATAAATTTTCTAATAATATATTGCGTCAAATATAAATCAAAAAAAGCACACGCTGTTGTGGCGTATGCTTTTTCTATATTATAACTGTAACATTTATTGTTTTATTTTAATTTTTTTGTGTAAACTGATTTACCATTTAAAGAAACGTTTATTTCATTGTTTTTTTCTGAAAAAGTTGTTCTTAAAGCATTTCCTTTAAAAATAGTAACATCACCAAAAACTTTTCCGGTTTCATCAGACGAATATTCGAATAATAATTTTTTATTATCCGGCTCAAGTCCAATTTTGTAAGTTGAAAATTTTGAAGTTGCTAAATCAAATTCCTGGTGTGTATCAATGATATTACCATCGGCATAAAAGTTTGTAACCGTTTTGTTTAAAGTAATATCGGGATAATATTGATTAACTTTTTGCAGTAACGCATACTGCTCCGGATTTGCATCTTCTTTTTTAGATACGATTGTTTGTGCGAATGAAATTGTTGTAAAAATAAGTGTGAATAGTAAAATGTAATTTTTCATAATTTTAAATTTAAGATTAGTGTTTAAACGATTTTTTGCAATCTAACTAATGCGTAATGGAATCAAACTTTTATTAAAAAATGTTTTAATTATACTACAAGATATGAAATCTTTACCTTTGTAAAAAATTAAAAGCACTTTTTTAAGAAAATGACAACAAAAAAATACATTCAATTAATACTTATTTTAGGTTCTTTAACCGCTCTTGGTCCTTTTTCAATTGATATGTATTTACCTGGTTTCTCGGGTATTGCCAAGGATTTAAATACAACTGTCGCAAAAGTTTCTATGACTTTATCCAGTTATTTTATCGGAATTTCGGCTGGACAATTACTTTATGGTCCTTTATTAGATCGTTTCGGACGTAAAAAGCCATTGTTTATCGGTTTGATGGTTTATATTCTGGCTTCATTAGGTTGTGTTTATGTTGCCGATATTGATACTTTTATATTTTTGCGTTTCATTCAGGCAGTTGGTAGTTGTGCTGCAACAGTAGCTTCTGTAGCAATGGTCCGTGATTTATTTCCTGTAAAAGACATTCCAAAAGTATTCTCGCTATTAATGCTTGTTCTTGGCCTTTCACCAATGTTAGCGCCAACAATTGGCGGATATGTGACCGAAGATTATGGCTGGCATACCGTATTTTTTATTTTAATGTGCATGGGAATCGTGATTTTGATTGCTTCACAAATTGGTTTGCCAAATTCCTATAAACCAGATACTTCAATATCTTTAAAACCGAAACCAATTATTACAAATTTCTTAAAAGTACTCAAAGAGCCTCAGTTTTATACGTATGCATTTACCGGCGCAATAGCTTTTTCAGGCTTATTTACATATGTAGCGGCCTCTCCGATCATTTTTATGGACATTTACCATGTTGATGCTAAGATATACGGATGGATTTTTGCCTTCATGTCTGTGAGTTTCATAGGTTCAAGCCAGTTGAATTCAATTTTATTAAAAAGATTTTCAAGTGAACAAATGATTTTTGGCGCATTAATTTTGCAATCTGTTATTGGTATTGTGTTTTTACTATTAGCATTAAACAATTTGTTGGGATTATACCAAACTAGCGCAATGTTGTTTTTATTCCTTGGTTGTTTAGGAATTTCAAATCCAAATACTGCCGGACTAACAATGGCTCCTTTTGCTAAAAATGCCGGAAGCGCTTCAGCTTTAATGGGTGCTATTCAATTAGGTTTGGGTGCTTTAGCTTCTTTTGCAGTTGGAATTTTTGTGAAAAACTCTGTTGTACCAATGGTTTTAATCATGACTACAACTACAATTATAGCTTTTATTGTTCTAAATATTGGTAAACGTTTTATCAAACAAAAAGTCGAAATTTCTGAAAATGATGATGTTGTGGTTGGACATTAGATAAAGTAAATTTCAAATTTTCACGCAATCTTGTCATTTCGAGGAACGAGAAAGCACACACGGAATTGGACAAAGATTGACAACTTTAGGAATGTAGTTTCTTGTGTGATTTCTGGTTCCTCGAAATGACAAAAATGAGCATAAAAAAAGCCTGAATCTACAATGATTCAGGCTTTTTTTTATTTAATATTCGTTATACAATTGGAGTTTAAATTTCTTTATCTTCTAAGGATCTTTTTTCTGGTCTGATAATCATTCTCAGAGATTGATCTCTGGCGAAATAAGCAACCATCCAGTTCCAGAAAGTATTTAATCTGTTTCTATAGGTAATCAAGGAAATTAAATGAATAAAAAGCCAAATGATCCACGCAAAAAATCCTTTGAAATGCCATTTTAGACTTGGTAAATCAACCACGGCTTTATTTTTTCCAATAATTGCCATCGAACCTTTGTCATTGTAAGCAAAAGGTTTAAGTGGTTTATTTTGAACTAAAGCTTTAAAGTTTTTGGCTAAATTTAATCCTTGTTGAATTGCAACCTGAGCCACTTGCGGATGTCCGTCTGGGAAATTTTTATCTCCGGCTAAAATTGCAGTATCGCCAATTGCATAAATATTTTCGAAACCATTTACTTTATTGTACTGATCTGTTGCCATACGTCTTCCACGACCATAACTTTCTTTAGGGATTCCGTCAAAAAGTTTAGCAGAAACTCCGGCTGCCCAAATTAAATTTTTGGTTTTAATAGTTTCTCCGTTTTCAAAAAATACAGTATCATCAACATAATCAGTTACTCTGGTATGCAATTTAACTACAACGCCAAGTTTTGTAAGTGCTTCTAAAGTGTCTTTTTGAGAAGCTTCGCTCATAGGCGAGAGTAGTGCGTCTCCCCCATCGACCAAATAAACATTACTGGCAGAAGTTTCTAATTCAGGATATTCTTTTAATAGAATGTTTTTTCGCATTTCGGCAAACATTCCTGAAACCTCTACTCCTGTTGGTCCGCCTCCCGCAACTACGATCGTCAATAGTTTACGGCGTTTACGCATATCTTTGGTAATAGCTGCTTTTTCAAGGTTTTTTAGCAACGCATTACGCATTTCGATGGCATCATTTAAGGTTTTCATCGGAATAGCGTTTTTCATTACGTTTTCCATGCCAAAATAGCTTGTTTCAGCTCCGGTAGCAAAAACTAAGTAATCGTATGTTAATTCACCATTGCTGAGGATTATTTTATTCTCGGCAGGAACTGCAGAAAGTAATTCGCCTAAGCGAAATTGCAGGTTTTTTTTGCCTGCAAAGAATTTTCTAAAAGGATAACTAATGCTTGACGGTTCTAAAAATGCGGTTGCAACCTGATATATTAGTGGCGGAAAAAAGTTATAATTGTTTTTGTCTACAAGTGTTACTTGTATTTGAGGATGGTTTACAAGCTCTTTTGCGAGATTGATCCCTGCAAAACCACCTCCTATAATGACTATTTTCATATATATTGCTTATTAAGTAGGATTTATGAGTGAAACTATTTTTGCTTTTGCAGTTCTATAAATTTAACATTATAATTTCAAATAAAAAATCCATTTAAGGTTTTCTTTTGATTCTTAAAAAATTAATTTATAAGTTTGAGTTTCATCATAATATCAGTCTGTTCATCGTTTCCAAGTTTAAAAATGTGTTTATCAAATTCGACAAAATCATTCTTTTTATAAAAACTTAAAGCTCGATGATTTTCTTCCCAGACACCTAACCAAACATAGTCAACATTCTTGGTTTTGGCTATTTGTATCGCTTTTTCGTAAAGTATTTGTCCGACTTTTTTACCATGAAATTCTTTCGAAACGTAGATTCTCTCTATTTCCAAAGCCTTGGCATCTTGCAATTCGGTTTGAGATTCGCCAAAATTTACTTTTAAATAACCAATAACATTATTCTCAAGTGTTGCAAAATAAAATTCAGAATTGGTATTTTTAAGTTCTTCGGTTAATTTGTCGCTGGAGAACTTTTCGTCAAGATACTTTTTCATATTTTCTTCATCATTTGATTCTGAAAATGTTTCCTGAAAAGTTTTTCGGCCAATTTCTTTCAATTGATCAATCTCCTGTATTGTTATTCTTTTTATTTCAATAGTTTCCATAGGTAACTTCCTGTTGTTTTTTTTAAGGTTTAGAATACCCTATAAAAATACAACAGAAACTATGAAAAGTAATAATTCAGAATGTTACTTTTTGAATTTTTTAACAGGTTTTTCAGTTACTTCAACTTTGTTTTGTAAAACGTAATTTGCCATCAATTTTTCAATTAATTCATCCTTTGTAAGATGGTGAAAAACTGTTTTTACCTTTGTTTTTAAATCTGCTGAAATATCGTGATTTGGCTTCGTTTTAAAGATTTGTTTCGCCCATAAAAGCGTATTGTTTTCTTCTAAACTTACAACTGAAGGTTTTTGGAATTTAGTAAATTTTATCCCTAATTCTTTTTCAAATTCCGGAATTTCAACCACTTCTTCCTCTTGCAAAACCGTTAAAGAAAGTCCTTTTGCTCCTGCTCTCGCAGTTCTTCCGCTTCTGTGAACGTAAGTTTCATAAGTATCCGGTAAATGATAATTTACAACATATGAAATTTCTTTTACGTCGATTCCTCTCGCAGCTAAATCTGTAGCAACCAAAATATTAATGTGTCCTTCACGGAATTGCTCCATTATTCTGTCTCTAATTCCTTGTGATAAACTACCGTGAAGCGCGCCTGAAGAAAAACGGTTTATGGCTAAGTTTTTAGCCAGTTTATTTACTGCAGCTTTAGTTTTACAGAAAATGATTCCGCGTTCGCCATCTTTTGAATTTAAAAAATACATTAAAACATCCAATTTTTCGATTGGATCAACAACAATATATTCGTGATCAATTCCTTGGTTACCAACAGTTTCCATGTTTGCGCTAACCTGAACTACATTTTTGTTTAAGTAATTCTGAATCAATTGTTTAATTATTCCCGGTAAAGTTGCAGAGAACAATAAAGTGCGGTGTTTTTTAGGAAGTTCGGCTACGATTTCGTCCAAGCTTTCCTTTAGAATTGAAACCATTTCATCTGCTTCGTCTAAAACTAAATATTCAGCTTGTTTTAAGTCAATTGCTTTACGCTGAATCAAATCGATCAAACGTCCCGGAGTTGCAACAACAATATGTGTTGGTTGTGTAAGGCGTTCAATTTGTGGCTTAATGGGGATTCCACCACAAGTTGAAGCTATAGAGATATTTGGAATATGTTTTCCAAAATCCTCTAAATTTCTGAATATTTGCTGTCCAAGTTCTCTGGTTGGAACCAAAATAACGGCTTGAACAACAGAAGATTTTGTATTGATTAATTGCAATAATGGCAATCCGAAAGCGGCAGTTTTACCGGTTCCGGTTTTGGCTAAACCTACAACATCATGACTTTCAGATAAAAGTAACGGAATTGTTTTTTGCTGAATTTCTGTTGGTTCAACAATATTCAATTCGCTTAAAGCTTTTAAAATTGGTGCTGAAATTCCTAATGATGAGAATTGTTTAGACATCTTTTATTTTTGTTTATTTTGTTTTTATTTGTTTCAAGTTTCAGGTTGCTTCGAAAACTTAAAAATGAGTTTCTAGTAATTTGCAAAGGAGAAATCGCAATAGAATAAATTACTCTAAAATGCTATTTCTCCTTTATAAGAATATAATTTTGTCTAGATTCCAAAAAAAACTTGAAACCTTAAACCTAAAACAACTTTCTATTCGTCCGGTTCGTTCATGATTTTTTCACGATACTTTTTACCAATTAACAAAACTAGTTTTAGTTTGTAATCGTCAACCAGCCATTCGCGGTAGTTTTTACTACATTGACTCAAACATTTTGCATAACGTTTGATACGGCATTCGATATCGTCATCAAGCTCTTTTCCTAATGATTTTGCTTCTTGTAATGTTTCTGTATTGTCGACACACATTGCTGCGTGTTGTTCTAATGATTTGTCTAATACAACTTTAGAACGTAAATTTTGTTTGATGATTAATTTGTGTTCTTCATCAACATCAAAAGTTACATCTGCAGTTTTGCTGAATTTTGCTCTTAATTCAGGCGGCATGCTGTATTTAAAATACAACTCAATTTCGGTATCATCACGTAAGTTCTCCAAATAAAACTCAGGTGATTTAAAAATGTGCTGCCAATTTACAGGCTCGCTCCACAGACCAAAACGTGCTGCATTATTTCCTAAATCGATCACCGTAAACTCATCTTTACCAGGTAATTTACGAGATCCACGACCAATCATTTGGTAGTATAAAGTTAATGATTTTGTTGCTCTGTTCAGGATAATTGTTTCAACTGTAGGTTCATCAAAACCAGTTGTTAAGATTCCTACCGAAGTCAAAATTGCATCCGGAGTCTTTTTAAACCATTGTAAGATGTCTTTACGTTCTTCAGAACTACTTGTATTGTCAAGGTGTCTAATGTCGTAACCGGCTTCTCTAAACGTCTCATATACATATAATGAAGTATGAATACCGTTGTTGAAAATCAACGTTTTCTTACCTAATGAACGTTCTGTATACGCATGCAAAAGTTTTTCCTGCATGATGGTATTCGTATATAAATCATCTGATGATTTTACGGTGTAATCTCCATTGATACCAACTTTTAGAGATGTCAATCCCACATCATAACTATAAGTTGTAGCACGAGCAAGGAAACCTTTGTCAATCAATGAACTAATGGTGTCTCCCACAATAAGTTCATCGTAACTCTGGTGCATTGGTAATTTTATATTCGAACTCAAAGGTGTTGCTGTTACTCCAAGAATAAAAGCGTTTTTGAATGAGTTTAATAATTTTCTGAATGAATTGTAATGTGCCTCATCAATAATAACCAAACCAATGTTGTCAAGATGTAATTTCTCGTCGTTGATACGGTTTTTCAAAGTTTCTACCATCGCCACAAAACAAGAAAAGTCGTTTTGATCCGGTAATTCTTTTACTTTACTATTGATAATTTTATTAGAAACGCCAAAACCTTTTAACATTTTTGAGGTTTGTTTACAAAGCTCGATACGGTGTGTTAAAACAACCACTTTTTTATCATTATTAGCTAAATAACGACGCACGATTTCGGAAAAAATCACTGTTTTTCCGCCACCTGTAGGCAATTGGTATAATAAATGATGTTTCGAAGGAGCATTGTCTAAACGTTCAAAAATGGCGTCAATATCGCCTTTTTGGTATGCATAAAGTTCTTTTTTCTCTTCTCTTTCTATTTCTAAAGTGTTTTGAGACATTGTTTATTTTTGGATTTTTGCAAAAATACACCGAAAAAACAGTTATTCATCTTATTTTAACTTAAAATAAATGTTTTTTTTAAATAAGATTTTTTATGAGAAGTACTTTTTTTAGTCGATTTTGTCTAAGATTGCTTCAAAATCGTACTTATTTTTCCATTTTTGTTGAATAGTTTCTTTTTCGATTGCAATAATTCTTTCTCTGAAATCAGATAAAATTCCGTTTGAAATCGAAAAATTTACGGCTTGTTCAAATGAGTTAAATATACTCTTGTAAAATAATTCCTGCTTTATAAAATTTTGCGACGAATAAGTTTGAGCAATTTCGATGTTGTAAAGCATAATATCAGCAATTACAAAAGGATCAACACCCAATAAAATGAAATGTTTTATGTATTTCTGAGCTACAGAACGACGCATTTTGGCTTTCGGACGTCGTTTTGAATTGGGCTTTTTAATTGGAAAATATTCCTGCGAGATTTTGACTTTGCATTCCTGCAGCAATTTGTCTTCTTTTGGATTGAAAACAAAATCATAATAGACTTTTACAGGACTAAACTTTTCATACAACTGAATTATTTGTTCTTCGAGTTGTTCTTTGCTCAATTCGTTCAAATATTTTTTTAAATCGCGTTTACTCATTATCAAAGTTTAAGATTACAAAAGTAAATTACTTTCCTGATTCATGTCGCAAAAACCAACCATAATACTTAATTTTGCTTCAATAAACTCAAAATATATATACATGCTCAAGATTTTCAAAGTTACTGCAATTTTAGAGGGAATCTCTTATTTAGTGTTATTTACCAATATGCTTTTCATTAAAACCAACAATCCTGAACTTTACCATACCTTATTACGTCCGTTAGGAATGACGCACGGCGTTCTATTTATAGGATATGTTTTGTTGGCATTTTTACTTAGAAAGCCACAAAACTGGGATTTAAAAACTTTCGCAATTATTCAAATAGCTTCTCTTATTCCTTTTGGAACTTTTTATATCGAGAAAAAATATTTAGAAAATAATGCCTAATCTTTTGAATAAAATATTCAACTTTTTATACCCTCTTTTTAGAGACTGGGGAATGAGCCGCAATTTTGCGTCTTATGTCAGCCTTGTCTTTAATATTGCTATAATGATCGTTTTGGCTTATGCCATTTATTATATGGCAAAATTTGTTTTGGTAACCTTAACGGCAATTTTTGCACAAAAGACCAAAACAAAATTTGACGATTATTTAATTCACAATAAAACCACAAAATACACCGCGTATTTAATTCCGTTTTTCTTTATTTATAAAGCCGTTCCAATTATTTTGGACAAATATGAATATTGGGAAACGCTTTTTGGAAAAATCGTAGGTATTTATATCGTTTTAATCAGTTTATGGATTATTAGAACGATTTTTAATGCCTTACGCGATTATCTAAAACAAAAACCGGAATACAGCGATAAACCGATCGATAGTTTCGTTCAGGTTATTATGATTGTACTTTGGATTTTTGGTGTTGCCATGATTATTTCGACTTTATTCGGAATCAAACAAGGCGAATTGTTGACGATTTTAGGGACACTTTCGGCAATTATTATCTTGATATTCAGAGATACTATTCTAGGATTTGTATCCAGTGTTCAGGTGGCCATAAACGATATGGTTCGTATTGGTGACTGGATTACGATGGATAAATTTGGTGCTGATGGTGACGTAATTGAAATTAATCTTACAACGGTTAAAGTTCGAAATTTCGACAACACGATTACTACAATTCCAACTTATGCTTTAAGTTCAGACTCGTTCCAGAACTGGCGTGGAATGCAAAAATCTGCCGGAAGACGTATTAAAAGACACGTTTTGATTAAAAGCAGCAGTATTCGTTTCTTAACGGATGAAGATTTGGAACAAATGAAAAAAGTACAACTTCTAAGCAATTACATCGAAACAAGACAATCCGAAATTGTAAAATACAACGATATTCGTGGCGTAGACAAAACTTTGGCGCTTAATGGCCGAAATATGACTAATCTGGGATTATTTAGAAAATATATTATTCAATATTTAATCACACATCCTGGTTTAAATAAAGAAATGCATATGATGTGTCGTCAGTTACAATCGACTGCACACGGAGTTCCGTTAGAAATTTATGCTTTTTCAAGTGATAAACGCTGGGCAAACTACGAATATATAATGGCCGATATTTTTGACCACGTTATGGCTTCTGTAGAATATTTTGACCTCGAAATCTTCGAATTACCATCGAAAATTGGGCATTTAGATTAGGAATTTTGTTTCAGGTTTTCTTTGTTTCAAGTTTGAAAAATGTTCTTAACCGCAAAGTTCGCAAAGTTTTTTCGCAAAGATCGCAAGGCAATACTTTGCGTTCATAGCGTAAAACTTTGCGAACTTTGCGGTTAAATTATGCTCAAAGCAAAACAACCTGAAACCTGAAACAAAGAAAACCTGAAACTATTTTTTAACTTCTTCAAAAACAAACTCAGCTTTATTATATTCTATAGGCTGATCCGGCATAAAAAGCGGAAGATTAAAATAAGTTCCAATTACTCCTTTTCCCATAAAAAGTTTGTTTTCTTTTTTCAAGATTGCCAGCGGAATCCTTTTCCAGCTTCCTCCGTTTGAGATATAATGAAAATCACCTCGTAGCGTATCGCCTTTTATATCTCCCCTAACATCTCCGGAATCTTTACCGATTTTATAATACGAGATTTCATAACGACCGTAAAAGCGTTTGTCGTTTATATTCAGGCTTAAAATTGCGGTATCTTTATTATGTACAGCACGGTACATAACCTGATTATACTGACTTTTATCTTCCTTATTATTGCAGGAAACCAGAAACATAATCGACAAAGAAACCAGTATAATTTTTTTAGTCATTTTTGAGAAGGATTTTTAACCATTTAAGTTATGTAAGGAATTATAAGTTTAGCTTAAATTAACTTAAATAACTTATATGGTGAATAAATTATAAACGATCTTTTACGAATTCGATTTGGGTTTTTCCATGCGCTTTTGGTTTTCCGTTTTCGTCAAGATTTACCATTGTCGTTTGATCGATTGTAATAATGATTTCGCGAGTCATCATATTTCGAACGGCACAAGTTAAAACCAAAGAAGTATTTCCGAATTTCACAACATCAATTCCAATTTCGACAATATCACCTTGTCTGGCCGAACTCTTAAAATTAATTTCAGACATGTATTTAGTTACAACTCTGGTGTTTTCTAACTGAATTATCGTGTACAATGCCAGTTCTTCGTCGATCCAGGCCAATAATTTTCCGCCAAATAAAGTTCCGTTTGGATTTAAATCTTCGGGTTTAACCCATTTTCTGGTATGAAATCGCATAATTTTAGTTTAAATAAAAATTTTTGTATTGGAATTTTTTCTAAATTTAAAGAAAAAACATGGAAGATAGAGATGCTTTTTTAAGAGAATTCAGAGGCGAAACTTTAGGAACTGTAAGCGCTCAATCTTCACCAGATGAGTTGTTTCAAAATCAGACGATTAGACCAATTTTAAAACTTCAAAATGATTTGTTTATTGCGGTTTTTATAAATTATGTAAATAAAAACAAGGCCGATTTCTATTCTTATACAGTTGAGAAAAAACTTCAGGTTATCGAAAATTCTATTCAAAAAGACATTAAGTTCAGAAATTCTCTTAAAGGAATTGTCATGGCACTTTTTACCATTGAAGAATATGAAACTTATATTCAAAACTCGTCAAGCTTAAACAAAAGAATGATGAATTTATTAATTGAACGATTAAAAAGTCAGGTTCAATTGTTTGAATTAGAGTCTAATTCGAATTAGAGATTCTGGATGGAAATAGAAATAATCGAAAAGCAAAATCAGAGTTTATTTGTTTATAAAAAAGGTGAACTTTTATTTTATTCAACAGTAAAATTTAATTGGTTCAATAAAATTATAAAGATATATAATCCTTATGATGTGTTAGCTTTAGAATTAAAAAACGATCCTTTTTTCTGTGAGATTTTCCATCAAAACAAATTTATGACTAAGCTTATATGTAAAATTAATAACGAAGCTATAATTTTCGATAATGATAAGCGTTTGTATATTAAATCGGCATATTTCATTTCTATAAATAATAATTTTAATTACTTTTTTGAAGGAAGAAAAATAGCTCAGGTAAAACAAAAGATCGTGGGTTTTTCGACTAAGTTTTTATTAACTGTAAATGATGAAAATTTAGATTTTCTAGATCAAATCATCTTTCATATACTATCAATTAAAACGGGTTTTTCAATAGATTAAAAACCTCAAATAGATAAATTAATGTTCAGCCAATTCCGAAATAAATTTCCATTAACAGATGAAAAATGGATCGAATACACCAACTATTTCAAGCGTCTTGAAGTTCCTGCTAAAACAGTTCTTTTAGAAGAAGGAGAAATCTCAAAAAGGCTTTTTATTATCGAAAAAGGCTGTATCAGAGTTTGGTTTAATAATAACGGAAAAGATTTGACAACTCAGTTTTTTTTCGAAAATCAAAGTGTGGCTTCTATAGAAAGTTTCATGAAAAAATTGCCAAGTCCTGTGGTTGTTGAAACTATAGAAACCTCGATAGTTTGGTGGATTTCTAAAAATGATTTAGATAAAATCCTCGAAGAAATCAAAGAAATCCCAGCGTTGAGAGATCGTTTTATAGATATGCTTTTTCAGCGTACATTTGATTATATGAAATATTTTGTTTCTTTTATAAAGAACTCTCCTACTCAGCGTTATCTTAACTTAATTGAAGAAAGACCTCAAATCATTCAACGAGTTCCACAACATTATATTGCTTCTTATTTAGGAATTACCACAGTTCATTTAAGCCGAATAAAAAGCAAATTAGTGCACAAAAAATAACGAGATTTTAAACCATATAAGTTATATAAGAAATTATAAGTCAAGCTTAAATGGACTTATATAACTTAAATGGTTTATAATTTCATTTGATAACAAATGTTATCGTCTGCCCATAAATGTCTACCGAACTTTGCATCATAAAATTTAATAATTATGAAAGCAGCAGTAGTTTATACAAAAGGCGAAATGCCAAAATATGCAGATTTTGCAGAACCGATTCCGCAAAACGAAAATCAGGTTTTAATTTCAGTAAAAGCCGTAGCGATTACAAATCTCGATAAAGGAAAAGCCAGCGGTAAACATTATTCGTCAGAAAATCACAATCAAAATGGTTTTGTAATTGGAAGTGACGGCGTTGGTTTACTCGAAAACGGAACGAGAGTTTATGCTCGAGGAATTAGCGGTACAATTGCCGAAAAAGCAATTATCGATAAGAACATTTTAGTACCATTACCTGACGGAATTAGTGATGGAGTTGCGGCTTCATTGCCCAATGCGGTTGCAGGATCTGCAATGGCGTTAAAATTTAGAGCCGGAATAAAAGAAGGTGAAACTGTTTTAATTAATGGCGCAACTGGTTTTACAGGACAAATGGCGATTCAGCTTGCCAGACATTACGGCGCAAAGAGAATAATCGTAACCGGAAGAAACGAAAAAACTCTTCAAAGTCTATTAGAATTAGGTGCTGACGAGATTATTTCGCTTAAGCAAAATGACGAAGAATTTATCAAACAACTTAAAGAAATTCACTCCACTACTCCAATCGATATTATTCTGGATTATTTGTGGGGACATCCTGCAGAATTGATTCTTAGTGCTTTAAAAGGAAATGGTTCCTTCACAAACAAAGTAAGATACGTGAATATTGGCGGAATGGCGGGCGATTCGATTCAGTTATCAGCAGGTATTTTGAGAAGCGTAGATTTGCAATTATCTGGTTCCGGTTTAGGAAGTTGGTCTAAAGCCGAAGTGAAATTACTATTCTCAGAAATACTTCCCGAAATGTTTCTTTTGGCAGCTCAAAACAAACTAAAAGTCAATATTCAAGAAGTTAAAATAGCTGATATCGAAGAAATGTGGGCAAAAGAAGCTCTTGATGGTCAACGATTGGTGGTTATTATTTAGGTTTCAGATAAGATCTTTGTCAAAGTTTTAAACTTTGACAAAGATTTACGAGTATTAGAATCAGTCCAATCTTTGTCATTTCGACGGAGGAGAAATCACACGCGAAACTCGATAAAGATTGGCGACTTTCTATACGGAGTTTCTAGTGTGATTTCTCGTTCCTCGAAATGACAAGATTGCGGTTAATTTTACTACTTCTGTTCCATTAGTTTTTTTGGCGCAAAACCAAATAACTTTTTAAAGGCAAACGAAAAATGAGATAAATCTTCAAAACCTAGATCAAGATAAATATCAGAAGGCTTTTTGTCTTTTTTCTCAATTAGAAAATAAGCTTCTTCCAATCGTTTTTGTGTTAGCCAATGACTTGGTGTTGTATTGAATATTTTAACAAAATCCCTTTTAAAAGAAGATAAACTTCTGCCGGTTAAATACGCAAAACGTTCCAGACTCACATTGAATTTGTAATTGTGGAGCATGAATTTCTCCAGATTAATTTTCTCAGGAACATTAAAATCAAAGAAAATCGTTGCCAGTTCAGGTTTTAACTTTAGCAGAATAAAAACTAATTCTTCTCTTTTTATATCCGAAAATGTATCATCGATATCGCCTGTTTGATTATAATAAGGCGACAAGGACTGAATGAAATTCGGAATTAAATCATTTTTTTCGAATGTTAAAAAAGCTTCAGTTGGTTTAGAACTTGAAACTGATATTTGATGTCTGTCTTTGATCTTTTTTAGAAATTGTTCATCGAGAATTATAACTACTTTTTCGAACTCTTCATTCTCTTTTTCTTTGTTATATCTGGCGAGATAGTTTTTACGCACAATGCAATAATCTCCTGATTTTAGGGTATAATTTTTATTGCCGTCGTAACCATGAACAGTGCCTTTTGCGAGATACAAAAAGAAATGCTCTGCGATAAATTGCTCAGGCGAAATCTCAGGTCCGATATAACATGATTTTATTTCTGTAATTTTCATTATTCCCAATTAAATTAATTGACATTTTCCCACCAACGCTTAAATGGTTGCTGATTATTGTTCAAATCTACTTCCTGACCAATCATTGGTGTAACTAATCGATACGGTTTATTTAGAGACAATTGCGTAATTTTTTTCAAAGGTTCGTCCCAAGCATGTTTTCCTAAAGTAAATTTTGAATTATGCACCGGAATCATATTCTTTGCACCTAAATCAACGGCTGCTTGTGCAACTTCTTCGGGTAAATTATGAACAGATTGCCATGCTTTATCATATTGACCACATTCTAAAATCGCCCAATCAATTGGTCCAAATTTCTCACCAATTTTTTTAAATCGGTCATCAAAACCTCCGTCTCCGCTAATGTAAATTTTTAAGCTTGGAGTTTGGATTAAATAAGACATCCACAAGGTTTTACCGCGCACAAATCCCCTACCCGATTCATGATGAGATGATTCTGTAAAAATAGTAAAGTTATGATCTAATTCGATTTTTTTATTCCAGTCTTTCTCGATTATTTGCTCCGGTTTATAACTCCAACGTTCAAAATGTGCTCCTACTCCAAGTCCGCAAACAACGTGTTTTACTTTGTCTTTCAAGCCAATAATAGTTTCATAATCTAAATGATCATAATGATCGTGAGAAATGAATAAATAATCAATTTCAGGCATATCGGCAACGGTATAAATATCGCTTCCTTTGTAGGCGCTTACTCCCCAAGGCAATGGCGATGCTTTGCCGCTAAAAACGGGATCAATCAGGATTTTTTTGCCTTCAAGCTGCATAAAAACCGACGAATGTCCAAACCAAACCAGTGCGTTTGAATTAAGCGGAATGTTTTTTAAATCTGTTCTTACAGATGGCAAAGAATCTTTCGGTTCTCTTCTTGGGTATTCTTTAAAAACGACACTATACATTTCTCCCAACATTGTATATCCTTCTGATAAGGTTGGTCTTTCGACTAAATTATTAAATCTGTCATTTTTAAAATGAGCCGATTTTTCGATTTCGACAAGTCGTTTTCCTGATGGGTTTTCGCCAAATTGTGACAGTTGCAAGTACAAATATGTAATCGTTGCAAGGAGAAATATAATAATAAAAAAAGTGATCATAATTTTCTTAAATCTTTGTATGGATTTTTTCATTTAGAGTTATTTTGCGGCGATTTTTATATCATCGATTTCGAGTATATTTTTCGAATATCCACGAACTACGCAGTTTATCATTGCTTGTCCCACTTGTTTTAAGGTTAATGATTTTGTGGGAAGTAAAATCGGAAACAAGAAAATCAGCGGTTTAAAAAAGGCCTTTACATTTTTTTGTCCTTTGAATGGTTTCATAAAACCTGGTCTAAAATTGTAGGCTTTTTTAAAAGGCAATTTCAGTAAATCATTTTCGGTTTTTCCTTTTACTCTCGCCCACATTACTCTGCCTTTTTCTGAACTGTCCGTATGACTTCCGGAAACGTAAGTAAAAACCATATTTGGGTTTAAAGACGCTAGTTTACTCGCAAAACTTATTGTTGTATCATAAGTTATTTGTGTAAATTTTGCTTCGTCCATACCAACAGAACTTATTCCGGCACAATAAAAACAAGCGTCATAACCTGTAAGTTGGGCTTCAAAAACGCTTAAATCCATGAAATTTGGAACAATTAACTCCGTCAATTTTGGGTGTTTTACAGGCGATGGTTTTCTGTTTACCATTAAAACTTTTTTTACTGCGTCGTTTTCAAGGCATTCAAACAAAACGCCTTCACCAACCATTCCTGTTGCACCAGTTATAATAACTTTCATATCTTTTTTAAATTAAATTTTTACTCCTCCAAATTGAAATAAACTTTCGGCAGAAGCCAATAATGCTTCCTCGCTGGTTCTGGGTTTCCAGTTCAAAGTTGTTTTTGCTTTAAGATTACTTGCATTTTTTATTCTGTTCAATTGAGGGACAATATTTTTGGCTTTATCATTAAATAAAGCAATAATACGAACGGCCCAATTGGGTAAAATTGTTGTAGAAACCTTGCTGGCTTTATTTCCTAGTTTATTCTTTAAAAGCTGAGCGATTTCAGGCAATGAGATTATTTCTCCTGCAAATGCCAGAAAGCGTTCACCGTTTGCAGCGGGATTTATCATAGCGCGCAAATGTAAATCGGCGACATCGCGAACGTCTACAATCCCAAAAGAAACTTTAGGAATCGCTTTCATTGTTCCGTCAAGCATTTGTTTTAAAACTTCAAAACCACTCGAAATATCCGGTCCTAAAGATGGTCCAAAAATCCCCATTGGATTAATTACAGAAAGTTCTAACCCTTTTCCTTCGTTTGCGATATAATTCCAGGCTGCTTTTTCTGCCAGAGTTTTTGATTTTAAATACGCCGAAAGCGTTTTGTCAGTTGGGTCTGTCCAGGATTCTTCGGTAATTAAGGTTTTGGGATCATTGTGGCTGTAGCCAACGGCAGCAAATGATGAAGTTAATACAACTCTTTTTACGCCGGCTTCTTTTGCTGCTTTCAAAACTCTTAAAGTTCCTTCAACAGCGGGTAAAATCACATCATTTTCGTCTTTTGGAACTTCCAGCGAGATTGGTGTTGCAACGTGCAAAACGTAATCACAATTTTTTACGGCTTCATTCCAATTATCGTCTTTTGAAAGGTTTGCTTCTATAAAAGATAAATTTTCGAAGGAAGAAATACCGCCAAATCGCAGCATATCCTTCACTTCTTCTTGTCTGTTCATAGAACGAAGTGTTGTTTTTACAGTATAACCTTGTTCGAGCAATTGCAAAATACAATGTATGCCCACGAAACCTGAGCCGCCTGTAACCAGAACTGTTTTATCTTTATTTGAATTTGTCATTTTAATACGAATTAATAATGCAAATTTCATTATAAAATCAATTGTAAACTTTGTTTAAAAGTCCAAACTTGTTTTGTTCAGAAGTTCAAAAAAAGAATGTCTAATAATTCAATTCTATAATGTAACTGTGCTTTTATGGCACACGGATGAAACTGATTCGCTATCGCGAAAACGCAGATTTACACGGATTTTGCTCGCATTTTTGTCATTTCGACGGAGGAGAAATCTTCACGAGAAGCTCCACAATGATTAGATTTTCGTTACAGAGTTACTTGCGGAGATTTACTTTGTTCGTTCGCTATCGCTCGGGTCTCGTTCTTCGAAATGACAAAAAAATGTAAAAAAAAAGACTGCCCTTTTTGGGACAGTCTCTTTTTGAATTTATTCTTTAGAAAGCATTAACTCTTTCATGTATTTTACTGGAGCACTTCCAAAACTCAGGAATTTTTCATGAAATTTTTTCAGATTAAATTTATCTCCTTCTTCTTTTTTAAGTTCTTCTCTCAGGTTGTAAATTTCGGTATATCCTGTAAAGTAAGAACATAATTGCACTTGAGATAAAGTGACGCGTTTCCATTTTCCATCGGCTTCGGCTTGTTGCTGAAAAGCTTCTTTGGTCAATAATTTCAATGCATCTTCTTTAGACATATTTTTTGTGTGAACGCTTATGTCAAGAATCGTATTGCAAGTTGCTCTTAAATTCCATTTATAGTACATCAACCACATTTCATCAGAATTTTTATAACCACTTTCAAGCATCATTTTCTCAGCATAAACTGCCCAACCTTCAATCATAGCGCCATTTCCTAAGATAGATTTTATAATACTTGGCGATTGATTGCTGTAAACCAATTGCGCGTAATGTCCAGGAATTGCTTCGTGAATATTAAGTATCTGAAGGATATAATTGTTGTATTCTCGTAAATAACTTTCAGCATTTTCCGGAGTCCAGCCAGACATACTTCCTACATTGTAATAGGTGTTTGCGTTTTTGTCGTAAGGTCCGGGCGAAGAAATTGAAGCGCCGGCAACTCCAGCCATATAGGCCGGTTCTTTGCGCACCACAAGAGGTTTTGACGGATCGATGTACAATAAATCTTTAGCTTTTACATAAGCCGCCAATTCCGGAATTTGTTTCTCAATCTCAGATTGAAATTTCTCAGGAGTTGTATGCTGTAACGAGATTTTGTTGATTACTTGCTGAATTAACTCCAATTTATCAGTAGGTTTTGCTTCGTTTCCTTTGTATTTTGTCCAAAGTTTATCAGCCAGAACGAACATTTTATCATGTAAATCTTTTTTGTGATCTACAGCAATTTTAAAAATTTCATCAGAAGAATATCCGGATTGAATATCATAGTTAAATTTCTTAGCATATAAAGCTGTTCCTAATCTAAAAGAACGAGGTGTTTTATTTGGTAGGTTTTTTAACCAATTTGCATAATCAGTAATTGCTTTTACAGAAACTTGAGCTTTTGCAAGCATTTCTTTTTTCTCAGTATCAGTTAATTTACTTTTATCTAATGCCGTTTTTAGTTCATCCTGAAATACCGTTGATCCTCCAAGATTTTGATTTATAGCAAGTTCTGTATGTTCAACAGTTGGATTTTTGATATTCTTTTTGGCAGCTTCATAATAAGCTGGAATATTATTCATTTTTGCGTTAAAAGCGCGTAAACGAATTTCTGGAGTGTCGTAACTACCATTTAGAATTTCGGCAAAAGCACCACAAACATTGTAGCTGGAAGGATCCCATTCGCCTGATTTCAATTCATTAATATCGAAAATAACAGTTTCGAGTTCATTTTTAATCAAATGAAAATCAGTTTTGTTATTATCCGATAATTCATCAATATTGAACTTTTTTAAAGAATCTAATTGCGCATTGACAAAATTAAGGTCTATCTTTTTTTGATTGTCATTTGGTACAATCAAAACACTATCTAGTTTGTGATAACCAACACTTGAAGCCCAATTTGGACTAATTTTCCATAAAGCGGTTACATATCCATCTTTATAAGTGTCAAATTTTTGATCTAAAGCTTTGTCTTCATTAGACTTAGTACTTTTATTACAAGAAAAAAGTAAAGTCATTGCGAAAAAAGAAACGAAAAGTTTTTTCATAAATTATTTTTTTATTGTTTAAAGATAAAAAAAATGTTGTTTATGCAAAACTATTTACTATTTGCGTCTAATATTTTAATAAATCTAACAAAACATTCTCAAAACGATCTTTTGGCAAAAACTGATCTTCCAACGCTTTAGTAAATGGAATTGGCGAATCTAAACTGGCAACTCTTTTTACCGGAGCGTCAAGATATTCGAAACATTCTTCCATAATTAGTGCCGAAATATCGCTTGCAATTCCGCCAAACAAAGTGTCTTCCTGGTAAATAATGACTTTTCCTGTTTTTCTGACCGAAGCAAAAATAGTTTCAGTATCTAAAGGCTGTAAAGTTCTTAAATCTATTAAATCAGCTTCAATTTCGGGATATTTTGCCAATGTTTCTAATGCCCAATGTACCGGAGCGCCAAAAGCAATAATGGTTATAGAACTTCCTTCTTTCAATAAAGCTGCTTTTCCTAACGGAATTGTGTAATAATCTGTTGGAACATCCTGATAAACGCTTCTGTATAATTGTTTATGTTCGAAAAACAAAACCGGATTTGGATCATTTATCGAAGTGTTTAGTAATCCTTTCGCATCATATGGAAACGCTGGATATACGACTTTTAACCCCGGAGTTTTGGTAAACCAGGCTTCATTTGTCTGTGAATGAAATGGCCCCGCCTGAGTTCCACCGCCACAAGGCATTCGAACGACAACATCGGCTTTTTCGCCCCAGCGATAATGTGATTTTGCCAATAAATTTACAATTGGATTAAATCCTGTAGAAACAAAATCGGCAAATTGCATTTCTACAATTGCCTTATATCCGTTGATTGATAAACCCATTCCGGCAGATATTACAGCGCTTTCGCAAATTGGAGTATTACGTACACGTTCTTTTCCAAACGTTTCAACAAAACCTTCCGTGATTTTAAAAGCACCACCATATTCAGCAATATCCTGACCCATAATAATCAGGTTTTCGTGGCGCTGCATAGATTGGTCTAAACTGTTTCTGATAGCGTCTATAAACCGAATATTCTTAGATTCTGAATCTGTATTAACTTCTTCATATTGAAAAGGTTCATACACATCGTTTAATTCTTCGCTATAAGTTGGAATAATTTCAGGTTCGGCATTTGCAATAGCCCAATTTTCTTCGATTTCATGTTTAATTTCTTCATGTAAAGCTGCATCGTATTCTTCGGTTAAGATACCTTCTTCCAGTAAAAACATTCTGTAATTATCGACAGGATCTTGTGTTGCCCATTTTCTTAATAATTCATCGGGAACATATTTTGTGCCACTCGCCTCTTCATGTCCGCGCATTCTAAAGGTTTTAAATTCCAATAAAACTGGATGCGGATCATTTTGCATATGTTCTTTGAGCTGCGTTATTTTGTGATAGACTTCAAGGATATTATTTCCGTCAATTATATAACTGTCGATTCCGTAACCAATGCCTTTATCGGCGAGATTTTCGCAGGAATATTGTTCGTTTGTTGGAGTCGAAAGCCCGTAACCATTGTTTTCGATGATAAACATTACAGGCAATTTCCAAACGGCAGCAATATTTAATGCTTCGTGAAAATCTCCTTCGCTTGTAGCGCCTTCACCGGTAAAAACGGCTGTAACTTTTTTATTATTCTGAAGTTTATCGGCAAGAGCGATTCCGTCTGCGATCCCTAATTGCGGACCTAAATGCGAAATCATTCCGATAATATTGTATTCCTGAGTTCCAAAATGAAAACTGCGATCTCTACCTTTTGTAAAACCATTTGCTTTTCCTTGCCATTGCGAGAATAATCGATGCAACGGAATGTTTCGGGTTGTAAAAACGCCTAAGTTTCGGTGCATTGGCAAGACATATTCATGGTCTTCTAATGCAGCGGTAATTCCCACAGCGATTGCCTCCTGCCCGATTCCGGAAAACCATTTTGAGACTTTTCCCTGCCGAATGAGAATTAGCATTTTTTCTTCGATCAAACGAGGTTTTAGAATTTTTTTATATAAGTCTAATAATTGAGTATCAGTAAGGTTCTGTTTATAAAAAATCATTTGATCGGCTGTTTAAGTATTTCAAATATAGAAAATTATAACAATTTTATTTCTTTTTGTTAGATATTTTTAATTTTATTCTAACTTTTAAAATTCAAATATAAAATATTCTCTACCTTTGTTATTGAAAGGTCTTAATTGACCTTTTATCTTTAAATAAAAATGTAAAGTATGCAAAACATTCCTAGTGTAGACTTACGTGATTTCCTTTCGGACGACCCGAAACGTAAACAAAAATTTGTAAATGAAATCGGCAGTGCATTTGAAAACATTGGCTTCGTAGCCCTAAAAGGTCACTTTTTAGACGACCAGTTGGTAGACGAGCTTTATAGCGAAATTAGAGAATTTTTCGCTTTGCCAGTGGAAACTAAGCATAATTATGAAATTCCCGGTATTGGCGGACAACGAGGTTATGTATCTTTTGGAAAAGAACATGCTAAAGGACGTAAAGAAGGTGATTTGAAAGAATTTTGGCATTTTGGACAATATGTTGATGCTTCTTCAAAATATGCTTCGGAATATCCGGAGAATGTTGAAGTAAAAGAATTACCTCGTTTTAATGTTGTAGGTAAAGAAGCGTATCAAATGCTTGAAAAAACAGGTGTTTATGTATTAAGAGCTTTGGCTTTGCACTTAGGTTTAGATGAATTTTATTTTGACCAGTATGCAAAAGAAGGAAACTCTATTTTGAGACCAATTCATTATCCACCAATTACTTCTGAGCCAGAAAACGCAATTCGCGCAGCTGCTCACGGTGATATTAACCTGATTACCTTATTAATGGGTGCGCAGGGAAAAGGATTACAGGTTCAAAATCATGATGGCGAATGGATTGATGCAATCGCTGCAGACGATGAATTAGTAATTAATGTTGGAGATATGTTGTCAAGACATACTAATAACAAACTAAAATCTACGATTCACCAGGTTGTAAATCCGCCTAGAGAATTATGGGGAACTTCTCGTTATTCAGTTCCGTTTTTTATGCATCCGGTAAGCGATATGCGTCTGGATTGTCTTGAAAACTGTATCGATGCTGAGAATCCTAAGAAATTCGAAGATATTACAGCGGGAGATTATTTATATGAACGTTTAGTAGATTTAGGGTTAATTAAAAAATAAACTTTTAAAGCTTCAATTTTTTAAATTCCAAATTCCAATGCTAACTTTGGAATTTGGAATTTAATTTTTACAAACTATATTTATTGAAATTTATTTTCAGAATAAAAATTATATGGACTTACAAGATCAATTAAAAAACTTATTTCCGGATCATGTTGAATCAAATGAGCCTGAGGAAATTCAGGAGCAAGCTCATGTGCTTTATATTCAAAAAGAGCCTATGATTTGCAAATTTGAAAAACGAAAAGGAAAAGCCACCACGATTATCGAAGGTTACGAAGGATCTGATGAAGATTTTAAAGTTCTCGCCAAAGAAATTAAAACCAAATTAAGCGTGGGCGGAACTTTTAAAGATAGTTCGATCATTATTCAAGGCGATTATCGCGATAAAATAATGGAAATCCTAAAAGCAAAAGGATTTAAAACGAAACGTGTTGGAGGATAGAAAAAGTTTAGAATTGTTTCAGGTTTCAGGTTTCAAGTTTCAAGTTTGTTGTTGAGACTTAAAATGATTTTAAAAATTTAACCGCAAAGTTCGCTAAGAATTATAATTTGATACCGAAACGTTGGGTGTTAAAAACACAAAGATCGCAAAGCTTTGTCTTGAAAAATTAGATTTCCAGTTATTGAAAAATTAGAAAAAAAATAAAAATCAGTGGCAATCTGTTAAATCCGTTAAATCTGTGGGCATAAAAAAAAGACGCACTGCTGTGCGCCTCTACAGAAAACCTTTGTGCCTTTGTAACTTTGCCACTTTGAACCTTAAAAAAAAATAAATCAGTGACAATCAGTTCGATCTGTTAAATCTGTCGGCATAATAACACACAAAGTTATACGTCTCCAAAGAAAACCTCAGAACCTCAAAACCTTTGCCACTTTGAACCTCAAAAAAAATGATACAAAACTCAGAATTAATACTAAATCCAGACGGAAGCGTTTACCACTTAAACCTTCGTCCTGAACATATTGCTCACGATATAATTTTTGTTGGAGATCAAAACAGAGTAGAGAAAATCACTCAGTTTTTTGATTCTATCGAATATTCAACTCAAAAAAGAGAGTTTAAAACGCAAACCGGAATCTATAAAGGAAAAAGAATATCTGTAATGTCAACAGGAATTGGTCCTGACAATATTGATATTGTTGTGAATGAATTAGACGCTTTGGTAAACATAGATTTAGAAACTCGTTTACCTAAAGAAAATCTGACTTCGCTAAATATTATCAGAATCGGAACTTCGGGTTCTTTGCAGACAGATATTCCTGTGGATAGTTTTGTAATGTCTAAATTTGGATTAGGATTAGACAATATGCTTCGCTCCTATTTGATCGACGAAGTTTCGAATGCCGCTATCGAAGATGCTTTTATTGCACACACAAATTGGGATATTAGAAAAGGAAGACCTTATGCAATTGCGTGTTCTGAAAAATTGGAAAAGATCATTGAATCTGATAAGATTTTCAAAGGAATCACTGCAACTGCCGGAGGATTTTACGGACCACAAGGACGTGTTTTACGCTTGAATATTCAAGATGAAGAATTAAACAATAAAATGGATAATTTTAATTTTGATAACCAAAGAATCACTAATTTAGAAATGGAAACGGCTGCGATCTATGGGCTTTCGGCGCTTTTGGGACATAATGCTTTGTCTTTGAATGCTATTATTGCAAATCGCGCATCTGGAACTTTTAGTGAGGATCCTTATAAAGCTGTTGATGAATTGATTACTTATACATTGAACAAACTGGCGAGTAATTAATGTTTAGTTTTTTTATCGATCATTTGATTTATAAACCGCTAAGAAAATTTACTTTAGGTATGGGAGGTTTGTTTAGATGGAGTTTTTTTCAGTTTCTAAATGTATCAATCGAAGAAAAATATCCTAAAAGTTTAGATTATTATTGGGATAATGATGATGAAAGTATTGATAAAAATGGATTTACAACTGCTCAGAAAAATTTATTTGCTGGATTTATGCTTTTTATTTGTTTTATAATTTTGATTGAAAAAATAGAAGGCTGATCTGAAATCAAAAAAAATAACTATTCATGCAAGAAGCTATTCTTAAATTTGAAAGATTATTGTTGGAGAATGTTTCTTATTTTCCAACAATAAATCAAAATACTTTAGAAGAAAGAAAACCTGGAAAATGGTCTAAAAAAGAGGTTTTAGGGCATTTGGTTGATTCTGCAATTCATAATCTGGTTCGTTTTACAGAAATAAATTATGTAGAAAAACCTTATCGACACAGGCCATATAGTCAAATAGATTTGGTAAATTTAAACCAATATCAAACAATGGATATTGACGAGTTGACGCAGTTGTGGTTTGTGCTTAATAAACAGATTGTCAGACTTATGAAATCTGTTGATGAGAAAGCTTTAGATTATGAAATTGTGCTAAGTGACGGTTCTGTAATTGATTTAAAGTTTCTGATGACAGATTATGTGGAACATTTAGAACATCATATAAACCAGATAAAAGCTTAAGATTATGTTTTTGAGAGTTGCCCGACATACTGATGATTTAGAAAGAATTGTAAACTTTTATGTTGATATTCTTGGTTTTGAACTATTAGGAGACTTTCAGAATCATAATAATTATGACGGTATTTTTGTTGGGAAATCCGGTTTAGACTGGCATTTTGAATTTACAAAATCACACGAAAAAGCGAATCATACTTTTGATCAGGACGACGTTATTGTGCTTTATCCAAAATCAATTATAGATTATGATGTATTGGTTAGTAATCTGTTACATGCGAATATTTCAATAGTAACTGCAAGTAATCCTTTCTGGAATGAAAACGGAAAAATGTTTCTCGATCCAGATGGTTATCGCATTGTTATATCACCGTTGAAAGCAATAATAAATGAAATTAACTAATTAGATAATTAGTCAATTTGAGAATTAGATAATGATTCTAATTCTTAAGCTTAAAAAAATATTACAAAAAATATAATGGCAGAAACACACAAAAAAATCTTATTTAAATATTACAGTACTTATCTGGAAGAAATAGTTTCAGAAACCATGTGGGCTGAAATTATAGATTTGGAAAAAGGATATTTTAAATTGGATAATATTCCGTTTTTTGGACCTTTGATTGCAACGGATGATATTTTTCGTGCAGAATATGACGAGACCGAAAAATGCTTTATTCACAGAGAAACACTTGAAAGCTCAGGAAATTCAATTGTTCAGATTTTAATTTTAGAAGGAGGTTTTGACAAAGAAATAATTAGAGAAAAATTAAAATCAATTAATTGCATATCAGAAAGCCTGAACGATACATTTCTTGCAGCCGAAATCGTAAAAGAAGTAGATTATTCGATCGTAAAAAATATTTTGGATGAGTATGAATCAAATTCAGTTATAGAATTTGCAGAACCTTGTCTTTCTGAAAAACACCGTGCCGATTTATTAAAAAACTAAACCCAAATAAAACACAAACAAACTTATAATACGCATACCAAACTTAACTTAAACTTAAACTATAATGAAAACTGTAAAAATTGTAGGTGTTCCCGAACACTTCAATTTGCCATGGCATCTATGCATTGAAAATGGCGAATTTGAAGCTGAAAACATTGATTTGCAATGGAAAAATATTCCGGAAGGTACTGGTAAAATGTGTCAGATGCTGCGTGACGGAGAAGCTGATATAGCAGTTATTCTAACGGAAGGAATTGTAAAAGATATTGTTGCCGGAAATCCAAGTAAAATTGTTCAGATTTATGTGCAATCGCCTTTAATTTGGGGCATTCACGTTGCCGAAAAATCAGATTTTCATACCGTAAGTGATCTTAAAGACAAGAAAGTTGCAATTTCAAGAATAGGTTCAGGATCTCAGTTAATGGCGTATGTAAATGCACATGAACAAGGTTGGGAAACTGATAATTTGCAGTTTGAAATCATCAATACTATCGATGGCGCGGTTGAAGCGCTAACAAACGGAACTGCTGATTATTTTATGTGGGAACGTTTCATGACAAAACCTCTTGTTGATAAAGGTGTTTTTAGACGCGTTGGCGATTGCCCTACTCCATGGCCGTCATTTGTGATTACCGTTCGCGACGAATTCTTGAAAAAGAATCCAAAAACTGTCGAGAAAATTCTTGAAATTATAAATAATACAACCCACGATTTTACTCAGATTCCTGATATTGATAAAACTTTATCGGAGCTTTTTAATCAAAAATTAGAGGATATTCAGGAATGGTTAAAGCTTACACAATGGTCTCAGAAACATTTAAGCGAAAAAGCATTTATTAAAATCCAAAATCAATTATTTGACCTAGGTATTATTGATAAAAAAAGTACTTTTGTTGAAACGGTAAAAGCACTGTAAAAAAACTGCTTTTGATTCTTATGATAAAATTCCCTAAAATTGACTTTCCGCAATTAAAATCCAAGTTACAGGTGAAATCACCTTGGGATAGGGTTATTATTATGATATTGAGTCTTTTGATCACAATCCCAATTTTTATCATTTTGCACCAGAATTTAATTGATTTAAATTGGGCTTTTAACTTAGATCGTGTATTCATATTTATATTTGTTTTTGCTGCAGTTTTCTTTCTTTTAATGCTGTTGCGAACGATTATAATATTGTGTATCGCGGTTTATTTATTGATTTTAGTTTACGGAACCGTTATCGGGAATTATGGATTTAGTGAGATTTCCGAAGATTATAATTCGATGATTTATACGATGTCAGATAATCCCTTTCCGCAGGATATTATTGTGGCAAAGTTGCTTCCGTTTCCAAATAAATCAAAAATCATAAACGCCATAGAATATCAGAATCCAAAAGTTCGGAATTTTGCTATTATGGCAACTACAAAGCATTTTAAAGGCATAAAAGGATATTCTGATTACAGAACCATTATTCAGTGTTTTGCGGTCTTTAAAGAGATTAATAGCCGTTGGAATTATGTCAACGACCCAAAAGAAGGTGATTATATTGCAACAGCAAGTGAATCGTTAGAATATTTCTCTGGAGATTGTGACGATCATTCTATTTTAATTGCTGCTGCAGTGCGCTCTATTGGCGGAACTCCACGATTAATTCATACCAAAGGGCATATTTATCCTGAAATATTAATTGGCTCTTTAATCGATTTAGAGAAAGTCAATTATTTGATTAAAAACGTGCTTTTTGTTAAAGAAAGTTACGGCAAAAAAATACATTATCATGTTGATGATCGTGGTCAGGTTTGGATGAATCTGGATTATACCGCGAAATATCCCGGAGGACCATTTTTGTACGAAGAGATTTTGGGAGCGTTAACTCTTAATTAAAAAGGTACAATCCCGAAGCTTCGGGACTGAGGTACAAAGGGACAAAGGTTTTTCTGTAGAGGCGCACAGCAGTGCGTCTTTTTTGTTTTATCTGTTTTTTAATAATTTATCCGTGCTTTCCAATCTTTGCGGAGACGCACTGCTGTGCGCCTTTACGTTTATTGGTGGCTATAAATGGAATTACGTTAATGTTCTCTTTTCTATGTGTTTATAAAAAACGTCATTTTAGATTAAAATTCCATATTCAATTCCTGCCGCTTTATAAATATTTGATTTTTAGATTTTTAATTAGAAAAAATTTTGTAATTTTCTGTAGTTTAACTTTAATCACAAAATCATGAAAAAATCTAAATTATTTATCTTCGGAATTGCAATGGTGGCAGTATT
This sequence comes from Flavobacterium sp. 9, assembly GCF_002754195.1. Taxonomy (NCBI): domain Bacteria; kingdom Pseudomonadati; phylum Bacteroidota; class Flavobacteriia; order Flavobacteriales; family Flavobacteriaceae; genus Flavobacterium; species Flavobacterium sp. 9. Next base: position 6,164,399 of record NZ_PEEU01000001.1, read on the forward strand.
AATGATTTCATGTCATAAGAGTAGAAATGAATTGGTGAACTCCTGGAAAGTTACCGCCGTTGAGCCTAAAATGCCTCTCTCTGATTCAATAAAAAATGTAATTCTAACTGAAGGAACATTAACCTTCACTAAAGATGGGCATGTAACTGGATATTTGCAGAGCGAAATCAATAATGGTACTTATGCTTTGACAAAAGGAGGAAAAAGTTTAGTAATTAAAGATGAAACCGGTACTCCATACCCTTGCGAAAGTACTATAACAGAAGACAAACTGATACTGGATAGTAAAGAAATGAAACTTACCCTTAGCAAAATATAACCATCAAAGTTCATTGTTTATGAACTCAAAATATTTAATCAGCAAACCATATTGTACCCAAAAGCAATATGGTTTTTTTATTTTTTTTTAAAAGAGTTTGCCACGATTTTTGCGAATTAATTTCGGGCAATAAATATTAAAAAAAATCTGTTTAAATCTGCGTAAATCTGTGGCTAATTTTTAAGCAGTTTCAAAATAAAAATTTGAAAAAATTCGTTACAAAAAAACAAATTCCCCTACCCTTTGCACACTAAAACATAAAATTATATCTTTACAAAGCTTATAACTAAAGCATTAATTTATGTGAAAAATAATTTCTTTCAGGCAATTTAGAGAGTAAACCGCAATTTGTGGTGGCTCAATTTATTCATCTTTAGAGAAAGAAATTATGCTTATTCTACAAAACATTTCATATAAACACAATAACAAGGAATTGTTATTTGACAACATCAGTTTTACTGTAAACAATCACGAAAAAATTGCATTAATTGGTAATAATGGTTCGGGAAAATCGACTTTACTAAGGATTATTGCAGGCGAATCAGAACCTTTAAACGGAGAGTTGAGATTAGGTTCTGAACCCTATTATATTCCGCAGATTTTTGGACAATACAATGAACTTACAATTGCCGAAGCATTGCGTATTGCCGATAAACTTAAGGCATTTAAAGAGATAATCGAAGGCAATGTTACCGAAGAAAATCTAAATATTCTAAACGATGACTGGACAATTGAAGAGCGCTGTAATAATGCTTTAAAATACTGGAAATTACAAGATTTAGACCTAACGGCAAAAATGAATACTTTAAGTGGCGGACAAAAGACAAAAATCTTTCTTGCCGGTATTTTAATTCATCAGCCGGAACTGGTTTTGATGGATGAACCCAGCAATCATCTCGACGCAGCTGCCAGAGAATTGTTATATAATTTTATTGAATCTACATCGAGTACTTTGCTAATTGTGAGTCACGACAGAAGTTTGCTAAACAAACTCAATACAACTTATGAATTAAACAAACACGACGTTGCTGTCTATGGCGGGAATTATGATTTTTATGCTGAGCAAAAGCAAATCGAAATAAATGCTTTAAATCAGGATTTACAGTCCAAAGAAAAAGCACTTCGAAAAGCCCGCGAAAAAGAAAGGGAAACATTAGAAAGACAGCAAAAACTAGATGCTCGGGGTAAAAAGAAACAGGAGAAATCCGGAGTTGCGAGAATCATGATGAACACGCTGCGCAATAATGCCGAAAATAGCAGTTCGAAACTAAAAGGAGTTCATGCAGAAAAGATTGATGGTATTTCGCAGGAATTACGTGAATTGCGCTCTTCGATTCCTGATATTGATCAAATGAAAATAGGTTTTGATAATTCAATCTTACACAAAGGAAAAGTGCTTTTTAAGGCAAATGAAATTAATTTTAAATATAAAGAACAACTTCTTTGGAAAGAAAATCTAAATATCGAAATCATCAGCGGAAATAGAATTGCATTAAAAGGCGCGAATGGTTCCGGTAAAACGACTTTGATTAAAATTATATTAGGAGAATTAGATACCCAAATAGGAACTGTTTTTAGAGCTGATAATAAATCAATTTATATCGATCAGGATTATTCTTTAATTCAAAATCAGCTTAAAGTTTATGATCAGGCTCAATATTTCAATACATCTGGATTAGAAGAACATGAAATCAAAATGCGTCTTAATCGCTTCTTGTTTTCAAGAGAAGATTGGGATAAACCTTGTTTTGCTTTAAGCGGAGGCGAAAAAATGCGCTTAATGCTTTGTTGTCTTACGATAAACAAAGAATCTCCGGATCTTATTATCTTAGACGAGCCAACAAATAATTTGGATATTCAGAATATTGAAATCCTGACCAAAGCAATTAACGAATATCAAGGTTCACTGATTGTAGTTTCGCACGATACTTATTTCTTGGAACAGATTAATATTGAGAACTTTATAGTATTATAAATTAACGCAATAGATATTCTGTCATATTTAAAACATTTAAAATAAAAAAAAAGCCTCCAAAATCCAGGATTAAGGAGGCTTTCGATTTAGTGATTAGTGGTTGAAATCCTCTAAATCAAGGAAACAAATCGTTTTTGATATTATTTGCCTTATTATGTTTTATAATATTAGATTATTCTACTTTTTTAAAGTGTTTTTAGAAGCGTTGCAATTGCAATTTCCATCTTTTTGTAATCTTTTCTTACAGTATCCGTCATCTCACTTTTTCGATCACCGGAAAGGCTCATTGTGATAAATCTTTTTGATAAACCATATTTTTCTTTGATACGATTAAGGATTTCTGTGTTGTAAATGTTTTTCTTTTTCGTTTCTTTGTCCATTGCCTTGTCTGTTCCTGTTGCGGGAACAAATATATAAACAATAGTCTATAAAACAGCAAGGTTTAGTAAATATTTTCTTATATTTTATGAAAGCAATTGAAAGACTCTATCAATACCTTGATTATAAAGGAATTAAGCCAACTCGTTTTGAGAAGGAGAATGGCTTGTCCAATGGATATTTAGGTACCCAATTAAAAAGAAATGGAAATTTAGGAGAAGATGTCTTCAATAAGATAATAAACAATTGTTTAGATCTAAATCCGGTTTGGTTGCTTACAGGAAAGCAAAAAATGGTCAAAAATCAGATTTATAGTGAAAATTCGAATAGTGAACATAATAATTTTGTAAACGAATCTCAATCAGAAGAAGACGAATATCAAAAGCAAAATATTCCACTTTTTGACGTTCACGCATCCGCATCAACATTATTTGATGACGAAAGTACAGAGAAGTTAATTGATCAGATTACGGTGCCAAATTTACCAAAATGTGATGGCGCAGTTTATGTAAGCAGCGATAGTATGTATCCGCTGCTAAAATCGGGAGATATCATTATATATAAAAAGATCACAACTTCGATCGGGAATATTTATTGGGGCGAAATGTACCTGATTTCCTTAGTTAATGATGAAGGTGAAGAATTTGTGATGGTAAAATGGATTCACAAATCTGAGAAAGGTGACGAATTTATAAAACTCGTTTCTGAAAATAAACACCATCAGCCGAAAGACTTTCATATTGATGCTGTAAAAGGCTTAGCGCTTATAAAAGCCAGCATTAGAATAAATGCTACTTATTAATTTTTACTTCTACTCTAACCCGTTGAGTGTATAGCAAAATCCGTTTTAATCAGCGTTTTCGCTTTAGCGAATCAGTAAAATCAGCGTTTAATTTTGACGCGGATAAAACAGATTTACTTCGTAAAGACGCAGATAAAAACTGAATTTTTTTTAAGCTTAACTTAATGAAATCGTAGTTAACAGGTTTTTATTCTACTCTTTTTTAATAATTTACATTTAGGTTTTTTAAATTATTTTAAGGTTTTACTTAAAAAAAGTCTTCAAAAAATTTGTGCAGTCAAATAACTGCATTATATTTGCAGTCAAATAACTGCACAATGGAAATTAGAAGAGACGTTTTTCAGGCAATAGCAGATCCTACTCGCAGAGCAATCTTGAGTTTGGTTGCGCTTCAGGCTATGACACCAGGTACAATAGCGGAGAATTTTAGTTCGTCACGACAAACTATTTCAAAACACATTCAGATTTTGAGTGAATGTGAATTATTACATCAAACACAAAACGGAAGAGAGATTTATTATCATTTAAATCCCGAAAAGATCAAGGAAATTGACAATTTCATAGAGCCTTTTAGAAAAATGTGGGACGAAAAGTTCAATAAACTCGAAGCCATAATGAAGAACTATCAACCTAAAAAATAAAATTCATGGAACCAAAAACTAAAATTCATGCCGAAAATGGCAAACAGGATTTAGTAATTACGAGAGAATTTGATTTGCCTCTTGAATTACTTTTCAAAGCTTATGTAGAGGCTGAAATTGTTGAACAATGGATGGGAACAAAAGTTTTGAAACTTGAAAATGTAAAACATGGCGGTTGGCAATTTGAAACCACAGATGCTAAAGGAAATGTGGTATTTCAGGCAAATGGCGTGATTCACGAAATAATCGAAAATAAAAGAATCACCAGAACTTTTGAGATGGAAAATACTCCTTTTCCGGCACAACTTGAGTTTTTAGAATTCACAAAAGTATCAGATCAAACGAGCGCACTTACAATGCAAATCGTTTACAAATCACCGGAACTTAGAGATCAAATGCTGAAACTTCCGTTTGCTCAGGGCATTAATATGGCGCATAACCGTTTACAGGATTCTGTAAATAAATTAAAATAACTAACAACTAATTAAATCAAGTAATTATGACTAAGAGAAACAAGATTATCTATTGGGTTGCAACGCTTTGGCTTGCATTAGGAATGACTGCAACTGGAATTGTACAATTTATAAAAGTAAAAGATCAAGGTGATATGATGGCTCATTTGGGATATCCGCTTTATTTTTTAACGCTTTTGGCTGTTTGGAAATTTTTGGGTGTTATTGCGATTCTTATTCCAAAGTTTGCGTTGTTGAAAGAATGGGCTTATGCTGGATTTTTCTTTGCGATGTCTGGTGCTATTTTCTCTCACGTAGCAAGCGGAGATGCGGCTAAAGAACTTTTTGGACCACTATTATTAATCGTTTTAACAGTAATATCGTGGTATTTTAGACCTGCTGACCGAAAAACGGTTTTGGCTTAATTAAGTTTAAAACTGAAATATATTTAAAACTCCATTGTATTCAATGGAGTTTTTTTATTGCCTTTACAAATCGTTTTCTGCAATAATATAAACATAATTGAATTTATAATTTCTATTTTCGTCTGACAAATATTTCGCTAAAAGAAGATATAAAATTGAATTTATGGAATCGGTAACTTATAAATTGACAGAAGATATTCAGGTTTCTTACGGGAATATTTTAAAGATGCATTTTATTCCAAATTCTAATAAACTTGCATTGCTTAGGGTTAATTCATCTTGGGGATTATTTGTTGAAATTATCGATTTTAATAGTTCTTTAAAAACAAAAATTACGCTCGACAATAAGTTGCGTATTTATTATAGTGAATTTGAACATAATACTTTTGTCAATTATAGTAAGGATTTGAGTCATTTAGGCGAATATTCTTTAAGACATATTTTTAAGTTTTATTTATCTGAAGATTTAGAATTCATTTATTTAAAAGCAAGATTTAAAAAATCTAAAGAGGAAGTTTGTCATTTTAAAATTGATTTGGAAGGAAAAGTAGTTCTTGAAAAAATAGAAGACGAATCCCATAACCCTCTGGACGATTACTGTTTTTTGAAGAAATATCTTGTAAGTGATAATTTTATTTTTTTAGATTTAGAGGACTTTAGCGAACATGATTTAGCAGATTTTTTTGATACGGTTTTTTATAAAGACGATTTCTTATTTTTAAGATTCAATGGTGATGAATATCCAATATTTTCATTGCCTGATAAAAATCTTCTTGGTTTGGTTTTTTTCGACAGAGACGGAAATTATCCAAGAGGAAGTTTTAATATTTTTAGAATTAATGATATAAAAAAACCTGTGCTTCTGTTTTCTTATAAAATCGATGAATTTGGAAGTAATCATATTTTTAATTCTAGTGGAAATAAAATAGTGTATTACAATCATATAGATTTTGGTGAGATAAAAATTAAAATAAGAGAACTGTCTCAAGATGATTTTGAGAATGCTATTGAGTTTACACTTTCTTATTCAAAAGAGGATTCAGCTCCGCACGAACTATTTTTGTCTGATACCAATTTAATTTTATTGGTTTTTTACGATAGAATTGAAGTTTATAACATTCATACCTTAGAACGAATTTCTATTTATAATCGTGATATAGGAACTTCGTATTGTTTTGATAAGAATAAGTTATTCTATATTTATTTGAATAAATTAAAAATGGAGATTTTGGCTTAAAAGAATTCTTGTTTAAAGATGCCAATTTTTGAGTATTATTATTATTATTATTATTTATTGAATTGCCTCCAGCTTTAGCTGGAGTTAATTAATATGGACAATGTAAGGCTTTAGCCAAATTCGATATTTTTGGCTAAAGCCATTTAGATTTATTTATGCAAACTCCTGCTAAAGCTGGAGCCTATTCAAAAAACGGATTGCTTTGCTCCTGAAAATTCCCATCAAATAATTAAATATCTTTGTATAAAGAAGCAAAATTATAATGTCTAAAAAAGCAAAATCAATTCCTGTAAATCCTGCTGCTGGCGAATTTGAGTCTGGAATTGCAATTATTGGAAGAATATCTGTTAAAGATTTAGATTCTTTTGAAGAATTTGAAGAGTCGCATCGGGATAATTTTCATTTGTTTCTTTTGCAGGAAAGCGGAACTACGGGCATCGAAATTGACTTTCAGACTTATAAAATTCAGCCTTCTTCCCTACTCTATATTCATCCCAATCAGATACATCGTTTAATAGGTTTCGAAAATGTAACTTTTAGCGGTTGGGCAATTGATAATGAAAATCTAAATCCTGAATATCTGAAATTATTAGAAGATATTACGCCCGTAAAACCTTTGTTGATAAACGAGGAAACATTTTCTGTGATTTCAGAAACTATTGCGCTTGGTGTAAAGATATCCGAAAGAAACCACGAAAAGTTATATCATTCGATACTTAAAGACAGTTGCAACGTATTAATTGGATTGGTTATTTCGCAATATTTAGAACAAACCAAAACTCCAGATTCACTTTCCAGATTTGATACAATAACCAAAGCTTTCAAAGGGCTTTTAGAACGCAATTATACTTCTGTCAAAAAACCTGTGGAATATGCTGAAATGCTAAATATATCAACGGCTTATCTTAACGAATGCGTAAAAAATACGACAGGTTTTTCTGTTACTTATCACATTCAGCAACGCATTATTCTTGAAGCAAAACGAATGTTATATCATTCAGATAAATCTGTAAAAGAGATTGCAGCTGATTTGGGTTATGATGATTATCCGTATTTTTCGAGATTATTTTCTAAAGTAACCGGAATAACGCCTTTAGCTTTTAGAAATAAAAACCACGAATAGTCCAATACATACTTTGTTTTGATATTTTGCATTCCGTTTAATCGCCATTTCTTTGCACTACAAATAAAAGGTATCAAAAATGGAAGCATTAAAAGGAATAAATCTAATAGAAAATAAAAGTATAGCAATTATTGGCGGTGGTCCGGGCGGACTTACTTTAGCAAGACTTTTACAGCTTAAAGGCGCAAACGTAAAAGTATACGAAAGAGACGAAAATAGACATATAAGATTGCAAGGCGCGACGCTCGATTTGCACTTTGAATCTGGGTTGAAAGCAATTGAAGCTGCTGGTTTGCTGAACGCTTTCAAAGAAAACTACAGACCTGACAACGACAAATATCGCGTTGTGGATCAAAACGGAATCATTTTTCATGACGATCATCAGAAAGAATCAACGGGTGATTTCGGCGACGAATGGTTTAGACCGGAAATCGATCGCGGACCGTTAAGAGATATTTTGCTAGATTCGCTTGAGTCAGAAACTGTTGTTTGGAACAGTCATATTGTTTCGGTAGAAAATATTGAGAATGTGTGGCAAATTGTTTTTCAAAACGGAAACATTGCAAATGCCGATATTGTTATTGGAGCTGATGGCGCCAATTCTAAAATCCGTCCGTTTGTTACGCCAATCAAACCTGTTTATTCGGGCGTTACTTATTTGGTTGGAAATATTGAAAACTCAGAAAAGAATACTCCGCAAATTAATGACTTATTAAAAGGCGGGAAAATATCGGCAATGGCAGATTCTAAAACCTTGTTTTTAAGCGCTAAAGGCGACGGAAGTTTAGATTTTTATATTGGATGGAAAACGGATGAAAATTGGACAGCAAAAAGTGGTATTGATTTTAAAAATGTAAAACAAGTTCAAGCTTGGTTTAATAAAGAATTCAAGAATTGGTCAGGTATTTGGCAGGAATTATTTAAGGAAAATGAAACGACTTTTGTTCCAAGACCTTTATACGGAATGCCTTCTGATCAAAACTGGGAATCGCAATCGAATATTACTTTGCTTGGTGACGCGGCGCATTTACTGCCTCCAAACGGTGAAGGTGTAAATGCGGCAATGCTTGATGCGCTTGAATTATGCGAAAATCTAACCAATGGAAAATTTCCGAATCTAAAAGAAGCAATTACTGATTATGAAAAAGAAATGTTCGAAAGATTTGTCAAGGAAGAAAAAGTAACTGAAGAGTTTCTGGATTTTATGTACTCGCCAAAAGGCTTGGAAATCATGGTCGAAATGTTTCATGAATTACCAAATTGATTTTATAATGTAAAAGTTATTCTTTCGTCAAAATTTACTTCTGAAAGTGAGATAAATTCTATCTTAGCAATTGCAAAAATTAAAGAGATAGTTGAAGATTAACTTATACAGATAAAATTAATGGGAGTTTACACGTACGTGGAAGTTTATAAAAAAGATCAGAGTTATATTATAAGTGAGAATTCTGTTTTAGGAATTTTTCAGGTAGATCATGAAGGTAAAGATAAATTTAGGCTGAGTAATTATTCTAAATCTTTTTATGGAGGTATTCGCTCTTTGGATATGCTTAAATTTGTAAATCTGGGTTATACGTATGAAGTTTACGAAGATTATTTTAAGCTATTTATGTTTTATGCCTTAGCTTCTGGTGATTATGGTGAAACTACGACAACTGTAGATGGAAAAGTTGAAGGACTATTATTTGAACCTGTTCGTGTTCTGAGAGGAATTGAATCTTTATTGCAAATTATTAAATACTTTGAAAGTGATGCTTTAAAAGAACTACAAGAGTATAATGAATTGGAAAATTTAGAGGAATTAAAAGAAATTCTCCTAAAAGCTATAGAAGAGGATAGTTTGATAGGTTGTGCAACTGCTTAAGGATTTAGATTTTAAAACACTAAAAATGCCATCTGACGAAATTCAATATAAAAAAAACTTGTCTGACGAATCTATAACAGATTTTGTTGAGTGTTTTTGGATGGTTGATAATTCGACGGGAGTTGAAAAAGAAGTTGTTGTGATGCCAGATGCCAATTTTGACTTGGTTTTTTCGAAAGATAAAGACGAGCCATTTCAGATTTATTTACTTGGACTTGGAACTTTATATGATAAAAGAAATATCGAAGCTAATACTAAAATGTTCTTTATTAGCTTCAAACTTTTGGCAGCTGAATATATTTTTCAGCAATCTATAGCGCATCTTTTAAATGAGTTTCAGTTATTGCCAAATAATTATTTGGGGTTTGTAGAAAGTGATCTTGATGATTTTGATTCTTTTTGTTTGAAAGCAAATCATATTATAAAAGAATTGATTCCAAAAACGATTGACAGTAGAAAACAAAAGCTTTTTGAGTTAATTTATACTTCAAATGGAGAAATGTCGATTAAAGAATTCTCAGAGAAAACATTCTGGGAAAGCCGACAAATAAACCGTTATTTCACAAAGTATTTTGGAATTTCTCTCAAAGTTTACTGCGGATTTCTGCGCTTTCGGGTTTCATTCGACCAAATCAAAAAAGGAGAACTTTATCCTGAACTTAATTTTTCTGATCAGGCTCATTTTAGCAGAGAAGTTAAAAAATTATCCGGCGTAAATCCGCGTGAATTATCCAGAAATGAAAACGACCGATTTATTCAAGTTTCCGCTATAGACAACAAGTAATTTTGTGCTGTAAATATTAAATACAGCAAATTATGTTATTAAAAGATAAAAAAGTAGCAATCATAGGCGGCGGACCTGTAGGCTTAACCACAGCAAGACTTTTACAGCAAAAAGGTGTAGATGTAACCGTTTATGAATGGGATAAAAATGCACAATCAAGAATATCTGGAGGAACGCTGGACATTCATAAAGGTTCTGGTCAAATGGCGCTCGAAAAAGCGGGTTTACTAGAATTATACTATCATTATGCAAGACCAACCGGAGAACGCAGTTTAGATATTCATGCCAATATTCTCGAAGAAAGTTTGCCTACGGAAGAAAACAAGTTTGATCGTCCGGAAATTGACAGAAATCATCTGAGAAAAATTCTGCTTGACAGTTTAGATAAAAATACGGTTGTTTGGGACAGTCAATTAACTGAACTTGAAAAACTAGACGATCAATATCGTTTGCATTTTCAGAACGGAAAAACTGCATTGGCTGATTTTGTAATTGTTGCTAATGGTGGAAAAAGTAAAGCAAGACAAATAGTTACGGATATTGTTCCGCAATATACTGGTACTTATATTATTCAGGGTGAAGTTCTTGATCCCCAAAAAAGTTGTCCTTTATTTAAAAAACTTTGTGGTGAAGAAAATACAATGGCTCTTGCCGAAAGAAAAATGCTTTTTTGCCAGGTAAAATCTAACGGCGCTTTGAATTATTATCTTTCTTTTAAAATTGACGAAAATTGGGTTGAAAAAGAAAATATGGATTTTTCTAACAAAGAAATGGTTCTTAATTATCTCGATAAACTTTTTGTGAATTGGGATTCGACATTCAAGGAATTATTTAACGCAACTGATAATTTTGTTGGATTGCCAATGCGGAGAATGTTCTTGAATGAACCTTGGCAAAGTCAAAGCAATATTACGTTGGTTGGTGACGCTGCACACGTAATGCCTCCATTTGCCGGAATTGGTGTAAATATTGGTTTACTAGACGCTTTACATTTGGCGAAAAGCCTTACTGAAGAAGATTTTCCTGATCTGCTTTCGGCCGTAAAAGATTACGAACGAAAAATGATTGTTTATGCAAGCGAAGCGCAGGAACAAACACAAATGGCGGAAGAAGGAATACATTCTGATGAAGGTTTTGAAGAAAATCGAAAAGCTAAAGAAGAATGGGATCAAAAAATATTAGAGCCAAAAGAGATAAAATAACAATCCATTTTTTAAATGAAAAACCTCCAAAGTCATCTGATTTTGGAGGTTTTTTGTCTTATAAGTTCATTACTTCCTTTATTGTAGATTTTTGTCATTAATTTTGAGAAACGCTGTAGTAATTGTTTAATAAGCGCTATTATTATCTTGGATTAACTAATTATTTAACATAAATATATTTTTTATATTCAATAAAATAATGCTATTTTTATAAAAAAAATCCTTATAATTTTAAATTATCGAGATTGTTTTATTTCCATCCAAAAGTTAACTATAAAACCCGAAAAGCCACAATGTTCAAAAACAATCGCTACTCCAGAAAAGGAACAACTATTTTAACTTCATTGCTTTTTATTTGCCTTGCTTCTACTCCAACTTTCGCACAATTAACATCACAAAAAATTGATTTATTGATGGAAGATGCTTTGACAAAATTTAAAGTTGCCGGCGCTTCGATCGCAATTGTCAAAGATGGAAAAATAATTCACCAAAAAGGATATGGAGTTGCTTCTATTGAAACTAAAAAAGCGGTAAACGAGAACACAAATTTTCAAATTGCATCAAATAGTAAAGCATTTACAACTGCGGCACTTTCTATTCTTGAAGACGAAGGAAAATTGAAATGGACGGATAAAGTAAAAGATCATATTCCTGAGTTTAAAATGTATAACGATTATGTAACTGAGAATTTCAATATTCAGGATTTGTTAACGCATCGCAGCGGACTTGGTTTAGGCGTTGGTGATTTGATGTTTTTTCCTGATGGATCAAACTTTACGATTAAAGATGTCCTGAATAGTTTTCAATATTTTAAACCGGTTTCTGCTTTTAGAACGCAATATGATTATGATAATTTGCTTTATATTGTTGCAGGCGAATTGATTGCGAGAACAAGCGGAATGAGTTATGAAGCATTTGTACAAAAGAGAATTATAGAGCCTTTGCAAATGAATAATAGTTTTGCTGCAAGCAATTTAATCAAAGACAAAAGCAATTTGGCTGTAGCACATTCATCAGAATCCGGAACTATAAAAACAATTGACAGTTTTGGAATTCAAATGAATGGCGCAGCAGGCGGAATAATTTCGAATGTTGCAGATATGGCAAAATGGATGACGGTTGCTATGAATAAAGGACAATATGGACCTGATTTGAAAACTACATTATTTTCTGAGAAAAACCATAACGAAATGTGGCGCATTCATACTGTTGAAGAAGCAGATCAAAATCCCAGATATAATTCTCATTTTAGAGGTTATGGTTTAGGTTGGGAATTAGCAGATGTAAAAGGAAACTTAGAAGTATCTCACACGGGAGGTTTGCCTGGAATGTTGTCGATTGTAAAAATGTATCCTGATCAGAATCTAGGTATCGTAATTTTGACAAATACTCAAAATGGCGGCGCTGGACTTTTTATTGCGGTTTCAAATGCTATTTCGGACAGTTATTTAGGATTGGATGATTTTGGATGGACAGATAAAATGGTCACTTGGATGAGTCAGGATGAAGCTGGTGGAGACGATGTAACTAAAAAAGTATGGGAAAAAGCAGCGTCTTCAAAGAATGTAAAAATCAAAAATGAAGATTTTATAGGTGTTTACGCAGACAAATGGTTTGGAGAAATTGAAGTTTTCGAAAAGAATAAACAATTATGGTTTAAATCATATCGTTCGCCTAAATTAAATGGCCCAATGGCTTTTTATAACGCTAATACATTTGCTATAAAATGGGAATATCGAGCAATGAATTGTGATGCATTTGCTATGTTTTCACTTGATGAAACTGGCAAAGCACAAGCTATTAAAATGAAAGGTATTTCTCCAAATATTGATTTTAGTTTTGACTTTCAGGATTTGGACTTAAAAAGAGTTCAGAAATAAAGAGATTTCGCATAGATTCAGGATCAGTATTTTTAAGGTATTAAGCTATGACAGCAAAAGATTTATTATACAAAATATTAGACTATAATTATTTGTGGTCTTCACCGGAAAGAAGAAATTCTAAACCTGCAAAAATTAGACTTTCGCAAATCGAAACACTTTTGGAAGCTTTTGAATTGACAAAAAAATATGTCAATCCGTTAGTGCAAATAAAATACTCGTTTACCGGTAATACCGAAAAACTTACCAGAGCGCAGCATCTAAATAAGTTAACAAATCTTGAATATGTCTTATCAGGAGAATTTCTTCATGACAGAGAAAAAGATGCAAATAATGAATTATCAGATAAAATAATAACACAAATAACGGCTTTGTATTCTGATCCTGACCTTCTTGATCATATCAGGCACAGAACGGTTGATATTGGTTGGCTTTTTAGTGATTTGATGAATTTTAGAGAAGAAATTTATAAAGTAACGCTTCCGGAAAACGGAATGTCAGAAGGCTTTTCAAGCGGATTGCATTATAGTTTTTATCTAAAAAGACAACTGAAAGATATAATAAAAGCAAATCTTTCAGACATTGACGAAACGCTTTGGGAAATCCTGGATCCTTATAAAAGAGAAGTTAGCAAAGAAGAAATCAATTATCAGGATGTAAACTTAGATGTTATTGATCATGAATGGATAATCGATAATTATTAAAATTTTCGGCATAAATAAAAACTTTAATTTTTTTCGGATAATCTTTTTTATATTAGCCGAAAATACCAGTATTATTTATACTTAAAGACAATCTGAATTGAAGCTATTGGAGTCAATTTTATTGTTAGTCTAAACATTTTGCATTATGCTGAATGAAACTACTGGACAAACAATAAATACCACAAAAATAGACTAAAAACATGCTTTTTAATTCCATAAACTTTGTTCTCTTTTTACCGTTTGTTTTTATATTATATTGGTTTATTGCAAAAGGAAATTTAAGGCTTCAGAATGTAATTTTACTTGTTTCCAGTTACTTTTTTTATGCTTGTTGGGATTGGAGATTTCTATTTCTTCTCGTTTTCTCGACATTATTAGATTATTACACAGGTATTAAAATGTGTGATGCGAAAACTGAGAAAGCTAAGAAGTTTTGGTTTTGGTTAAGTATTTCTGTTAATCTTGGTTTTCTTGGAGTTTTTAAATATTACAATTTTTTCATCGAATCTTTTTCAGAAATTTTAAGTGGCGTTGGATTAAAGTTTGATGTCTGGACCTTAAAAATTATACTTCCCGTAGGTATTTCGTTCTATACCTTTCACGGTTTATCTTATGTAATTGACATTTATAAAAACCGAATAAAAGCAGAGAAAAACTTTATCGATTATTCACTTTTTGTTAGCTTTTTCCCATTGTTAGTTGCGGGGCCAATCGAACGTGCGACGCACCTTTTGCCTCAAATTCAAAAAAAGAGAACTTTTGATTACGCAAATGCTGTAGATGGTTTGAGGCAGATTTTGTGGGGATTATTCAAGAAAATCGTCATTGCAGATCAATGTGCCGAATATGCAAATCAGATTTTTAATGGTTCTGAAGCTTATTCCGGGAGTGATCATGTTTTAGGCGCTATTTTCTTTACGTTTCAAATTTATGGTGATTTCTCCGGTTATTCTGATATTGCTTTAGGAACCGCGCGTTTGTTTGGAATCGAGTTATTGAGAAATTTTGCTTTTCCGTATTTTTCACGTGATATTGCCGAGTTTTGGAGACGTTGGCACATTTCGCTTTCTACTTGGTTTAGAGATTATCTCTATATTCCGCTTGGCGGAAGCAAAGGAAGCATGTTGATGAAAGTGCGAAACGTTTTAATTATTTTCATCGTAAGCGGATTATGGCATGGCGCAAATTGGACTTTTGTAGTTTGGGGATTACTGAATGCGCTATATATTATGCCTTCGATTGTATTAAATTCGAATAGAAATAATCTCGAAATTGTTGCAAAAGGAAAATATTTACCAAGTTTGAAGGATGTATTCGCTATCGCAATTACATTTGGTTTAACCGTTTTTGCATGGATTTTCTTCAGAGCCGAAAGTTTAAGTCGTGCAATACAATATATTTCTCAAATATTTTCAAAATCCTTATTCTCAGTTCCTACTGTAAGACCATCTTATTTGTTTGTTTTGCTTTTAATTTTTATACTTATCGAATGGTTTGGCAGAGAAAGAGAATATGCAATTGCTCGCCTTGGTTTAAAATGGAATCGAGGTTTTAGATATGCAATGTATTATGCCATTATTATCGCAGTATTTTGGTTTGGAGGAAAAGAATCTCAATTTATTTACTTCCAATTTTAAGCCATGAAAAAATTTATTTTCAAAACCCTATTGTTTACGGTTCCTTTTTTGGCTTTATACATTATTACGTCTTTGTTTTATTCTACAAAAGAAACTCCGGACTTATTGCGACTTGGTTATATACCAAATATTTATCAGGATTATAGAAAAGCTTTTGATTTTAGTAAAACTAAAAAGTATGAGTTATTGTCTAAATCGAAACACAGAAAATTCAAAATTCTTACCATTGGAGATTCCTTTTCTGAGCAAGGCGCTATAGGATATAAAAATGAATTGGCAAATGATTTTACAGTTCTTCATGTTAACAGATTTATATCGAATAATCAAATTCAGACGTTAATGAATTTAGTAAATGGAGACTTTTTTGACACTTACAAAATCAAGTATGTTGTGCTTCAAAATGTGGAACGCTTTATTATAGATAATAGCGAAAACATTGATTCTAATAGTAAATTAACTATTAAAGATATCGATACTTTGGTTGCTAATTCTAAACCCAAAAAAGAGGTTTTTAAATATGATTTTTTCTCCAGCGCAACCCTGAAATTTCCTTTATCGTCTACTCTGTTTTTCTTTAAGGAGAATTATTTGTCCAATAAACAGGTTTATAATGTTCAGCTTAATAGTAAATCTTTGTTTAGTAATAATTCGGATAAATTGCTGTTTTTCTATCAGGATTTTACTCAAACCAATAAAAATAATTTGGTAGAAAATTCAGAAAAACTCAATGAAATTTTAAATACAATATCTGGAAAACTCAAACAAAAAAATATAAAACTAATCGTGTTGCCATCACCGGACAAATACGATATGTATTATGATTATATAGTTGATAAAAAGAGTTTTACAAAGCCTTTGTTCTTTGAAAACTTTAAGAAATTAAAAAAGGATTATAGCTATATTGATTCAAAGAAAATATTGTCTGAAAAATTAAAAACTCAAAAGGATATTTACTTTTTTGATGATACACATTGGTCTCCAATAGCATCAAAATTAATAGCAAACGAAATTAAAAATGTTATAAAAAAAGCTCCATAATCTAATGGAGCTTTTTTATGATTTTACGAATGATTATTCTTTTACTTTTTTCTTTAGTATTCTCTTTCCTATCACATAAAGAAAAACTAAAACTAAAAAGTGAATTAAATAAGATTTAGGTTCGCTGTTTCCGTTTACGACAGAAAAAATTCGATTCCATCTTATTTTGTTCAAGCCGCTTCCCTCCTTATTCCAGCTAAACCAAATAAAAACCGGTTTGCCCAATACGTGATCAAAAGGAACGTATCCCCAGAATCGCGCATCCAGAGAATTCTGACGGTTATCCCCCATCATCCAATAATAATCTTGTTTGAAAGTATAACTGTTGCTTACTTTTCCGTTGATTATAATTTCGTTGCCATTTACTTTTAAAGTGTTTTTTTCATATTCCTGTATAATTCGCTTATAAAACGGAAGTGTTTTTAAATCTAATTTGACAGTTGCTCCTTTTCTAGGAATATAAATTGGTCCAAAATTGTCAACATTCCAACCTAAAGAAGCCACGTGCGGAAAAACGTCTTCATTTTGTCCCTTTGGTGACAGATATTTCTTAACGCTTTTAACAACCGAATTGTTTGCAATTGCTTTTGCTTCGCTATCAGTTAGAGTTAGAAAATATTCTCCGTTACGGGTTTGAGCAAAATCTCCGTTTTCATATTTCATGCCTTCTTTTGCGCCATAATAATTTACCAGAACATCCTGATTTATGGGAACACCTTTTGTATCTACAATAAAATTAAACTGAGGTTTAGCGCTTTGAGGTAATATGCTTAATTTTCCGTTTATATAAATATCTCCGTTTCTAATTTCCAGAGAATCGCCAGGAATTCCGACACATCTCTTTACTAAATTTGTTTTTTTATCAATTGGTTTATAATAATTTCGATCCGGTTTAAAATTATCCATATCGCGCAACGTATCTGCTGGCTGATTGAAAACTACAATTTCGTTTCGTTGGATTGTTTCTATCGCCGGAAATCTAAAATAAGGCAACTGAAACTTGTTTAATATCGATGTTTCCTTTTTTGTCACATCATCATTAAACAAATAAGATTTTTTTCCTATAAAGGGAATTGTATCATGAACCATAGGCAATGCAACGGTAGTCATGGGAGTTCTTGCTCCGAAATGAATTTTGCTCACAAACAGATAATCACCAATTAATAATGTTTTTTCTAATGATGAAGACGGAATTGTAAATGGCTGTATCACATAAGTATGAACCAATGTTGCAACAATAATTGCAAATAAAAGGGAACTTATTGTGTCGCCGGTTTTTGTTCTGGGTGTTAGATCTCTATTCTCAATGTAAGTGAGATCTTTAGAAGTATAATTCAAAAAAGTAATATAAAATCCAAATGTTAGCAAAACTGCAGCAGTATCAAAACTTGAATTTTTTCCGAAACTTCTAATCGTTTCTACCCAAACTACAGGAATTACAATAAGATTGATAATTGGAATAAAAAGCAGAAAAACCCACCAGCGAGGCCGATTTATAATTTTCATCAAAACAATCAAATTATAAATTGGTATAAATGCTTCCAGAGGTTTTCTACCTGCTTTCGAGTAAAGTTTCCAAGTCGATAAACCATGAATAAATTGCATGATTAAAATAAAAACGAGCCATTCTGATATATTCATAGATTGAATTTTATTAGTTATTTGAATTATTTAAATCAGTCAAAATATACTGTCATATATATGTATGATTTTAACTAATATGTTACAGAATGGTTTGAAATATTTTAATTCTTATTCATAAGATCTTTAGCATTTGTTAAAAAACATTTATTCTAACAATGTGAGTTTTAAATTATTTAGAATAAAAATTTTCTTATATTCGTTATCAGTAAATTTAATTTTAGGATTCTAAATCGACTAAATCAAAGTCAATTAAACCTGTTATTCCGATTATTAAATGAACTAAAATCATCAATCAATCAATCAATCAAAAAATGAAAAAATTACTTCTTTTTGCGCTTGTAATAGCGTCACAGTCTTTTTATGCACAAACCAGTGTTGTTAAAAAACCAGAATATGTAATATTAGTTAACAACGAGATTTCGACTATGGCACAAGTCGAAAAATACGGCGCCGAAGGTTATGTCAAATCCATGAACAAAGGAGTTTCTGAAAAGGAAAGAGACGAATTAGCGAAAAAATTTGGGGATAAAATTGGAGACCGAGAGTTTATATTTAAAATTGAGCTTTATACCGAACAGGAAAAACTGGAGAATGACAAAAAAGCCAAAGTTCAGGCAATACAATTCAAAAAGATAGCTGAACCCAAAAACGAGTTTATTTTGAATGTAGAAGATAAAGCAAAAGATTTTACATTAAAATTAATAGACGGTAAAGAAGTTAAACTTTCTGATTTAAAGGGTAAAGTTGTTCTGGTAAATTTTTGGGCAACTTGGTGTGCGCCTTGTTTAATGGAATTGTATGATATTCCTGCAAAAATCATTACGCCTAATAAAGACAAAGATTTTGTGTTTCTGGCAATTTCAATAGGTGAAAAAGAAGCTGTAGTTCAGAAAAAAGTAGAAAAACTAAGAAAAGACGGTATTGATTTTAATTTTGGACTTGATCCAAATTCAAAAATATGGAATGAATATGCTAAAGGTTCAATTCCTAAAAGTTTTATAATAGACAAAGAAGGCGTTATAAAATTTGAATCAATGGGAAATACTCCGAATAATTTAGAAAACATGGCGGCAGAAATAGAAAAATTGCTGGCTAAATAAAAGGTGAGAAATTGATTTTCATGAAAAAAATTACAAAAGATAAGTTATTAGTTGTTTTATATAGTCTAATTGTAGGTTCGACATTTTATATGCTACTAGACAGATATCAGGAATTATGGCAAAAAGCAGCATTAGTAATGCTTGCTGTTATAACTATAGTATTGCACATTAGGAATGCGAACAGAACTTTATATTATAAACTTATTGACGATGTTCTGGTTACTCGCCAAATATTCTCTAAACAGAAAAAATATTGCTTAAATGCTGTTTCAAGTTGGACAGAAACTCAATATCATTTTCTGGAAGTTAATACTGCTCTAATTATAGTTTTAAACATGAAGGAAGGAACTAAACTCAGTTTGTCTAAAAGGAATTCTAAAGATTTTGAAAAGCTTTCAAACTATTTGAATGAAAATATTCCTGATGCTTTTGAAAGCAAGAAGTAATCCTTTATTATCATGATAATTAAAATAAAACCTCCAAATTTAGTATGCTAGATTTGGAGGTTTTCTTTATTCTAGAAAGCAATTCCAAATTGAAAACCAACCGTAAAAGTGCTCGGATGATCATTGCCAAAACGAACCGGCAACGGAACGGCTACATAATAACTACAATTGGTGCTTTTAATGTTTGTTTTATTGAATACGGGCGTGAATCCATATCTTCCGCTAGTTTCAAAAGCAAGTCTTCCTGCAAAAGTGTATCCTTTTCCTAATGCAACCAAAACTCCGGGATGAAACAATAAATTGGTTACTTTGCTTGTTCCGTTATCGTCTTTTATGTTGGGAACAAATTCAAGTGAAAATCCAATTTTTTCGCTTTTCCATATATTAATTCCGGTTGGGAAACCTACGGCATAATAATCTCTGAAATTAAGAGTCGTTTCGTCTTCGCTGAAAGTTACAATTGGATGCATGATCCCAAAATAACCCGTAATTTTAGGATATGTAGTTTGCGAAGAAACATTCAAACTGGATAATAATACTGTAATCAGAAAAGTTAATTTTAAATACATGGTTTTAGTCTTAGTTATAAAAACAAAGCTAAAAGTCAAGGCTCATTTAAAATAGAACCTTATTTACCTTTTGTATCTGAATTACTTTTTTTAGTTTTTTTTCGATAAGAAGATGGATTTTTCCCTGTATGCGCTTTAAAAATTCGTGTAAAATGACTTTGATCTGAAAATCCTGTCATGTAAGCAATTTCGGTTAGGGAATGTGTTGAGTTTGAAATAAGATTGATTGCTTTTTCAATTCGGAGTTTTCTAACGTATTCACCAAAATTCAGATCTTCAAAATGCTTCGAAAATTCCCTTGATAAATAAGAAGGATTTAAATCTAATTCATTCGAAATTTTCTTTAAATCGAAGGCAAATTGAGCATCGATTTGGTCTTGAATTATTTCTTTTAAATCTTTGACCCAAGTTGGTGTTTTGGCTGCAGATTTTTTGTCTTTCAGGAATTTATTATAAACCTCGTGAAGCAAATTCTCAAAAGGACTATTTTGTAAATGATTTTGTTTATAAAGATGCGTTGCCCAACTATATAAGGCATCGTAGAGAATCATTCCGCTTTCCAGTAGTTTACAATCGTCGGTAATATTATAAGAAAGTCCCGCAGAAATTGCCCAAAGTCCCGCCGATTCTTTGGCTATATCGTGCCGATCTGTATCTGCGCCGCGAACAATTCCGGCAATAATTAGAATTGCTGGATCATTGATTTCATACTTTTTAACGATGTAATCAAATGTACTTTGGTCGTTATAATGCGTAAACTCGACATCAGGAATATCAAACGGAATTGCATTTAGTTCTTTGGCTTTGTCCAAAACAAGACTAAAAGGCACATAAAAAAACTCGGCTTCCTGGTCAACAAATTTTTTAATTAACCAAGGACATGCAATTCGATCTATTTTTGGTCTTTCTCGGGTAATCCACCTCATTTTAAATGATTAAAGTCGTTTTGGTTCTCAAATCTACTTCATTTTTATTTATAAATGTAATCTTCAAAAAATTAAATAATCTCATGCCAATCATGTCCACATCCATTTTTGCATTCCGTTTCGCGACGTTCTGTATCTGTGATTTTAAAAATCCATAGAAGCGAAATAATTATTTTTTCATATTCACTTTCTGGTAATTCACTTAATTTGATGAAAGCAATTTTAGTCGAAAATTTAGTAAGTATAACTATTGGTGTAAAGGTTTGCTTGAGCGGAATACTTAAAATAGCTTTTTGATAAGAAGCTGAATTATAATCGGTTTTTTCAGGAATAGAATTAAAAATGAAAAATTTTAAACTTTCAAATGTCTTCTTAAAATCGAACTCAGAATTGCTCAAAATCAATTTTACACCTTCATTAAATTCAATTCTGTTTTGAGCTATTAAATTTATTTGTTTTTCGATTGTTTCCATTTAATCAAACGTCAAATTTTATATAAAAAAGCCACTTCTATATTGGAAATGGCTTTTCTTCTTTTGTTATCTAATTTTCTTTACAAATGCGCTATAAGCATTGTCTTTAATAGAAGTTCGGAGATAAACTTCGTTTTCGTCTTTTGTTTTAAATTCAAACTGAATTAAAGCTGCATCAGAATAATAAAACAAGGAATCATCATTTGCAAATTCAAGATTTGAAATAGGTTTCGTTGTCAATTTTGCCTCAAATGCTATTTCTCCATTCGTAATGTCAATTTGAAAAAGTTTTGCTTTGTGCGTATATCCAAATATATTATCACTTTCTTCAAGAATGTATTCGATATTATCGTCTTTAAAGTCCGTTTTCCAAAGCTGAGTTCCCGTTTTAGAATCTAACGCATATAAAGAAGAAACCGTTGTTCCTTGTGCTGCAAAGTATATTTTTTTGTCTTTGCAAACGATACGATCCTTAATATTAGATTGATTTTCATCTATTTTAAATTGCCATAAAATATCTGGTTTATTTGGGCTTAGAGCATAAACTATATCTTTTTCATTTGCAATAAATACATTTTCACCATCTGTTACAGGTTTTCCGTGTATAGGTTCTTCAAAGCTTTTTTGGTAAATAAGTTTTCCTGTATTTGCTTCAAAACTATAGAATTGAGTTCCGCTTTGAGTAAAAACTTTGTTGTCAAAATAGAGAACCGAAATATCATTGTTTGTAGAATCTAATTTGTAGTTCCATATTAAACTACCATCTTTTAGATCAAGCGCATAAATGTTATTGTTTGGGCTTTGCGTTGTAATAAACAGTTTCCCATCATGAATTACAGGAATTTGATCTTTTAGTATAATTTGATCTGTAATATTACCTAATCTTGTTTTCCAGAAAACAGCTCCGGTTTGATTATCAATTGCAAAAATTTCACCGTTAATAAACGGAACGTACACTACTCCATCTAATAATGTTATTTGATTTGCACACATTTCGGTGTGATTATCTGTAGCTTTTACGGTCCAGGCGATTGTCTCAGATTCTAAATCAAATGCAAAAAGAGAACCATCATAATCGTAAATTAAAACTAAAGCTTCGTCTAACGGAACTTTTGCAACAGCCTTTATTACTTTATTAGTAACGATATCATTAACCGTTAATTCTTTATTGTTTGAATAATTATTTTTGCTGGTTTTTGAAGTGTTTGGCGCTTGCCCAAACGTATTTATAACTGTAAATACAAGTAAAAGAGTTATTAGATTTTTTTTCATTTGCAAGATTTGGGGTTCATGATTTGATGTCTTTTGTTTGACAATAAGCTTGCCAAATAAAATAATATCTATGCCAAATGTAGTGAAAAATCATTTTAGCATTTAGATGATATTATAGTTCATTTATTTTTTTGAATCTCCTTGGTTTTAAACAGTATCAAGTCTTGTATTTGTTTAAGTTTTTGTTATTTTTACGGTCAATAATAAAATAGATATGAACAGAAAAGGTTGTCTTCCTCCGCCAAGATTTTAATATTTCTTAGAAATTTAAAAGTATGACTCGAATATTTTATTCGCTGCTTTGTTGTACTTAGAATTCTCGATTAAATTTTAATTTTAAAATCTTGTCCTTAACGGGATTGGTAGATAATTTATTTATGAAAAAATCATATTTATTATTACACTTTGCTGTAATACTAGCCGGCTTTACCGGTATTTTTGGAAAACTCATTTCCCTTAATGAAGCTTTATTAACTTGGTACAGAGTATTATATTCGGCCGTTATTCTGTTTCTAATTCTAAAACTTTTCAAAATTACTAATCGAACTACATTAAAAGAAAAGTTTGATATTGCAAAAATAGGTTTACTAATCACAATACATTGGGTTTTCTTTTATGCAAGTATTAAATATTCTAATATTTCTATAGGCGTTATTTGTTATTGTTTGACAAGTTTTTTTACTGCAATTTTTAAACCTTTGATTGAAAAGTCGAAGTTTAGAATCACCGAATTATTATTAAGTGCGTTGACATTGTTTGGTATCAGTCTGATTTTTCATTTTGATAGTTCTTATCAGTTGGCGATTGCGTTGGGTGTTGTTTCGTCAGCTTTTGCGGCACTTTACACAATTTATAATGAAAGATTAGTGAAAGTTTACAACTCGATGATTATCAATTATTATCAAATGATTGGCGGCACTATTGGTTTAGGAATTCTACTTCCTGTTTACCTTTATTTTTTTCCTGTAGAAAGTCTTATTCCTAATTTGAAGGATACTTTTTACCTGATTTTATTGTCACTTTTTTGTACAGTTGGTCTATATGTTTCTTTTGCCG
This sequence comes from Flavobacterium sp. 9, assembly GCF_002754195.1. NCBI lineage: Bacteria > Pseudomonadati > Bacteroidota > Flavobacteriia > Flavobacteriales > Flavobacteriaceae > Flavobacterium > Flavobacterium sp. 9. Next base: position 6,188,346 of record NZ_PEEU01000001.1, read on the forward strand.
AAGTACTAAAAAAGATTCCTGCTTTTACGGTTAATCTAAGTTTCAATCTTGAACCCATTTATGCAATTGTATTGGCATTTATGTTTTTTGATGAAAGCAAGCAAGTAAACACTTCATTTTATATAGGATTGTTTTTTGTAATGATTTCGGTTATTCTGCAATCGGTAATTTCTTTAAGGAAAAGCAAATAGATTATAAATTTTTTTAAAGGCACAAGTATTCAGTTCTTGTGCCTTTTTTGTTTTAGATTTTAATTCTGTTTTTAATTATCGAGTTATAAATTATTAAAAATATTTTCAGTTAGCTTCCCAACCTTTTTCATCCAATTGTTATCAATAAATAATAACGATGAATATTCAGGTATTTCATTTAATAATCTATATTTTAGACTTTTTAATTCTTATTTAAGAAAGTAATATATGTTGAAAACAAAAGGATTGATTCTGTTTTTTTTGATGTTGGTAAATTACACATTTGCTCAGCCGGGATATGTACAGATTAACAAGAATCTGAATGATTTTTCAGAAGCTGAAATTGGGAAGGGTAAAAATGATCGTTATTATAGGTTTACTTTTATCATTGATTCAACAACCAATTTAGAAAGATTAGAGCTTTTATCCTCCTTTCAATCTTTAACTTTTGTAATTGATCTGCCAGCGATTCCAAAAAAATTTAGTGCTGTAGAATTTGATAGTTTGACTGATCTTAGCATTAGATTTGGGCCAAATTTTATTAGTCTAAAAGAGTTTTCGAATATAAAAGCTAAAAATCTCGAAAACTTAACTATTAGTTTCCAATCTAATCTTCAGGATCTTGACGGATTAGGACATCTTACAAATCTAAAATTACTCTCCATTTATTCTTTTAAGGGAAAAACGCTTCCGGATGAATTTGAAAAACTTTGTTCTTTATCTTTTATAGTGATTAACGGGGCAGATATTGAAAACATTGATGTCTTGACTAAAATTGAAAAATTAAACAGTATATCTTTATCTTACTGTAAGAAACTTAAAAGCTTTCCTCGATTTAAATTGAATAATACTATTGAAGATCTTGATTTATATACTGGATCTGGTTTTAATGATTATGGCAACATAAGTACATTGCAAAAACTAACCAGACTAACTATTTATGATGGTGCTATGACAAAGTTTCCTTCCAATTATAGTAAAGATCTTCGAACTGTAAATTTATATCTTTTGCCTTTGTTAGAGGATGTATCAGAACTTGCAAAATATCAAAAACTTAATTCATTTCATTTATATAAGACAGGATTAAAAAAATTAAGTGGTGATTTTTCGGCACTAAAATTATATGAATTCTCGATTTCAGAAAACGATTCCTTAAGCTCTATAGAAGCATTATCAACCATAACGTCATTAGATAAAATCGAGATTAAAGATTTATCATCTTTAGAAAAAATTGATTTTGACATGAGTAAATGCAATTTCAAAAGAATAACTTTATCAGGTCTTCCAAATCTTACAAGCATTGATGGAATTTGCAGCAATACTTCTTTAGAATATTTGTTACTATCTAAAATTGGAATAAAAGATTTACCGACAAACTTTTATAAATTAGAAAAGCTTAAAGGGGTATATTTTGATCATAATAATCAATTGATAGATATTTCTAATCTGCGAGATATGAAATCTTTAGAGAAAGTGGAGTTCTACCAATGTCATCAATTGAAGAATATTCCATCTTCATTTTCAAGCAATTCGAATCTAATAGAATTAAGACTTCAATTGATGAAAGGATTGATTAATGTGGGCGGAATTTCAAATTTAAAAAGTTTAAAAAAATTGCATATCAGTTCGCTTAACAAGGCTTTTTCGTTGCCTGTAGATTTAGAAAAATCAAAAAAAATCGAAGAAATCGCTATTAGTGGAACTGACAATATTTCGATGATTAAAAATTTAAAAGAATTAAAATTTTTAGCGTTTAATGGTTTATCCAAAATTCCTGCTTCTCTTTATACAAACGAAAATCTCGAATTTTTTGAACTTTATAACAGTCCTATAAAAGATCTGTCTTCTTTAATACAATTTAAAAAACTGAAAGAACTACGTTTAGGTGAAAATCCTGATTTGGTAAAAATTCCTGATCTGAAAAAGTTCAAGTCTTTGAATAAGGTTTATATTGTGCGAAACAAAAAATTACATGTTTCAAAACGCTATAATGATATTGATGAATGGGATGTATACGATAATGGACCTCAAAAGAGTGTAAATTAAACTAAATCAATTTTGGATATGAAAAGGAGAAAAATAGTTTTAATGATATCTCTTTTTACGCAGTTAATTTTTGCACAAAAAAGAGAAGTTAAAGGAATTGTGAAAGATAATCTTGGGCAAGTTCTTCCTGGTGCAACAATTACTATTGATGGAACAAAAAAGGGTACTCAAACAGATTTTGATGGCAACTACACTATAAAAGTTAATTCAGATCAATTTTTGGTTTTTACTTATGTGGGAATGTGTCCGGAGAAAATTATCGCAAATAAAGATCAAATAAATGTGATTTTAATGCAAGATGAACCAATTCAAGAAGTAATCGCGCCTGATGTACCTCGTAATCGTAAAAAAGAAAAAGCTCAGTATTTGCAAATGATGAAGACAATTTCTGAGAAAGACATAAAAACAGTAAATAATAAAACAAACAAATAGATATGAAGACGTATGATTTGTATTTCAAGGAAACTTTAATTGGATCTCTGACAGAAACAAATTGGGATATGAGAAGTTCTGGAGACATAATCTATGCTTTTGATTATTTAGCAGAGTTTCCTGAGAATCCACATTTGGCTAATTATATCAAACATTCTATCGAAGTGAGCCTGTTTTATGAAAATGGTGATGTAGAAAACGAAGATAAATTGATTGAGGAAGCAAATAACTATCTTGATCTGATAGATAGTTCAGATTGGTTGCTGGTAAACGATAAAGGTGAAACTAAAAAAACTCTTTGCCCAATGTTTCATGAAAATAATGGAATTACCTGGCAAGTAGATCTTAAATAACATCAGGAAGCAAATTCGTGTATTATAAGCCTAATAAAAACCAATAAATGAAAAAACTATCTCTCCTACTCCTATTGTTCTTATTTGTTTCATGCAATTCAAATAGAAATATTTACGGAACTTATAGGTCTAATTTTGCGCAACTTGGTTTTTTTGTAACTGCAATAAAATTTAATGCCGATAGTACGGTTAAATATAAAATGGCCGGGGATTTAATGAATGAAGAATTGACAGGGAAATTTAAAATATCAAGAAATATTGCCTATATAAAGTTTGACAAACTAAAATACGATACAGCAGCAGATACTTTATCATTTGATGAATTGATGGAAATGCCAATTGATACAAATCAGTTTCAAAATATGCATTTGTATGATTTAAAAAATGAAAATGGAATTCCGTATCATTTAAAATATAAAATAAAACACAATAAACTTTTGGTTTATCATATGCAAACAGGCAAAATTGTTCGAAGAGCTAAAGGTTCGAAAAGAATTGCAAAATTTTATTTAAAGAAACTTCCTAATTAATATATTTAGTTTGATTTAAAATTATAATAAATACAAAGTCACATCATGAATATAGAACTACCAATAATGTATAGAATAGAATTAAAGGGTAAAACTGGCGAGGAATATCTGGATCATATTACAAATATCTTAGACAATTATTGTAGTGAACGAAAGCTCTTATTGTTTGTACAACAAGGTATAGATTTTATGGAGGGATTTGTAGACTATTCTGTGAATCTGGGAAGAAGAACTGAATTAATTGAAGATTTCAGAAACGAAATAGAAAAAATAGACGACAAAATAGAGATTGTATATTGTCACTAATAGCAAATAAGCCTTATAGAAAAATGAAAAAGTGTATCGCAATATTGATTTTGGTAACAACCGGGCTTTTTTCCTGTAAAAAGGATAATAAATCAACGTCAGTTTCGGTAAAAAATGTCCAAAGTAAAAAACTAGATAAAAATGTTTGCACCAAATATGTATATACTGATTCTAACGGTGGAAGTTTAACAATACAAAACAGCTTTCCGAAAGGCGGAATAAGATATACGGATTCTAAAGGCGATGTATATGTTTACGCTGTATTCTGGACCCAAATAAGTAATAAAACAGATAATCCTCTTGAACTGAATATTGACTTTCCTCCAGATTCATTTGAGATTCCGACACTTCCGGGTAAATACTTTAAAGTGTTGATTCCTAAAGATACAATGACGTTTGAAAAAGTGTCTTTGTTTAATTATGGTTTGACAGATTTAAAGCCTTTTTTTGATAAAAACATTGATAAACCGTCTTCGCTAAAAAGAACTATTAAACCAAAAGAATCGAGTGCTTTTTATCTTGTAACGTTGCGTTTGTTTGAAGGTGTTGGTGGAGTTTTGCGAACAGAACTTAGTCTAAAAGGACAAAATCTTTATTATAAAATAAACAATAAAGAAATTCAGTGTGGAAGTATTAGTTTAAAGAATTTAACATTAAAGAAATAAACGCTCTAATTTACAATTTGTTGATATCCAAAACCTTCATCTGAAATTTTTAATGAATTCCATGGAAATTCTATTTCATAATATTCATTTCGGGTTCCTTCAGTTTTAGTTAGAAATGTGATAATCCAAAATAATTTGTTGGTTTCTTTTTTATAGATCAAATCGAATTTATAGGATTGATATTCAATATTTTTAGATGTAATGTGTTTTAAAGCTGCTGTTTCAATTTCTGTTAAAGTTTTGAATTTCTCAAAGACAAGAGTTTCTTTAGGCCAATTAGTTTCTAATATTTGTCCATATTCATCAAGTTTAATCTCTAAATAATAATTTTTTATGCCAATTGATTTATCTCTTAAGTAAAAACTTAGTTCATACGCTGGTATTATTCTGGAATTATTATAAGTTGAAGGCTCTTTTTCGAACATTTTTTTTAAATCTATAATTTGACCATGAGAAAATGTGATGCTGTCAATAATTGTTGGCAAAATCTTATTCAAATATCCTTTCAAATTAGATTGTACATTTTCTGACAAACTTTTTTCTGATCTTAATTCTTTGGCATAATTTCCATAATAAATGTTACCTCCTCTTTTATTGATAGTTTTTTCGGTTTGTGCTGTTAGACTATTTATACAAAAAGTTAGCAGCGTGATTATAATTAAGAGGTTTTTCATTATGAAATTTTTATTTGCTTGTAGAATGATTTTGTGTTACAACGTTTAGAACTAAATTAAGCTTATTATTAGTCTTTTTTGAGATTTTTAAAACAATAAAATGAAATGTTTTTTAATAGATCCAAAAAAAACTCCATATTTTCGTAAGGATTTTCAGAACCTAAGATTTAAAAAATAAAAAATATGAAAAGCACAATACTACTTTTTCTACTTTTTAATAGTTTGTATTTGTTTGCTAAGAATGTACACGAAAAGCCTAAATTATTAAAGTCTGAAAATATAAAAATGGACAGTATACAAGTTCAAGTTTCTATTTATGAAGGAAAAACATTTGTAACCGAAAGCTATTTTGAAAAAAGCAAAAGCAAATTAAGTGTTGTTTATTCAGGTTTTGGGAAATCATCCTATCAAATTTCAACAAGAGAAAATAGTGCAATGCCAGAAGATTTTTGGCGTACGAATATATTCAAATTCGAGAATGGAAAAGTGTTGAATCGAAAAGAAAATTTTTGCTTTACCGGAAAAATGAATGCAATATTTGGAAAAACTGATGAAGAATACAGAAAATATTTTAGTAAAACTCTAAATTCTGAATTTGTCGAAAAGTATGTTGTCGAGTTGTTTCTAAGAATTAAAAAACAAAATCATTAAAATGAAATACATAACAATCCTTGTATTATTTTTTACAGTAAATATGTTTGCTCAGGATAGTATAGTGATGAAACAGTCCAAATCTGTGATGTTTTCGAATTGGTATGTTTTTTATGCAGATAGTACCTTTAAACATTACTTTCAGACAGATGATGGACAAATGTGGTTTGGTGTTGGAAATTATGAAGATAAGGGACGAAAAAGAATTTTAAAATTTAAAGATCCGGATTTGAATTTCAAATGGATTGTAAAACCTCGTTATGAATGCAATTTTGAACGTGTTTTAACGCGCAGAAAATCTCGTTTTAAATCTAAAGATTATTATCATACTTCAAAAAGAAAATTCGTCTATTTTGAACCTGATAAAAAATAATAAATTGAAGAAAAATAGTTAATATTCAATTTTATCGAAAACAAAAAAGAGACTTTCTGAGTCTCTTTTTGAATTAATATATCTTGTATAAAAGTTTATTTATCTTTTAATAATTTCTCTAAAGCTTTAATATGTTCCTCTTTAGATTTCAAAAGTTCAAGATTTAATCTTTTGATTTCTTCTAAAGCTTCGATCCATTTATCTACAGGATTTATATTGAAAGTTGGATAATAATTGTATCCATTAGAGTGATCATTAAAAGTATTAGAAATGATATTTATTGCTTGTTCTTCGTCAAAGTTCTGAAACGCTTCAACAGGAATTCTCAACGCGCCTGAAATTTGTTTCAACAGATTATCTTCGATTACATCTTTTTGCTCGAGTACAGAAATTTTCTTTTGATTCCAATCATTTCCCAAATTAAAAGCTAATGCTTCTTGTTTGATGCCAAGCATTTCTCTAAAACGTTTTACATTTCTTCCCTGATGTATTTTTTGTTCCATAATGAATATCTATTTTCCGAAGGCTTAAATATAAAGCCATTTCGATTAAAAGTTTGAATTTCAAAGATAAATAAATATCCCGTAAATTATCTATTTGTCAGATATTATACCAACTCTATTTATGTCTTGCTCCAATGTTTTTTTGGTGTAATGCCGATGTAATATGAAAATAGTACAATGCAATTGGACTATATTGAATATACAATCGGTATTATATCTGTATTCTGTCTTGATAAAAATATGGTTTCTTGGTGTAATTTTAAGAATCGAAATTAGATTTCTTATATTAGCACAAAAGGAAATCTAATTAATGACACAAAGCTCACATCGTTTTCGAGTGTTGCAGCGATTTTAAAACAATATAAAAAAATGGGAGTTGATTTAAGAATTATATTTGGACATAATCTAACATCAAAAGAGATTATTGAATTCCCTTATTCGTTAAGCAAATCCAAAGAACTTAAAGACGTTTATATCGACGAAATTCAAAGTAAAATAGATCATAATGGATCTGTTGAACGTGTATTATCAAGTCTTGAGGAAGAATATAATTGGGAAAACTTTACAGAAAACGATCTCATAAATTCATGGATAAATAATGAAAACCCGGAATTAGTTGATGAAAATGGCTTTATGGCACATTCCTTAAGTACTTATTTCGGACTATTATATTTCAATAGACGAACTGTTGAAATCTTATATTTACCCGAACATAAATACGCAAACTTGAACTATGAGTCGCACAGGAAATTTATATTTAATTATAGTAAAGCATTTGCTAAGTTTTTAGGATCTGAAAAGATCGTTTATTTTTCTGATACTTTTGAAACTCAAATTATTGAAGATTGGGCTCAGGAAGGAATGACAATCGAATCAATAATAGATTTAGCGATAGCAAAATTTGGCAAACCTTCAGAAATATTAGAACAAGCAATCGAAAACAGATTTATAATTGGCGATGTAACAAATTCTTATTTGGAAACTTTTAAAAGATAACAGTGAAGCAAATACTTTGTATATTTTTATTGATTTTATTGCTTTTCAGTTGTAATCGAAATAGTAAAAAGAAAGTCTACCACGCTCCTATTCCGGCTAATAAAGACACGATTATTAAACTTAGTAAATTGCAAAAACTATTTGTAATTGGTGATTTTGATGGAAACGGAAAGCAAGACACACTTTTTCAGCATAATTTTTCGAAGAAAACACAAACTGAAATCGAGAAATCTCCTGATGTTTTTCAAAATGATTGGGATAATGTAGTAAAATGGTTTTACAATCAGGATTCAGATTTGTACTTGACCACAAATCAAAATAACAGCGACACTTTGCATCTTGGCGAAGCGCAAGGACTTTATTGCTTAATTAATATTGGAGATAATAATGGCGACAATAAAGACGAAATAGCATTAGTAATTGATAAATTAGACTTTAGCAGAGTCAACAATTGTGAAATATATTCGCTTTGTAATGAAAAATGGACAGAATTAAAGCATTTTGGAATTCACGAAGGTTCATTTGATTTTAATACCGAAAAAGTACCCGTTTTTAGCAAAATAACTGATTTTCTTGAAAAGCAAAATGGCAAATGGGTTTACCGAGACTATTTACAAGACACCTATGAAACCGAAGAAGAAGTTGGAAAAATGAAAAGGCTAAAACTTGAGAAATGTAATTAATAGTGGCGCAAATTCATTGTAATAATTGTTAATTGTTATTTTTATTTTAGATCGGGTATTTCTATAAATTGATATTCATTTCTATTTTTAAATCCGTTTATTAAACTTTTTAATTTTAATTGAAGAACGCCATTTTCGGTTACTTTTCCTTTGTATATTACAGTTCCGTATTTATTAGTCGTTGAGAAAAAGATCGTGTCATTTTTAATTTGATAGTTACCAATAGAAATGTCCTCCTTTTTTAGATTGAACCAGGTTTTTAGATCAAATACAGTTGCGTCACACTCAGTTGTAACAGTTATTACTTTTTGATTTGGATAAAACCGAATAAACGATTTCTCGCCGTCAGTATCTACAGAATCACATTTTGTCTCGTAAATTCCATTGAAATTTAAAATTTCGATCTTATTTGTTTGTCCAAAAATAGATGAACAAATAAAAAATAGTAAAATTAATGTTCTCATGTACAGATATTTTTCTATGATCTAAATATAGAACAATTCTTTAAAAATCTGCTAACGAATTATTTTTAGAGAATTTAAAGAAATCACGATCGAATCAATAATAGGTCGATAAATAGAGTACAAATATTTCTTATATTAGCTAGATAAAAACCAAAAAACTTGCAAACCTTCCCTATTTTGATCACTGATAGATTTACTCTTCGGAAACTTTCAAAAAATGATTCCGAAGAAATATTGCAATTGCGTTCTGACAAAGAAATAAATAAATTCCTTGGCAGAAAACCAAGCAAAACACTAGAAGAAGCCTTAAATTTCATTAACAATATAATTGAAAATGAAAATGAGGAACTTTTTTATTGGGCAATTACAAAGACTGGCGAGGATAAACTAATTGGTACAATTTGTCTCTTTGACTTTATAGAAGATTCAAAGAAATGCGAAATTGGATATGAACTTCTTATCGAATATCATGGTCAGGGAGTTATGATTGAAGCTGCGAGAAAGGTCATCGATTATGCCAGTAAAACACACGGAATAAAGATAATAGATGCACAAACACATAAAGATAACCAAAGTTCAACTAAACTTCTTCAGAAATTAAATTTTAAAATAATGGAGGATATAGTCGAAAACAATCCAAATCTTATTTTATTTAGATTGATGATTTAGCGTTGTTAAGGCTCTAATTTAAGAGGGTTTTGGTGAAATATTTCAAGAATTGCGATCAATCATAAGAGTGAAAATATTTCTTATATTAGCTTGATAAATAGCAACGTATAATTAAGATCTGTCTTAAAAAGTTGTATTGATGCTGTTTTTTATAATAATTAATTTGTAGGGAATAATAAGTAATGATACCTAACAATTAACAAAAGGTAGATGAAATGTGCAGGACTTATAATAAGATTGGTTCGCTGACGACTTTAAAATTACATTTAGAGGAAAAAAAAATCTATGACTTTAAGTCATTAAAAGAAGTTCTCGATTTTCAAAAATCATATGCAATTTTCCGACAGCAATTAATTTCTCATCACGAAAATCTAATTGAAGAAGAAAAAAAACGACTAAATAAAGATTTAACTGATTTAAATGTAGCAATCGAAATCCAAAGACAGCAGTCAGTTCAGATATTGACAAATGAAATTGAACAGCTGAAACAAGAACTTGAAACTTTAATAAGCACTGTTTCAATAAATTTATTTCAGAAACTAGCAAATCCTTTAAAACATTGGAACTATAAAAGAAAAATTAAAAACGAAGAACATAATTTTGACATTGTAGTGAAAAGGTCAATAAGTAAACTTGTTGCAGATTACCGAATCAAAAGCAATCGTTATCAATTCATAACGTCACATTTTAATGAAGCGGTAGCGCAAAGCGTTCAACATTCTTTACTAGAACTTGAAAGAAAAAAAAAGACAGTGGACGAGCTTGACAGTTTTATATATGGTGCGTTAGGAGAGCAAAAAGTTGTTAAAATATTAGAAAATTTATCTGACGAGTATTTTTTGATTAATGATTTTACAGTTTCATTTTTCCCTGCTATCTTTAATAGAAATGAAAATGATTATATAAAGTCTGTTCAAATTGACCATATACTTGTTGGACCATCAGGAATATTTCTTATTGAGACAAAGAATTGGAGTGAAAAATCATTAAAAAATTTGAGTTTACGTTCCCCAATTGAGCAAATTAAAAGGTCAAATTTTGCGTTATTTTATTTGTTAAATAATGAGATTACTAATTATCATTTAGGTTTAGACATACATCATTGGGGGGAGAAAAAAATACCAATCAAAAATCTCATTGTATTCACTAGCGCAAAACCAAAAGAAGAGTTTCAGTATGTTAAGATTTTGACTGTCAATGAACTTGTTAGTTACGTTAAATATTTTAAACCAATATTTTCATATACTGAGACAAATAGGATTACTGAAATTCTTTTAGGAATGGGTGAAATGAAATAAAAATTTCAATATTAAAATTTTGAATAAAAAAAACTCCTTAATTTCTTAAGGAGTTTTTTGTGGGCGATGAGGGGTTCGAACCCCCGACCCCCTCGGTGTAAACGAGGTGCTCTGAACCAGCTGAGCTAATCGCCCTATTTTATTAGGCTGCTATCATTTTGTGATTGCGAGTGCAAATATACAGCTAGATTTTGTATTTGCAAGTGTTTTTAGAAAAAAAATGAAATAATTATTCATAATCGCATCTACCAGCGTTGTGTGCTGCTTCGTGTGCATTTCCCAATCGGGATTTTAAATCTTCAAATCCAAATTTTCTATATTAGCGATGTAAAACATACATTAATGGAAAATATAGATGAAATGTTCAAAAACGATTTTGGAACATTAGAAAAGTTAAATGAATACTTAAATCTAAATTCTTTAGAGAATAATTTAGATTTAGATAATTTAAAATATAAGATTTACTCCATTTCACCTATTAAAGATTCCAAATATTTGTTTAATTACAATGGAAATGAATATGAAATATCTCAATCTGATTATTATGAAGATCGTGTTTTTTATACCTTTTCATTTTACAGATATACATTTTCTTCTAGGAACAATTTATTTGCGTCTATTAAATCTAATAAGGTTGCTATTTTGCCTTTTTTTGAAAATATTATTTTCCACGAAAAGTTTAATACAATTATTTGTTCCAGACCTCCTGACCAAATTAATCTAAATAATTTAAACGCAAAAAAACTGTATTACTTTGATATACATAGTAGATTTATTAAAGAAGAAATAGGTTTGCTAACTGATTTGCCAAATATCGCAATGATTGAGAATGAAATTATTCCTATTTCATTTAATCGAAATTATTATTTAGAAAATATACATGATTATAACCTATTTGAAGTCTCTAAAAGAATAGATGATGATATTGACGTTTATAGTCTTATCGATAATAATGGTATTTTGTATAGCGAAGATTTTTATAATACAATTGTTGTGAACAAAGAAAATGATAATGCTATTCTTCAAAAAGATGGTTTTATTTTTAATTTGAATATAAAAAATCGGACAACTAAAAGATTGCCTTATAATGGATTATCTGATTATAATGATAATTTAATTAAAGTGATTATTAATAATTCCGATTCAGATAAATACGGAATTATCGATTTTAGTGGTAATGAGGTAATCAAGGCAATCTTCGATTTTATTGATTTTAATCTTGAAAAAGATAAATTCAAAGTTTTTAATGGTGCTTATGAATGGGTTTCTAACAAGGAATTTCGAAATGAATTTGAAACAATAAAAGAAAAGATTAAAAATCCATATAGCATTAGAGAAGCTTATTTAGAAGGTAAACTATTGAATGGAAAATGGGGAATTATTAATTCGGATTTAGAACATATTATTCCTGTTGAATATGATTGGATCGAGGATTATAATCAAGATTTATATCTAGCAAATATTGGAAGTAGTATTTATAAATATGCATCTTTTGATTTAGAAGCTGCAGAAAATTTTGATAAAGAGATTTCGATTCACGATCAGATAGCTGTTTTTGGCGGAAAGTGGTTTGCAATAAATAAAAAAACATTGCAAACTGAAGAAACTAAAATAGAACTGTTTTTGGGTGGGGAATTGCTAAATGGGACACCTTTAAAATTAAGCGGATATTACGATTAATCTTTTCCAAGTATTTGAAGAAATAATATTTTTGTAGCATCTATTTCAAATATTAAATCAATTCCTATAAGTCTGTAGGATGAACTTTTCTCTTTGATTTTTAGTTCATATACGGCCATTGAATCAGTTATAAATTCATTCTTCAACATACTGATAAAATACTCATTAACAATTCTCGTCCGAAGTTCTAAGTCTTTGACTAAGCTGTTTTCTGTATAATCTAATTCCTGACCAGTGGATTTAGCGCTTTCTATTGGTATTCTTCTTTTTAAAGACGCATTTAATTCTGACTTTAATCTATTTTCCCAATCGTTAATTTGTTCAATTTCAATATTCCAATCATTAGGATAAACTCCAAATAGTTCATATGCATTATTTTGAATACATTTTTCAATATCACCAGCCGAAAAGTTGAAAGCATATAATTTACATTTCATTCCAACTATTGAATACGAATTAAGTAATGCTAGCGAAGTAAGATAGCCATTAATATAGTTGACTTTAGTATTTAAAATTTGATCTTTAAGTTCTTCGTTTAGCATATATTTTGTAAAAGTAAGTGATAGATTGTTATAATAGATTAATTGTTAATTGATATCGTTAATGGAATCTCAGCTAAAAAGTCAACTTTTATTCCTTTGTTAATAGCTGGTTCTGTTATATTTAGTTGATTTATACTTCTCGTTACTTCATTACAGAGTTTGCTGTTTTTGTGGTTTACTTTAATGTTAATAATTTGCTTGTTTTTATCTATAACAAACTTTAAAAAAATACGGTGAGTGCCAGGAGTCAAGCCAAAAGTGTAAAAATCTACATCGGTCCAGATGTATCTCGCAATACTTTCTTTAAAACATTCTATTGATTTATCATTTTGCGTTGAGCATTTTTTTGTAATAGGAACTTGATCTACATTATTAGCTAGAAATAAATTTTTATTATCTATTTCTCTAAAAATTAATTCTTTCTTGATAAACTGTCTTTTGAGTTTTTTTTCTCCTTCATTTCTTTGGTATTCTAATCTAACAATATATTCTTGTTTTTCTCTTTTAAACTGAATGGAAACTTTTCTATCGTCTTTATTAGCAATAAAATTGTCGCTAAATCCTGTTTTTTTATTGTCTTCAAAATCTTTGTAATGGAGTGGTTCTACAGACATTATTTTTTCTATTTCAATTTTTTTATCTCTATAGAATATTTTTGCTGTTTTAGCATTTGAAAAATGATAATAGCTCCAGATAATTAGTAAATTTTGGTAATATTTCTCATTTTCTAAAATAGTACCTCCAGTTGATAATTGAATTTCTATACTATCAGCCAAAACATTTCCTGAGGTTTTGGTATCTAAGTAACCGTTAAATGTTTTAATAATATTGTCATCTTGAGATACGATTCTATTCGAATGCTTTTCTATAAAACCATATTTTTTGATTGATGAGTAGATAGTGTCTCTATTTGATTCTAAAGGTAAATTGAAGAATAATTTATTAACATCATTTTGAGCATATGAATTTAATAAACTCAAAAAATGTATTAGAATAATTAATATCTTTTTGTTTTGTAATTTCATATTTTACTAATTAGCGACATTTTAAATATACACACTAACTTACAATAAAAAGTATTTTCCGGAAAGTAAAAGACATAAAAAAAACTCCTTAATTTCTTAAGGAGTTTCTTGGTGGGCGATGATAGCTTGTTCCGATTTTTCATCGGAAGGTTCGACCCCCCGACCACTTCCGATGAAAAATCGGAATGCTCTGAACTAGATGAGCTAATCTTTATTTTTTATTAATTCTTGAATTTTAATTCTGCTTTTCCATGACTTAATTTGTAATTCTCTTTTATGCGCGAGTTCTTTGGTTTCATAGTTCTCAGTATAAATTACTTTCCAGTCATTTACATTTTCTGTAAAACCTTTGCTTTTTTGGTTATGACGAATAAGTCTTTCTTCTAAATTAGAGGTAAATCCAATGTAAAATCTATTCTTGCTTTCACTAAATAAAATGTAAACTATAAAATCCATAAAATGTATATAAAGCAAAAAACTCCAAAATCTAATGACTTTGGAGTTTTTGGAATTTTGTGGGCGATGAGGGGTTCGAACCCCCGACCCCCTCGGTGTAAACGAGGTGCTCTGAACCAGCTGAGCTAATCGCCCTATTTTACTAGGTTGCTATCGTTTGTGATTGCGAGTGCAAATGTACGCCTAGATTTCGTATTTACAAGCATATTTTAGAAAAAATTGAAATAGTTTTCGAAGATATTTTTTAGTAAACTCTTTTACAGCTTCTTAAAAGTAAAGAAAAATTTAAAATTTATTTACTTTTAGTTAAAAACAGCAATACGAAAGCCTAATTCATAATATTCTTTTGTAATCATTTGCTATAGTCATACATTTGCATATCTTAATTGTATACTCAAATGGCAAGATTTCAAGAAAATGATTTACCTAAGGCTAAATTAGACTCTAATTCACTTCAAAAAGCTTTCAGAATTTTTAAATACGGCAAAGGTCATAAATGGAAATTTTTCCTGGGTTTGATCTTCTTATTATTAACGAGTGCCACTGCCCTCGCCTTTCCTAAATTAATGGGAATGTTGGTTGATTGTGTTACCAACAAAAACCTTGACAGAGCAAACGAAATTGCCGTTGGATTAATGGTAATCCTTACGCTTCAAGCTATCTTCTCTTTTTTCAGAATTTCTCTTTTTGTAAATTTTACTGAGAATTCGTTATCTAATATTCGTTTTGCTTTGTATGAAAATCTGGTAAAACTACCAATGTCTTTTTACTCTCAAAAACGTGTTGGAGAATTAAATAGTAGAATAAGTGCTGATATCTCGCAATTACAAGACACTTTTACGACTACAATTGCAGAGTTTTTACGTCAATTAATCCTAATTGTTGGAGGATTTGTTATTCTGGGAAATATCAGTCCAAAATTGACTTTAATGATGTTGGCAATTGTGCCAATAGTTGCCGTTGCTGCCGTTATTTTTGGAAGATTTATTCGTAAATACGGAAAGAAAACACAAGATAAAGTAGCCGAAAGTCAGGTTATCGTTGAAGAAACACTTCAGGGAATTAGTAACGTAAAAGCTTTCGCTAATGAATGGTACGAAATTCAACGTTATAAAAACAAAATAAAAGAAATTGTAAAAATCGCTATTAAAGGTGGTCAATATCGTGGTTATTTTGCTTCGTTTATCATTTTATGTCTTTTTGGATGCGTAGTTGCAGTAGTTTGGTACGGAATCACATTGACCATAAAAGGTGAAGTTGAAGGTGTTGGAGATTTAATTTCATTTGTACTTTATACAACGTTTATTGGAGCTTCTTTTGGCGGAATTGCTGAAATGTACGCTCAAATTCAGAAAGCGGTTGGAGCAACAGAACGTGTTTTTGAATTATTAGAAGAAACTCCGGAAGCGATCAATGCAAATCCAAAAACATCTCCAATTGAGAAAATTAAAGGGATTGTTTCTTTCGAGAATGTTGCATTTAGTTACCCTTCAAGAAAAGAAGTTCAGGTTTTGAAAGATGTAAATTTCTCAGCAGAATTTGGACAAAAGATTGCGATTGTTGGTCCAAGTGGAGCCGGAAAATCTACTATTTCTTCGCTTTTATTACGTTTTTACGATATCACTTCGGGAGAAATCCTTGTTGATGGAAAAAATATCTACGATTATGATTTAGAAAATCTTCGTGGAAACATGAGTATTGTGCCTCAGGATGTTATTCTTTTTGGAGGAACAATTAGAGAGAATATTGCTTACGGAAAACCTGATGCAACAAATGAAGAAATTATGCTGGCTGCAAAACAAGCAAATGCTTTGAACTTTGTAGAAGGGTTTCCGGAGAAATTCGAAACTTTGGTTGGAGAACGCGGTGTAAAATTATCAGGCGGACAACGTCAACGTATTGCGATTGCAAGAGCATTGCTTAAAAACCCGAGTATTTTGATTCTGGACGAAGCAACATCATCATTAGATAGCGAAAGCGAGAAACTGGTTCAGGAAGCTTTAGAAGTATTAATGGAAGGAAGAACGAGCATTATTATTGCGCACCGTCTTTCGACTATTAGAAACGCTGATAAAATATTAATTCTGGATAACGGAATAATAACAGAAGAAGGAACACATCAGGAATTAATAAATCTTGAAAACGGGATTTATAAAAACTTAAGTAATTTACAGTTTAGTAATTCTTAAAATTAGAAATTTCAATTTTTATCCCGAAGCTTCGGGACCAAATTCCGATAAAAAAAGCCTGAAGTAGTTAACTATTTCAGGCTTTTTTTGTCATTTCGAGCAAAGGGAGAAATCACACGCGAAACTCGATAAAGATTGACGATTCTAGGCACGGACTTTCTTGTGTGATTTCTACCTCTGGTCGAAATGACAAACTAGACGAGAATACAAGTACAACTACAAACCTGAAAGTTTGGGAATAAAAAAACTCCATTTGCGAATGCAAAATGGAGTTTTGTATAAATCTATAATCTATAATCTAAAATCTAGACTATTTCCCTTTTCTACGTTTGCGTTCTGCTTTAATCATTGACAATTCGCGACTTGTTTGACCGGCAACAGAAGTATTTTCTTCAGCACGACGAATCAAGTACGGCATAACGTCTTTTACAGGTCCAAATGGAAGGTATTTAGCAACATTATAACCGTTTTCGGCTAAATTGTAGCTAATATTATCGCTCATTCCGTATAATTGTCCAAACCAGATTTTATTATCGTTTTTGGCAATTCCTTTTTCCTGCATCATTTCCATCAATTTATAAGAACTCAATTCGTTGTGAGTTCCTGCAAAAATTGACATTATCTCTAAATGCTCTAACATATAATGTACAGCAGCATCATAATTAACATCTGTAGCTTCTTTAGAAACACAAATTGGCGAAACATAATTTTTCTCTTCCGCTCTTTTGTTTTCTTTTTCCATGTAAGCACCACGAACTAATTTCATTCCAATAAAGAATCCTTCGTTTTTGGCAATTTCATGTAGTTTTTTCAAATAATCTAAACGATCCCAACGGTACATTTGTAAAGTATTGAAAACGATTGCTTTCTCTTTATTATACTTACGCATCATATCTGTAACAAGATCATCAGCAGCATCTTGCATCCAGCTTTCTTCACCATCAATTAATAAAGCCACATCTTTTCTGTGCGCTTCACCACAAACATGATCAAAACGGGCTACTACTCTATCCCACTCAGCTTGTTCTGCCGGAGTTAATGTTTGTTTTTCTCCTAATTTTTCATACAATTCAAAACGACCAAAACCTGTTGGCTTAAAAACAGCAAACGGAATCGCTAAACGTTCTTTAGCAAATTCAATGGTTTTTAAAGTCATTTCTAAGGCAGCATCAAATTGCTCTTCCTCTTCTTTTCCTTCAACTGAATAATCTAAAACAGACGAAACACCTTTTGTAAACATTTTGTCTACCACTGTAATACAATCGTCTTCGTTTACACCACCACAAAAATGGTCAAAAACAGTTGCACGAATTAATCCTTCTACCGGAAGATTTGCTTTAATAGCAAAATTGGTAACAGCAGTTCCTATCCTCACTAAGGGTTGACTGTCGATCATTTTAAAAAGAAAATAAGCTCTATCAAGTTCCGTATCGCTTTTTAGTGAAAATGCAACTTGAGTGTTATCGAATATTTTTTCCATTTTAGGTTATTTTTTGTGCAAATATAGAGAGAGTTTTGAATATTATTTAGTTAAACAGGGCATATTTTACGTTCAATACTGTTAAAAAGCAAAATTAAGCTTTAACACAAAATCATTAAATTGATTATCATTTTCTTCCTTATTTATAAATCTTTTGGATTGTATTAAAAATCAAACTTGAGTTATTCTATAAATTGTCTTTAATAATTATGTATAAACGTTTTTCTTTGATCTTGTCGGTGATTTTTCGATAATAAAGCATAACTTTAAGCTAATTAAAGATTTAGGGTTTTCTGGAGTGATAAAATCTGAAGTAAAAATGAAATTTCCTTATTTAATGTCATTTTATTTAAGCTGTTTTTAAAACAAATTAGAACAAAAGATTGAATATTATTTCCTTAAAAATGCCTTATTTTGCGGTTTCAATATAACTACACATATATGCAATCTATTCAAGCCAATAATTATCTCGTACATTTTAACCAAAATGCATACGAAGCCCTAAATAATCATTTAAAGGAAACTAAATACTCTAATTTGTTTATTATAGTTGATAATGAGACAAATGAATATTGCTTACCTAAATTTTTACCACTTCTTGAAACTGATTTAACGATTGAAATTATTGAATTTGAATCTGGTGAAGCCAATAAAAATATTGAAACTTGTATTGAAATCTGGAATGTTTTAACAGAACTTGGTGCTGACAGAAAATCACTTGTAATTAATCTTGGCGGCGGTGTTGTTACGGATTTAGGTGGTTTTGTGGCTTCGACTTTTAAACGTGGAGTTGATTTTATAAACATCCCAACTACTTTATTATCTATGGTTGACGCTTCTGTTGGAGGAAAAACAGGAGTTGATCTAGGAAATCTTAAAAACCAAATAGGCGTAATTAACGTACCTCAAATGGTATTAATTGATACGCAATATCTTGATACTTTATCGCAAAGCGAAATGCGTTCTGGTTTGGCAGAAATGCTAAAACATGGTTTAATCTATGATGCAGCTTATTGGAAACAGTTTTTAGATTTGAAAGCCATTGATTTTGCTGATTTTGATGCATTGATTTATCGTTCTGTCGAAATCAAAAATGATATTGTAATTCAGGATCCAACTGAGAAAAACATTCGTAAAGCTTTAAATTTCGGGCATACATTAGGGCACGCAATCGAAAGTTACTTTCTGGAAAGTGAAACTAAAACAACATTATTACATGGTGAAGCTATTGCTATTGGAATGATTTTGGAAAGTTATATTTCGTTACACAAAGGTTTAATTACAGCCGAAGAATATGCTGAAATCAAAACTGCCATAAAAGGTATTTATGATGATGTAAAAGTGGAAGAAAATGACATCGATCCGATTCTTGAATTGCTAATTCACGACAAAAAAAATGAGTACGGTTTAATTCAATTTGCATTAATTGAAGGAATCGGAAAAATAAAAATTAATCAATCCGTTGAAAATAAATTGATTCTAGACGCGTTTCAAGATTATAAATCTTAAACTTTTTTTAATAAAAAGCTTTGCTTTGGGTATATATTATTTTTTACATTTGCCACGATGAAAACAAACAAGAAACAACAACAATTTAGCTCTTATAGAAACCGGCTCAATAGTTCCTTACTAAGGATGTTGAATCGTTTTTATAATAGTAAAAGTCCGTTTTGTTTTGATGTTTTCCTTTGCTCGAAAGCAGAACATGAAAAACTGCAAATAGTATTTGCAAATATTAGGGTTTGAATTTTAGATTTAGCACAGTTTCCTAAATTAAAAATCACAATCTATAATATTTAAAAATAAATGAATACAAAATATTCTGATCTAATTAATCAAACTTACTATTTCCCGCAAGAGGAATTCAAATTAAATAAAGACAACTTACAATTTCACAACATTGATTTGATGAAATTAGTTGAACAATATGGTACACCATTAAAATTTACATATTTACCGCAGATTTCTGAGAATATTAATAAGGCAAAAGCCTGGTTCAGAAAATCAATGGAAAAGAATAAATACGATGCAAAATACTTCTATTGTTATTGTACAAAAAGCTCTCATTTTGAATATATTATGAATGAAGCTTTCAAGAATAACATTCACATAGAAACGTCTTCAGCATTTGACGTTAATATTGTAGAGAATTTGCTTGAAAATGGTAAAATCAACAAAAGTACTTATGTAATTTGCAATGGTTTTAAGAGAGACGAATACATTAGTAATATTGCACGATTAATCAATAGCGGACATAAAAATACTATTCCGATTATTGATAATTATGAAGAATTAGATTTGCTTCAGGCTGAAATAAAAGGAAAATTCAAAATCGGAATCCGTATTGCAGCTGAGGAAGAGCCTAAATTTGAGTTTTATACTTCAAGATTAGGAATTGGATATAAAAACATAGTTTCGTTCTATAAAAAACAAATTCAGGAAAATGACAAATTAGAGCTTAAAATGCTTCACTTTTTCATTAATACCGGAATAAACGATACATCATATTACTGGAATGAGTTAGTAAAATGTATTAAAGTATACATTGCACTTAAAAAGGAATGCCCTACTCTTGATGGTTTGAACATTGGAGGTGGTTTCCCGATTAAAAACTCACTTGCATTCGAATATGATTACCAATACATGATTGATGAAATCATCAATCAGATTAAAATTGCATGCGATGAAGCTGAAGTTGATGTTCCAAACATTTTTACAGAATTTGGATCATTTACAGTAGGTGAAAGCGGTGGCGCAATCTATCAGATTTTGTATCAAAAACAACAAAATGATAGAGAAAAATGGAACATGATTGATTCATCATTCATTACCACTTTGCCGGATACTTGGGCTATAAATAAACGTTTTATTATGTTGGCGGTAAACCGTTGGAATGATACATACGAGCGGGTTTTATTAGGAGGATTGACTTGTGATAGTGACGATTATTACAACTCAGAACAAAATATGAACGCCATTTATTTGCCTAAATACAGCAAAGAAAAACCATTATACATTGGTTTCTTTAATACTGGTGCGTATCAGGAAACTATTGGAGGATACGGTGGTTTACATCACTGTTTGATTCCGCAACCTAAACATATTTTAATCGATCGTGATGAAAATGGCATTTTAGCGACTGAAGTTTTCTCAGAACAACAAACTTCTGACGACGTATTGAAAATTTTAGGTTACAGAAAAAAAGCATAAAAAAAAACTTGCAAATTAAATGTTAATAAAATTAAAATTATTAATTTGCAGTATCATGTAAAAGGTCAAACTTTTAATTCAAAAAAAGAAAAACAAAAAACAAAACAAATGAAAGGACCAATCAGTCAGTTTATTGAAAAACATTATTTACACTTTAACTCTGCTTCTTTAGTTGATGCTGCAAAAGCATACGAACAACAATTGGCAAATGGTGCAAAAATGATGGTAAGTATGGCTGGCGCTATGAGTACAGCAGAAATTGGTAAAATTTTTGCCGAAATTATCAGACAAGATAAAGTTCAGATTATTTCATGTACTGGAGCCAATCTAGAAGAAGACATCATGAATTTAGTGGCACACTCTCACTACGAAAGAGTACCAAACTATCGTGATTTGACACCAGAAGACGAGTGGGCTTTACTTGAAAGAGGATTAAATCGTGTTACTGACACTTGTATTCCTGAACATGAAGCTTTCCGTCGTTTACAAAAACACATTTATAAAATCTGGAAAGATGCAGATGATAAAGGTGAGCGTTATTTCCCACATGAATTCATGTATAAAATGCTATTATCGGGCGTTTTAGAAGAATATTACGAAATAGATCTAAAAGATAGCTGGATGTATGCTGCAGCAGAGAAAAATTTACCTATTATTGTTCCGGGATGGGAAGATAGTACAATGGGAAATATCTTTGCTTCATACGTAATCAAAGGAGAATTAAAAGCTTCTACCATGAAATCAGGAATTGAATATATGACATTCCTTGCAGATTGGTATCCAAAAAATAGTACTAACGGAATTGGATTTTTCCAAATTGGTGGTGGTATTGCAGGAGATTTTCCTATTTGTGTGGTACCAATGTTGTATCAGGATATGGAAATGCATGATATTCCATTCTGGAGTTATTTCTGCCAGATTTCAGATTCAACAACTAGTTACGGATCTTATTCCGGAGCAGTTCCAAACGAGAAAATCACTTGGGGTAAATTAGATGTTAAAACCCCTAAATTTATTATTGAGTCGGATGCTACAATTGTTGCACCGTTAATTTTTGCTTATTTATTAGATTTATAGGATATTTATGAAAAGAGTTATAGTAGACTACGCTAAACTTACCAACGAAATTTTGAACCTTTTAGTAGAGAAATTTCCTGATGGTTATGATGATTCGGATGTAATCCGTTTTAGAAATGCTAAAAACGAATTGATCGAAGCTGTTGAAGTTCGTACTGAAGACACTATTTATTTAGTAAAAATTAGTACCAAACTTGCTGACAGAATTGAGAACTACGATGAAGATGACGACATCGATCTTGATGTGGACACAATCGAACCAGTAAAAGGTCTTGATCTTGATGATGATAGCGATGACGATGACGACGATGATGCAATAGACAAACCAGATACTGATGGCGGAGACGATGATGATGACGATGACAAAGATCCGGATGATATTGCTGACGAAGATGATGATGAAGACGACGAAGATTAATTTATATCTTTCAAAATAAATTAAAGGAACTCAAATTGAGTTCCTTTTTTTATGTAATTAATAATTGAGGGTAAGATATTTAATTTATAAGAAAATTAGTATATTTAATATTTTTACAGCACTTAAAACAATGATAAAAATATCTGCCAAATGAATTCAGAAATATTACACGCCAAACTAAAAGAGAATTTTGGTTTTGAGAAATTCAGGCCAAATCAGGAAACAATCATAAATACAATTCTTTCTGGTCAGGATACTTTGGCAATTATGCCAACTGGTGGTGGAAAATCAATTTGTTTTCAATTACCGGCCTTAGTTTTACCAGGAATTACAATAGTTATATCTCCATTAATTGCCTTGATGAAAGATCAGGTCGATAGTTTAAAAACCAATGGAATTAATGCTTGTTATATTAATAGTAGTCAATCAAGTGAAGAACAGCAATTTTATATTGACAACTTAAAATCTAATAAATTCAAACTTGTTTATATAGCGCCGGAAAGCTTATCTTATCTTGATGTGGTCTTTAACGAGTTGACAATCAGTTTGATTGCAATTGACGAAGCACATTGTATTTCGTCTTGGGGACATGATTTTCGTCCTGCGTATACTAATTTAGGATATTTAAAAAGCCGCTTTCCTTCTACTCCAGTTCTGGCTTTGACCGCAACTGCTGATAAAGCAACGCGTACAGATATTACAAAACAATTAAAATTAAGAAATCCAAAAACCTTTGTGGCTTCTTTTGATCGAAAAAATTTAAGTTTAGAAGTTCGTCCGGCATTAGATCGTGTAAAACAAATCATTGATTTTGTCGAAAAGAAACCTAATGAATCGGGGATTATTTATTGCTTAAGCAGAAAAACTACTGAAGAACTTGCCGAAAAACTTAAAAAAAACGGTGTAAAAGCCAAAGCGTATCATGCCGGTTTAGAAAATAAACTTCGTGCAAAAACTCAGGATGAATTTATTAATGACGATTGTCAGGTGGTTTGCGCTACAATTGCTTTCGGAATGGGAATTGATAAATCTAATGTTAGATGGGTGATTCACTATAATTTACCTAAAAATATAGAAGGTTATTATCAGGAAATTGGTCGTGCAGGCCGTGATGGTTTAGCAGCGGAAACTGTTTTATTCGAAAGTTACGCAGATGTAATTCAGCTTCAAAAATTTGCTTCAGAAGGATTGAACTCTGATGTACAATTAGCAAAATTAGAAAGAATGAAACAATATGCGGACGCATTAAGCTGCCGTAGAAAAATTCTACTTTCTTATTTCGGAGAATTGGTTAATGAGAATTGTGGAAACTGCGATATTTGCAAAAATCCTCCAAAATTTTTCGATGGTACAATTCTCGCGCAAAAAGCATTGTCGGCAATTAGCCGTTTACAGGAATCTGAGCCTTTGGCTGTGATTGTAGATTTTTTAAGAGGCTCGAGAAACGCGTATGTCTACGAAAAAAATTATCAAGACCTAAAAACGTACGGAATTGGCGCCGACATTTCATGGTATGATTGGAATCAATATCTAATTCAGCTTATAAATCTAGGATATTGTGAAATTGCCTTTCATCAACACAATAAAATTTTACTAACTCCTTTTGCAAAGAAAGTTTTGTTCGAAGGTGAAAAAGTAAAACTGACAACAGTTGTTAAAAAAGTAATTGACAAAAACGAAATCAAAGAAGCAAAACCGAAAGCGGCTAAAAATTCTCTTTTTGAAATACTTCGAAAATTACGTTATGAAATTTCTAAAGATGAAGAAGTTCCGGCATATGTAATTTTTAGTGATGCCGCTTTAAGACAAATGGAAACATTGCGACCAACGAGCGACGAAGAATTCCTTGCTATTGATGGAGTTGGAAAAGCTAAACTTGAAAAATATGGTCAGGAATTTATAGATGCTATTACTTATTATGAAAAAGTAAAAAAAGAAAAAGCGAAAGTTAAAAAGGAAAGCAATACTTATAAAACAACTCTGGCATTTTTTAAAGAAGGAAATAGTATTGAAGAAATTGCCGGAAAAAGAAATTTGGGACAATCGACAATTGTTTCGCATTTAGCTAAATTATATGTAGATGGCGAAGATTTAGATTTAAACCAATTTGTTACAGATCTCGAAGTCAAACAATTACACAAAGCTCAAGTTGATCTTGAATATCCAACAGCCTTAAAACCTTATTATGACCATTTTGAAGAAAAATTATCTTATGATAAGATTCGTTTTGGATTAGCTTTTATTGAAAGGCACAAAGATGACGATGAAAAGCTAAAAATTAAAGCTTATTCAGTGGATGAGAAAAGATTAGAAAATCCTGAAGCCTATAAAAAATGGAGTTCAGAGGAAGATTCAGATCTTGTTCATAATTTTTATCTAGGAAAGAAAGTGAAAGAAATAGCGCTTTTGTTAGGAAGAAATGAAGGCGCAATAAACTCCAGATTGAAAAAATTAGAATTGAAAAAATAATTTTCTCGTTTTTTTGTCATTTCGACCGAAGGGAGAAATCATACTAGTAATTCGACAAAGATTGACATCTTTAGGAATGGAGTTTCTTGTGTGATTTCTACCTTCGGTCGAAATGAGAAGATTATAAACAAAAAATCCTGTGAACTAAACTTCACAGGATTTTTTTATGTCTATAAGAAAACTATAAATATCTTTCTTCAAAAACTTTTTGATGATGCTTTTGATGTCCAATTATTACAAAGCCCAAAGCACGAACAGAAATTTGATTGTTTGATGCTGTTCCAATTCTTTTTAGTTGTTCTTCAGATAAGCTTTTGAAAAATAACAAATTAGAATGTCTCAAAGCTGACAACTCAGTCAATAAACTTTGAATACTTCTACTTCCTGAGTCTGTACTATTTGCATAATCATCTTCTTCAAAACTTGGCAAAGGAGTTTTGTCGTTTCTTGAAAATCGTAAAGCGCGATAAGCAAAAATTCGCTCGCAATCCATTATGTGTTGGATAATATCTTTAATCGTCCATTTTCCTTCAGCATAACGATAATCAAATTTATCCATTGGAATATTTTGAACAAATTTTATAAAATCATGCAAAGAGATTTCTAATTCTTCAAACAAATTTACATTTCCGGCTTCTCTAATATAATTAGCAAATCCACCTGAATACTCATTTTCGGTTAATTGATCTCTATTCATTTTTTACCAATTTTTATATTATAATTTTATTAAGCTGAGTTTCTACTTGCGTTTGTATTTCCGAAAAGAGATCTTGTAACGATTTTTTCATATACTTTGATCAGATCTTCATTTGGACTATTTTCTTTATTTAGCTCATTAATTCTCAATAAAGCAAATTGTTGTATTGTTAAGAGTGGCAACACAATACGTTCTCTCACTTGAATTGATGCTATACCATCAGGGTAATTTTCCATCAAAGTTTTATGTCCTGCAATTTTCAATAAAAGACGTTTTGTTTCTTGAAATTCATCAAAAATAATTTGCCAGAATTCACCAAACTCAGGATCGTTTCTCATGTAAGCTGTTAATGGTAAAAATGATTTTGCCAATGACATCATACTATTCTCAAGCAGCGTTTTAAAGAATAATGAATTATGGTATAAATCGTGTACTTTATCCCACTGGCCATTTTCTTCAAAATATTTTAAAGCTGTTCCTACTCCAAAAAATCCAGGTACGTTTTGTTTTAATTGACTCCATGAACCTACAAACGGAATTGCTCTCAAATCGGCAAAATCTAATGATTCTGATTTGCTTCTTTTTGATGGACGACTTCCAATGTTTGTTTTAGAGTAATATTTCAACGTACTCATTTTCTCTAAATACGGAATAAATTTAGGATGATTCTTGAAACTTAAATATTTCTCATATCCTAAATCTGCCAATTGCGTCAGGATTTGAGTTTCATCAGCGCTTAATTCATTTTTTCCTTTACTGAAAACCTGATTTGTTACTCCGGCCGTTAATAAATTTTCGATATTATAACGACAAGAATCTAAAGTTCCAAAATTAGAACTAATCGTTTGTCCTTGAACTGTGATTTGAATTTCGTTATTTTCAATTTTTGGACCTAAAGAAGCATAAAATTTATGTGTTTTTCCACCACCACGTGCTGGAGGTCCACCACGGCCGTCAAAGAAAATAGCTTTTATTCCGTATTGTCTCGAAATTTCTGTAAGTGCAATTTTTGCTTGATAAATACTCCAGTTAGCCATTAGATAACCACCATCTTTAGTTCCGTCAGAGAAACCTAACATGATTGTTTGCTTATTTCCTCTCGCTTGTAAATGTTTAGAATATTCAGGATTAGTATACAATTGCTCCATTATTTGGTGCGCATTTTGCAAATCATCAACTGATTCAAAAAGCGGAATAATGTCCACAGAAGGATTTTCCCAGTTGTTCAAACGAATCATTGCGAACGTTTCCATTACGTTTAATGCACTTTCGTTATTACTAATAATATAACGATTTGCACCAAATTCACCATTTGCATTCTGAATTGTTTTAATTGCCTGAACAGATTCCAAAGTAGATCTTGTAATTTCATTTTCAAAGTCTGCCGGATTTAATTCTCCTTTAACATTCGATAAAACTACTAATTTTTCATTCTCCGATAATTCAAAATAATTCTTTGGAAAAACATCTGAACCAGAATTCAAATAATAATCCACAACATCTTTAAAAACGATATTATGAATTTTACTATTCTGACGAATATCTAAAGTTGCAAAATGGAATCCGAATAAGTTAATTTTTACTAAGAAAGCTTCTAATTCATCTAAATATAGTGATTGGTGTTTCTCAATAATAATGTCCCTTATTTTGTTTAATTGCGATAATAATTCTTCTAAAGTGATGTATATTTCTCCTTTAGAATAAAATACTGAACGGTAAAGTTTATGTTCAAGTTCAGCTACTAAAGTGTCTACTCCTGAGAAAGTTAACTTACGTTTTAAACTTCTCATTTCGATATAATAACACTTTAAGATTGAGGTTCTTAAACGGTCTGCAACTTTCAAAGTAATTTCGGTAGTTACAAAAGGATTTCCATCACGATCTCCCCCTGGCCAGAATCCAAGTTTTATCAATTGATTTTGAATTGCATTTCCGTCAAGGATATTTTTCTGTAAATAATGAACAATTTCTCCTGAAGTTGCATAAAACACATTCTCTAAATACCAGATCAAACTAACCGCTTCATCATATGGATTTGGTTTTTCATTCTGGATAAAAGGTGTTTTACCCAATTGCGCTAACAATTGTTTTATTTTTAATAAATCATTTAAACGAATTGCATCGGTCAAATCATTTATAATTCCTAATACAGGACCAGGATAAAACTGTGTTGGATGCGCTGTTAGAACAGTTCTAACATTAAAATTCTCAAGAAATTCGATTAATTGATCGTCTTTTTCTTTTGCATCTGATTTTTCTTTGATATCACGCAAAGATCCGCGTCCTTCCATATTATTAACTTCTGGAAAAGCAGCATCTTCGATTGCGTCAAATAATACAATCTGACGTTCGATATACTGAATAAATCGGAACATTAAATCAATCTTCTCTGATTCTGATGCATTGTTTAAGTATCTGTCAGAGAAGTAATTAAAAATTTCTTTAGGAGTTTCCTGTTTTTTAAATCCCGTTTCGCAAGTTTCTGTAAATAAAGGAAGTAAAGCCCCTGTATTATCTATAGAATCAAATGGTAATGTTATAAAAACACTATTATAAATGTGGTATTTAGAAAGAACATCTTGATTAAAACGTTCGATTTTTGGTAACGTGTACATAATTGTGTTGTAGTTGGTTGGTTAATTAGTCATAAAAAAACCCCAAGAATAAACTTGAGGTTATATTTTAATATAGCATTCAAGAAAATATTACATATTTTTAAAAATAGTATGCATCAAACGCTTCTTATCGTTTATACTTTCTTCTAATGAAATCATTGTTTCAGTTCTGTAAACACCTTCAATATCGTCAATCATAAAGATAACTTCTTTTGCGTGCTTAGTATCTTTTGCTCTAATTTTGCAAAAAATATTGAATTTACCAGTAGTTACAGATGCTACTGTAACGAAAGGAATTTGATTGATGCGCTCTAATACAAATTTAGTTTGAGACGTATTATTAAGGAATACACCTACATAAGCAATAAATGAGTACCCTAATTTATCGTAATCTAAGGCCAATGAAGAGCCCATTATTATTCCGGCGTCTTCCATTTTTTTTACTCTAACATGTACTGTTCCAGCAGAAATCAATAGTTTTTTTGCAATGTCAGTAAACGGAACTCTCGTATTGTCTATTAACATATCTAAAATCTGGTGATCTACTTCATCTAAACGAAATTTACTCATAATTCTTTAATTAATATTACTAATTGCTATTACAAAGTATAAAAATATATATAAAAAACAACAAATTCACATAAAAATTAACTTTTTATCAATCCGTTAACAAATTTAACATTTTTATCTAAATAAAAATCTGCTTTTTGATTCATTTTCGGAAAATTTGTAAAGTCATCTGAATAAAGTGCTCCTTTTGCATCGTATTCATAATGTCCAAAATAATTTTCCAACTCACCTACTTCAACTATGTAAGCGTTGAAATGAATCTTATTTTCAATCAATTCTTCTTTGTATTGTGCGACAAAATTCGTAATAATTTCGATACCATCATAATTTATTTTGATATTTTTATACATAAAATCATAAAAAACGACTTTATTTTGTGAAATATTCAAATAATCATGAATTCTATTATCAACTAAATCGTTTTCGCCGATCAGTTTAAAACTCGTAATAAGTGAGAAAAATAGGAGCTTTCGGGTTATTTCTCTATCGTAATCATTAGGGAAATGTCCGCCTTCAAACAAGATTGTTGGTACTCCTAAAAACTGAAAAGTATCTCCTATACAATTGATATTGAACGAATCATCAAAGCGTCCAACCTGTTCCGGAATGTATTTTTGCAATACATCGTTGATTCCGGCGATCACATTTATAGCTTTTAATCTGTTGTCGTTAATCTCTCTTTCTTCATTATAAGAAGGCGCTAAAAATGATACTGTTGCTGGTTTTCCAGTTTCTCCTGCGCCAAAAATAGTTCGCTGATCATGAAGGTTAAAACAGTAATGAGGCTTGAAAGTTTCAAAAACTTCTCTCAAAACCTTACTTTCTGGTTGTGTCAGGTTTTGAGAATCGCGATTTAGATCAATTTTATTGGCATTTTCGCGTGTATAAAGTCTTGCTCCGTCAGGATTTAGTATAGGAATACTATAAAAAGTAAATGTTTTAAGCATTTTCTCCGCAAATTCTGAACCGCTATTTAATACATTAATGAAATCAAATAATGCTTTTGTGGTTGTGCTTTCGTTTCCGTGCATTTGCGACCAAAGGTAAATACGCGTTTCTCCGCTACCAATTTCGTAACTATATATAGGTTCTCCTAAAACAGATGTGCCAATAACTTTGACTTGATTATTTGTATTTAGTTTTTCTAATAATGGTGTAATATGGTCTAGAGTCAAGTAACGTCCTGCTATAGATTGTTCTTTGTATTGGTCAAATAGTTCTTCTAAATTCATTGTCTTTCTGATTAGTTTACAAAAGTAAACATCTTTATTTTTACAATTGTAAACAGTAAAAATTGAGTAAAATTTAGAAATGTAAACAATAAAATGAGCTTTTATGGAATGCTAGATTCTATTAAAGTTGACAAATGTTATTACTTTAAATGAATAATTATAACATGCTTAATATTAGTGTAATATTATTTATCATATAAAGTATTAGTTATAATAAATCTAGCTTTAAAAATCAATTTACAACTGTAAAATAGGTTATCTAATCCTTTTTAATTACATTTGTAAACATGAGAATTAATTATAATAATTTACAATGGTAAACATCGATGATTTTGTAAAAAGACTGGAAATTATATTGGATTACTACGGTATTAATGCCTCTTCTTTTGCTGATAGAATTGGCGTACAACGTTCCAGTATGTCTCACCTACTTTCGGGAAGAAACAAACCTAGTTTAGATTTTGTCATGAAAATATTAGACGTTTTTCCTGATGTAGATCTTTATTGGCTTTTGAATGGAAAGGGAAATTTTCCTAAAAATGAAGAAGAAAATAGTAAAGTTAAAAACTATGAAACTTTAGAAACTGAAAAAACAAACCCTCCTATTTCATCAAATGATAATTTTGTGGCTGGCGATTTGTTTTCACAAATAAATTATAAAGAAGAAGAAAAAGCTCCGATTAGATATTCATCGGAAGTAAAAAATCAAAATCTAATTCCGGAAGAAGGGGAAATTGAGAAAATAGTTATTTTTTATAAAAATGGGACATTTAAGGCCTATGCCCCATGATTTATAAAAATCGCGTATTTGAAAATTTTTTAAAATATTTTTTATTTAAGGGATTCTCACGCAATTGAAAAAACAGCGAAAATTTACAATTGAAATCCGTTTTCAGGAATTTTACCAATAACTCCATCATAATGTTTTTTCAAAACTTGAAGATCGGCTTCGTAGTCGCCAGTCGGGAAAAATGGCTTTCCTAAATTAACTTCTTTTTTACCCCAATCAAATGCAACGGGAACAATTGGCACATTTGCTTTGAGCGCTATATAATAAAATCCACTTCTAATTTCTTTTACCTTTTTACGAGTTCCTTCAGGAGCAACTGCTAATCTAAAAACTTCTTTGCGTTCAAAAATTGCAGCAATCGAATCTACTTTGTTCAATCCGCCTGAGCGATCTAATGGTTCTCCTCCCACACTTCTGAAATAATATCCGAAAGGAAATTTGAATAATTCCTTTTTTCCAACCCAGTTCATTTCCAATCCTGAGATTCCACGAGTGAAAATTCCCAAATAAAAATCATGATTACTTGTATGAGGCATCACCATTAGAATACATTTCTTAACTTCAGCATTTTCTATTCCTACTATTTTCCAGCCCATTAGCTTAAAAAAGATGAATTTATAGAATTGTTTTTTCATTAAAATTTATTTTTTCATGCAAAATAAAAGATTTAAAGTGGTAATTTTGAGTAAAAGCCCGTAAAATGATTCAAAAGTTATTCAGTTATTTAATTCCAATTAAAATATTTAAAAAAAAATCCGCCAGAAGTAAAATAATTGAGGTTACTTGGGCAAATGGAGAATTGGTTTTAGATTCTGAAAATACAAATTATTCATACGGAAGTTTGCAACGTATATTAAGGTACGGACTTAGAAATATTGGATATAAAGCAATTCTCGAAATGGACCATATTCTATTACTTGGTGTTGCCGGAGGAAGTGTCATAAAAACTTTGGTTGATGAAGTGGAATATAAAGGTAGGATTACCGGTGTCGAGATTGACTCTGATATGATTCAAATTGCAAATGAATATTTCAACCTTAATCAAATAAAACAGCTGGATGTTATTATTGATGATGCTTTTGAGTTTGTTTTAAAAACAAAAGAAAAGTACGATCTGATAATCATTGATATTTTTGAAGACATTAATATGCCAAACTTTTTGTTTGAGAAGTTTTTTAGCGATCGTGTTTGTTCGCTTTTAAAAGATCAGGGTTTTGTTTTATTCAATACCATGATTCTGGATGAAGCACATAATGTTCGAAACAAAAAATATATTGCCGAAATTAACGCCGAATTATTTACTTCGAAAATGCTGCCCCGCATAGAAGTGCATAATGAATTAATAATAATTGAAAAAGTCGCCTAAATTTTAAATTTTATGAAACCTCTTGCCTCTATTTTAAAAACATTACCACCTACTAAAGTAATTGATTCAAGTATCGATTTTTCAAAATACCTAGCTTTGGATTTATCGGTTACGAATCAGGAATTAATGGAATCTAAGCCTGAAAACGCAGCCGAATTTGAGCTTTTTATTTCTAATTATCTCGAAAAAAATAATGCCGAAGTCGCTTTTGGCGGATATATCGAAGGACGGACTTTGTATCAAAGAAGTACAATTTTCAAAAACGATTCTATTCCGGAACGAAATATTCATATTGGTCTCGATTTATGGACAAAAGCAAATACAGCTGTACTAGCTCCGCTTGACGGAAAAGTTCATAGTTTTAAAAATAATGAAGGTTTGGGCGATTATGGCCCGACGATTATTTTGGAACATGAAATTGAAAATGAAGTTTTTTATACTTTATACGGACATTTATCGTTAGAAAGTATAGAAAACCTTAGCGTTGGGACTGTATTTAAAAAGGGAGATAAAATTGCTGCTTTAGGAAAATCAGACGTTAACGGAGATTATGCGCCTCACGTACATTTTCAAATTATAAAAAATATTGAAGAATATTGGGGAGATTATCCCGGAGTTTGCAATACAAATGACCTTAATTTTTATATAGAAAACTGTCCCGACCCTAACTTATTATTAAAAATTACTTAAATTGTTATGAAGAAAGCAGGATTGATTATATGTTTGTTGTTATTAATTGGATGTAAATCTAAAACCATTACCAGAGATACAGAAGATTTAAAAGTAAAGAAAGTTTCAAGCGCCGAAATTAATGTGAATCAGCAGAAAAAAGCGTACGAATTAGGCAAAAGAGTTCTGGAAACTTGCAATACATCAAAATTTAAACCTTTTAATGAGACTGAAGTAACCCAATCGGTTATGGAAAATACGACCGAAGAACGATTGACTAAAACTTGTACAAGATTTAGACAATATTACGGAAGTTTTATTGACTTAAAATTAGATGGCGTTTACAAAACAAAACAAGAAGTTATATATCGATACCATGCTTTATATAGTAAAAAGGTAGCCAACAAAGAGTTACGTGTTTTTGTAAATGAAGAAAATCTAATTTCGGCAATAAAATCAATGGATTGGGATGAAAAATTTGATTCAAAAATAACAGATCAATAAACTAAAACTATGAATTTAAGACTACCGCTATTTGTATTATTGCTAATTTCTAGTTTTGCAAATGCTCAGGAAAAAATGATTGTAAATAATTCAAAACCTTTTCCGGCAACGCAAAATTATACTTTCATTTGTGAAAAATATGCCTTTACCGGCGAAGCAAATGTTCAGATTGCAAAAACAGATAAAGGCGGAATCTTAAAGGTAACAGTTTCAACGGCAAATGATAAAGCCAGAATTGCCGGCGGTTTATATGTAGATTTAGCCAATGCAGATGTAATTCCTTGTGTTGATAAAAATGTAAAGGAAAGTTCTGATGGCAAGACTTCGGCGTATTATTACTTCACTCCTGCCGAATTTGCAAAGCTTAAAAAAACGGATATTTATGCTGTTCGATTTATTATTTCCGGAGGTCCAAATACTTTTGGAAATCAAACCGGATATTTTACGGCATATAATAAAATGAATTATTTTTCGACAGCATACGATAAATCAAAGAAGTCGTTTGATACCGCAAAAGAAATTAGTCTTTTATAGTAAGACATTTAATAAATTAAATCTTATATTTATAATCTAATTCTTTTTATATGAACGCCAACGAAGCTTTAATTACAAAATTCTATACCGCTTTTGCAAACGCCGACGCTAAAACAATGGCTGAATGTTATCATCCAAAAGTTCATTTTATAGATCCTGCTTTTGGTTTATTAAAAGAAGAGCAAGTTTCTAAAATGTGGGAAATGCTGCTTATAAAAAGCAAAGGGAACTTAAAAATTGAATTTTCAAATGTTAAAGCTGATGAATTTGCGGGTTCTGCAAATTGGGTTGCAACTTATAATTTCAGTAAAACAAACAGAAATGTAATCAATCGAATTGCAGCCGAATTTTCGTTTCAAGATGGCTTAATCATCAAACATACAGATAATTTTGATGTTTGGAAATGGTCAAAACAAGCCTTTGGACCAACCGGATATCTATTAGGCTGGACAGGTTTCTTTCAAAAGAAAGTTCAGCAACAAGCCTTGTCATCACTTAGAAAGTTTGAGGAATCCAAATAATTTTCTTAAATTGAATATTCTAAATATACACATTAGCTAAAATATACTTTTAGTTCTATTCATTCTATCTGCCTTTTTTAAGAATTTGTTTGTCTGTTACTATTTTTATTGTGTTAATCGTGTTTTAATCCTGAATATCGATGAAAGAAATTGTACACAAAAAATTAAATCAATTACAAGCAACAGCAATTTGCGGAAACGACATAAGCTCTTCCTGTTTATACGTTTCAGCGCTAACGATTCTATATGCAGGTCAATATGCCTGGATTTCATTACTAATTGTTGCGGCAGTTTTATTTCTTTTCAGACGAATTTATGGCGAAGTTGTTGGCGCAATCCCTTTAAATGGTGGTGCTTACAATGTTTTATTAAACACTTCAACCAAACGATTAGCATCTCTGGCGGCAACATTAACCGTTTTGTCTTATATGGCAACCGCAGTAATTTCGGCCTCAGAAGGAATGCATTATTTACACGGAATTTTCGAAACCTTAAATGTAACCATCGCAACAGTTGTAGTTTTGGTATTATTTACCGGACTTGCTATTTTAGGAATCGGAGAATCTGCATTTGTAGCCGTAATTATTTTTATCACACATATTGCAACTTTATCTCTACTCGTTTTAGCTTCGCTATGGTTTATTTTAAATAATGGATTAGAAACTTTTCATATCAATTGGGAAACCCCAATTGCCTACGGAAATATAAAAACAGCCCTTTTTCTAGGATTTTCTGCTGCCATGCTTGGGATTTCAGGTTTCGAAAGTTCTGCCAATTTTGTTGAAGAACAAGAACACGGCGTTTTTCCAAAAACATTGCGAAATATGTGGGCAATCGTAAGTTTCTTTAATCCTGTAATTGCGATTTTATTAATTAGCGTAATTCCATTAACTGAAGTTGGCGCCAATAAAGAATCCCTTTTAGCACATTTAGGACAAACAACTGGAGGATCCTGGCTCGCTTGGTTAATTTCTATAGATGCGGTTTTAGTTTTATGCGGAGCCGTATTGACCTCATTTGTTGGAGTTTCCGGATTATTGAACCGTATGACTTTAGATCGAATTCTACCAAATTATTTTCTGAAGAAAAACAAAAGAGGATCACATTATAGAATTGTAATAAGCTTTCTTATTTTATGTATATCGGTGCTTTTTGCGACAAGAGGGCATTTAGAATCATTAGCAGGAGTTTATACATTTTCCTTTTTGGCAGTAATGGCATTATTCGGGATTGGAAATTTATTACTGAAATTCAAACGAAGCAAATTACCAAGACCAGAACGCGCACGCGGAATCGCAGTTGTAGTTGCAGTTTCATTTATTATCGCCGCTTTCATTGGAAATATGAAACTCAACATCAACGCATTTTATACCTTTTTGAAATATATGGTGCCGTCGTTGATTTTTATCGGAATCATGCTCAATCGCGTCATTCTGATAAGACTCATGATCCAGGCTTTAGAATATTTCTATCAGCCACTCCGAAGATTCGTTATCGTCAGTAATCGATATTTGCAAAAAATGAGCGTTGAGATTAATTCGCAGGAATTTGTCTTTTTTACCAAAGGCGATGATATTGCAATTCTCAATAAAGTACTTCAATATGTTGAAAATAATGAAACTACCAAAAAACTAAAAATTGTCCATGTAAAAAATGATTCCTCAAATAACGAAGCCTTAATAAAAGACCTCGAAGTTTTAGATCGAGCTTACGACGACATCGATATTGAATATCTCGAAATTCAAGGCGTTTTTGGTCCCGAAATTATAGACGAACTTTCTCAAAAGTGGAAAATCCCAAAAAACTTTATGTTCATAGGCTCTCCCGGAAATAAATTCTCTTACAGAGTTTCAGATCTTGGTGGCGTTCGCTTGATTATGTAAAGAATTTTTAGGAGAATTTAATTAATCTTTACCGCAAAGGACACAAAGATTTACGCAAAGTTCGTAAAGCTTTATGTGAATTAAAATTTGTGACAATTTGTGACATTTGTGGCTAAAAAATTTAACCGCAAAGTCCGCTAAGTTTTTCTATTAAAGATTTTATAAAAACGAAAAGTTCGCAAAGCTTTGTATTTAAACAGCTTTGCGAACTTTATGTTTTCTCAACAAAAAAACAAACCTTGCGTTCTTAGCGTAACTTAGCGGTTAATTCTCCAACCAAGAAACCCTACAGTCCTGACACTTCGGGATAAAACCTATCGGGTTTACTTTGCGTACTTAAAAAAGACAACGTAAACACAACAACCTTAGTGTCCTTCGCGAAAAAACTTAGCGAACTTTGCGGTTAATTCTCAAACCAAATCAATCCAGTTAACTCTTTATAAATTAAAAACCTTAGCTAAATGCTTAGGATAATTTTCAAGATCATTTTCTATCGTTCCTCCTTTAAAAATATCAAAACAATTATAATCCGGAGAAATATCACAACCACAAAAACGATAACTACTTGAAATATTCAAAAACAAATCTGATGTTGTTTTACCTTGCATAAAATCTTGAGATGGATTTCCGAAAGCTTCCTCTGGAGCATTCCAGGTTGCAGAAATCATAAACTTCTTTCCGTGTAATTTTCCACCGCTTCCGTATTGCTTTGTCAAATCTTCGCGCGTTCTTCCGTCACCCAAAAGGAATTTTTGACTGTGTAATCCGCTATTAAAAACTTCGTCAGTATATTTTTTGTAAATCCACGGTGCGCCAAACCAATTTACAGGCGTTTGCACAATGACAATATCGGCGCTTAAATGTTTTTCAACTTCTTCATCGGCATTGTATCCATTCTCAACTTTTGTTTCCAGAACTTCATAATTTCTAGTTTCAAAAAAATGTTTTGCAACTTCCATAAAAGAATTGTTTAATTTTCCTTCCGTCCAATTTGGGTAAGTTAGATGTGTATTGATCAATAATACTTTCTTTTGTTTTTCCATTTTAATAATTTTTACTCCACAAAAGTAAAAAGGGATCATTCGGCGGAAAGAGACAAATTACCAGTAAAAAAGAAACAAATTACTGATAACAAAAAAGCACTTAAAAAGTGCTTTGAAAGTATTAAAGATTCGTGTTTTTTATTTGTTCCCGATATTCTTTTGGAGTCAAATTTACCTGCTTCTTGAAAAACTTAGAAAAATAATTTGGATACTCAAAACCTAATTCATAAGCCACTTGAGTATTATTCATAGAGTCATTTTTTTCTAATAAGTCTTTTGCTTTTTTTATTACAAATTCATGAATATTCTCCAGAGCAGATTTATTTGTAAAATGCT
Source organism: Flavobacterium sp. 9 (assembly GCF_002754195.1). NCBI lineage: Bacteria > Pseudomonadati > Bacteroidota > Flavobacteriia > Flavobacteriales > Flavobacteriaceae > Flavobacterium > Flavobacterium sp. 9. The sequence continues at coordinate 6,226,486 of NZ_PEEU01000001.1, forward strand.
TAATAATATCTCCCAAATAATTTGGCGTCAAATCCAATTTATCAGCAAAATACTGAACACTTGGAAGTTGTTTCACAGGCTGATTATAGTAATCTTTTAAGCTTTGTTGAAAGTCAGTTACAATACGATTGTATTGTTTTGGATTTGTAGAAAATTGTCTGTTATAAAAAGCTTCAATTACAGAAATCAATACATTCGCATAAGAAAGCAAAACACCAAAATCTTGTTTTTCGCTTTTATAATATTTGTACATTAAACCAAAAAGTGTATTTATTTCTTCTACTTCACTTTCAGTTAAATATAAGGCTTCATGCTGTCCGTAATCAAGATAAGTTTTAAATAAAAACCTATTTTCATCTATTATCTTTTTAGAAAGCTGCACATACATTCCTGTGTAATTCGGTTCGACATTCCATCCATTTACCATATCCGGACTGCTGAAAAAGATTGCCGTTATTGGTTTTGGAACAGGTAACGATTTATCGGTATAATTAATTTTTATAGAAATACGATAGAAATCAGCCTTTACAGGTTCAGATTGAGATCGCATATTTGGAGAATCATAATAACCAATATCGATATCACTATCGATTGGCTTTTTTAATCCAACATATTCGTTAAACGACTCAAAATCTTTAAAGATTATCATTATACAAGTTTTAACAAAGATTAGAAAAAAACAAGAAACTGAAAACTCTTTTATGATTGAATTTTCAAATTGAAACTGATTAATTTTACCGCAAAGAACGCTAAGTTTATTTTAACGTATTCGAGATTTTATAAAAACGCAAAGTTCACAAAGCTTTATCAATTATAACTTTGTGAACTTTGCGATTAATGTCAAAAATCAACAAACCCGACAAGTTTTAAAAACCTGTAGGGTTTACTTTGCGAACTTTAAAAATATAAAGTGAACACAATAAGCTTGTGTCCTTCGCGGAAAAACTTAGCGAACTTTGCGGTAAAATCACGCTACGACTTAAACCATCCTGCAACCAATTCATCTTCAAATGAATTAGCGTTTTTATGAATAAATTCGTTTGTGTTTTTATTATAAGCATAATCTAAAGCCCATGATTTGTGGTTTTTAGCTAAATCTTTAATGCTTTCGCAAACGTAAGCGATTTCTTTATCAGTAGTCGTTGGGTGAATAGACATTCTAATCCATCCCGGTTTTTTGATTAAATCACCGATAGTAATTTCATTAACCAATTTATTTGAAGTTTCCTGATCTACATGTAGTAAAAAGTGTCCGTAAGTTCCGGCACAACTGCATCCGCCTCTCGTTTGAATCCCGAATTTATCATTCAGCAATTTTACACCTAAATTAAAGTGAAGATCTTCAATAAAAAATGAAATTACACCCAAACGATTTTTATGTTGACCAGCCAAAATTTTAATATTCTCAACTGGATCTAATTCATTAAAAACAAAATCAACAATTTCGTGTTCGCGTTGCAAAATGTTATCGATTCCCATTTCTTCCTTAAGCTCAATTGCCAGTGCAGTTTTAATAACCTGCAAGAAACCAGGAGTTCCGCCATCTTCACGATCCTCGATATTATCAATATATTTATGTTCGCCCCAAGGATTTGTCCAGCTTACAGTTCCTCCGCCAGGACAATCAGGAATCATATTATTGTATAGTTTTTTATTAAAAATCAAAACTCCTGAAGTTCCAGGCCCTCCTAAAAATTTATGCGGAGAAAAGAAAATAGCATCTAAGTCAGCTTCAGGATCTGCAGGATGCATATCAATTTCTACATAAGGTCCTGAACAAGCGAAATCTACAAAACAAACTCCATTATGTTTGTGCATTAATTTTGCAGCTTCGTGAAACGGAGTTTTTAAACCCGTAACATTTGAACATGAAGTTATAGAAGCAATTTTTATCGTTCTGTCAGCATATTTTTCAAGCAATAAAGCCAAATTATCCAAGCAGAAAAGTCCTTTTTCACAAGAAGGTATAATTTCAACATCGGCAATAGTTTCCAACCAGGAAGTTTGATTAGAATGATGTTCCATATGCGAAATAAAAACAATAGGGCGTTTTTCAGCAGGAACTATAGTGCAATCCTTCAGGTTTTCCGGGATTTTTAAACCTAAAATACGTTGAAATTTATTGATAACGCCAGTCATTCCGGTACCGTCATTAATCAAAACATCATCATTATTCGCATTTGTATGACGTTTTATGATGTTTCTTGCATGATGATATGCTTTTGTCATGGCAGTACCTGACACAGTTGTTTCTGTGTGAGTATTGGCAACAAAAGGTCCAAATTCATTCAAAAGTTTCTCTTCAATAGGACGATACAAGCGTCCGCTGGCAGTCCAGTCCGTATAAACGATTTTTTTTCTGCCATATGGAGAGTCAAATTCCTGTCCAATCCCAACAATATGCTGTCTAAAATCCTGAAAATAAGTCTCAAGAGTGATGGTATTATTTTTGCTATTCATTAGTGTGCCTGAGTTTGATTGCAAATATATTGCTTTTTTATAGAATTGCGAATTTATCAATTGTAAACTTCAAACATTACACAACTGATCAGTATATTTATATAAATTACCTTTTTATTGATAATTTGTCATAATATTCTATCGGATTAATGGGGCAATAGAACTTAAGGAGAAGTGTTTTATGAAAAACTTACAAGTAGCCACTTTTGGTGGTGGATGTTTTTGGTGTATAGAAGCTGTAGTTCAGCGTTTAAAAGGTGTAGAATCTTTAAAATCAGGTTATTCAGGCGGTTTTATTAAAAATCCTCCATATCGTGAAGTTTGTACAGGCAGAACCGGTCATGCAGAAGTTATAAAAGTAACTTTTAATCCTGACATAATTTCATATCACGATTTGATTTTTATATTCATGACAAGTCACGATCCAACAACTTTAAATCGTCAGGGAGCTGATGTTGGAACACAATATCGTTCAATTATTTTATATCATAACGCAGAACAAAAAGCGGTCGCAGAACAAGTTATTGAAGAAGTTAAACCATTTTATGAAGATCCAATTGTCACTGAACTAAAAGCTTTTGAAGTATTTTATAATGCCGAAGAAGATCATCAAAATTATTACAATAACAATCAGGAAGCGCGTTATTGCCAGATTGTAATTGATCCGAAAGTACAGAAATTGAAAAAAATGTACGCCAATAAATTAATTGACTAAATAAAAGTTTTAGCCACTTCCGATAACTATCGGGATAAAAGGAGGAAAATGGTTTTCCTTACTTACTTTTAGATCTCATAGGTTTAAAAAGAATCATTTAAATCTTCGAATCCCGATAGTTATTGGGAGTGGCTTAAAAAATAACACAAATGAAAAATTTAAAAATAAATAACAGATTTACTGCTGAATTACCCGCAGATCCAAACGAAGTCAATGAAGTTCGTCAGGTTTCTAATGCGCTTTTTTCTTATGTAAATCCAACAAAACCATCAAATCCTAAATTGATTCATGCTTCTCAGGAAGTTGCTGAATTGATTGGAATTACGGCTGATGAAATTCAATCTGAAGCTTTTTTGAATACCTTTTCAGGGAAAGAAGTTCTTCCTGAAACGCGTCCTTATGCAATGTGTTATGCAGGGCATCAATTTGGAAATTGGGCCGGGCAACTTGGTGATGGACGTGCTATTAATTTGACGGAAGTAGAAAATAAAAATGAGTTTTTTACACTTCAGTTAAAAGGTGCAGGAAAAACTCCATATTCAAGAACTGCTGATGGTTTGGCTGTTTTACGATCTTCTGTCAGAGAGTATTTATGTGCCGAAGCAATGTATTATTTGGGAGTTCCCACTACCCGATCACTTTCGCTGATGTTATCTGGTGACGAAGTTTTGCGAGACATTCTGTATAACGGAAATCCGGCTTATGAAAAAGGTGCTATCGTTTGTCGTGTTGCGCCGTCATTTATTCGTTTTGGAAGTTTCGAAATGTTGACAGCGCGAAATGAACTCAAAAATTTAAAACAGTTTGTTGAGTACAATATCAATCATTATTTCCCTGAAATAAAAGGCGAGCCAAAAGAACAATATTTACAATTCTTTAAAACCGTTGCAGATAAAACACGTGAAATGATTTTGCATTGGCAACGTGTGGGTTTTGTACATGGCGTGATGAATACTGATAATATGTCGATTCACGGAATCACGATTGATTACGGACCTTATGGTTGGTTAGAAAATTATGATCCAAATTGGACTCCAAATACAACAGACAGCCAAAATAGAAGATATCGTTTTGGAAATCAACCTCAAATTGCACAATGGAATTTGTATCAATTAGCAAATGCAATTTATCCGTTAATTAATGAAGCTAAACCTTTAGAAGATATACTTGAATCTTTTATTACAGATTTCAATTCTGATTATAAAATTATGTTTTTAAGTAAATTAGGATTGTTTATTTCTAGTAAAACTGACGATGAATTAATTGATTCTCTGGAAACTACTCTACAATTATCTGAAACTGATATGACTATCTTTTTTAGGAATTTAAGCAAGATTCAAAAATCAGATTCTGTTGAAAAAGCAATCGAAAAAATTCAGGATTCTTTTTATATCGCTGAACAAATTACTGGTGAAATATTAGATTCCTGGAAAAAATGGTTTACTCTTTATATCGAAAGATTAAATGAAGAAAAACTTTCGGATAAAGAACGTTCAGAGAAAATGAATACAATTAATCCAAAATATGTTTTAAGAAATTATATGTCTCAATTGGCAATTGATGCAGCAGATCAAGGCGATTATTCCTTAATAAACGAGTTATATTTGTTATTGCAAAAGCCATATGATGAACAACCGGAATATGAAAAATGGTTTGCAAAACGACCGGATTGGGCACGATCTAAAGTTGGTTGTTCAATGCTTTCTTGTAGTTCTTAAAAGTATTTTTGCCACGAACTTTTTATTGAAATAGTATGTCACATTGAGCGAAGTCGAAATGCACACAAAGTGTTCTCGACTTCGCTCGAACTGACAACAACAATTCGTGAAAATTCGTGAAATTCGTGGCAATTTTTTTTTTATTTTGAAGTAATATAATCTACAATCATATTTGCGTGAATGCGTGAATTTTCGATAAACCATTTGTGAGTATGCATTCCGCCACAAACAACTCCTGCAAGAAATAATCCGTCAATATTTGTTTCCATAGTTTCTGGATTGTAAGTTGGTGTTTTTAGTTCATCTTCAGATAGTTTAATTCCCATTTTTTCAAGAAAAGTGAGATCAGGTTTATATCCGGTTAATGCCAGAACAAAATCATTTTCTATAGTAACTTTTCCTGTTGGAGTTTCAATTTCAACTTCATTTTCTCGAATTTCAGTAATATTCGATTCAAAATAAGCTTTGATACTTCCTTCAGCAATTCGGTTTTCGATATCTGGTTTTACCCAATATTTCACCCTGCTGTTTATTTCGTTTTTACGAATAACCATTGTTACATTCGCCCCTTTTCGCCAACATTCTAAAGCGGCATCAACAGACGAATTATTGGCGCCAACAACAAGAATATTTCTAAAAGCATATTCATGCGCTTCTTTATAATAATGTCTCACTTTTGGCAACTCCTCGCCTTTTACATTCATTACAATCGGAATATCATAAAAACCTGTTGCAATTACCACATTTTTTGCTTCGTACAAAGCTTTATCTGTTGTAATAGTAAAGGAACCGTTTTCTTGTTTTTGTACTTCAGTTACTTTTTCAAATAAATGAATTGAAAAATTAAAATAACGATGAATATTTCTGTAGTATTCTAAAGCTTCCTGACGTCCGGGTTTTGGCGCTAAGCAATTAAACGGAATATCACCAATCTCAAGTCTCTCTGCAGTAGAGAAAAAAGTCATGTATAAAGGATAATTGAAAATGCTATTTACAATAGCTCCTTTTTCAATAATTAAATAACTTAGATTTTTCTTTTGAGCTTCAATTGCACAAGCCAGCCCAATTGGACCGCCGCCAACAATGATCAAATCATATTCTTTCATAACTTTATTTCTCCCAGTATTTAAAAGGATTTTTACTCAAATAAGCATTATAATATCTTGGATCATTTGTAACTTCATCTCCTAACCAATCTGGTTTTTCAAAAGATTCTGTTTCAGATTCCAATTCGATTTCGGCCATTACTAAACCCTCATTTTCACCATAAAACTCATCAATTTCAATAGTGTGTTTTCCCGATTTTACTTCAAAACGAGTTTTTTCGATTTTGCCTTTTTCGCATAATTTAAGTAATTCCAATGCTTCGCCAAGTGGAATTTCATTTTCCCATTCAAAACGAGACATTCCTCCTTGCTGCCCTATTCCTTTTATAGTTATGAATCCTCTTTCACCTTTAACTCTAACTCTCACAGTTCTTTCTGGCACTGAACTTAAATATCCCTGAGCTATTCTGTTTTGGGTAAAAGCTTGTTCTTTAAAATCATCTGATTTTACAAGAAACTTTCTTTCTATTTCGAGCATTTTGTGTTTAAATTAATTTTTTTATGCAAGTTACTCAATTTCATTAAAACAATCGAAATCTTTAAACTTCATCTTTTTAGGCAATTTTCTACAGTAAAGCTTCCTAATAAAATATTAAGAAATACCTTATTTTGATATAAAAATAACTTATTGATAAACAGGTACATAAGTTTTTATTTATTAAATTTGAGTAAATTTTAAATCAAATTTTTTATGTCTAAAAAAGCACTTTACCTATTAGGAATTGTAATAACTATAATATTAGGTACGTTTTTGTACTTGAAATTTTGTTGCAATTGCAATGTAGAAACACCACCAGTTGGTACTGAAAAGGTCACAAATGTGGTAGTCAAGGACACCAATTTTGTTCCTTTTATTCTTAGCGGTACAGGAATTGACTATCGTACAAATGACAATCTCAAGTTCCTGAAAAACAGTTCGGCATTAATTACGCCAGTAAGTGATTCTGTAAATGTTGGAATTGAAAATCTCAAAACATTTTTAGCTGCAAATGCAAAGCAAAAAGTTACGATAACGGGTTACGCTACTTCTGATGAAACCAATACAACTAGTTTTGAAAATCTTGGTTTAGCGAGGGCAAACGATATTAAAAATTACTTTGTTTCTAAAGGTTTACCGGCGGCTCAATTTGATACAAAAGGCGAAGTTATTGATAAATGGAAAACGAGCGGTGATACTCTTCTAGGTCCTGCCGAATACAAGTTTGAAGCTATTGACACAACTGCTGTTGCAAGTGATGAATGGACTGCTTTGAAGGATTCAATCAATGCCGATCCTTTGATCTTACACTTTAATACCAATAAATCAAGCAATAATCTAACTTCTGTCGAAAAATTAAAAGTTGGTGCTATTGTAAAATATACCGAACATGTCAAAGAAGCTGTTGTTTTAATTGTAGGACACAGCGATAACGTTGGAAATCGCGATTCGAATGTTGTTCTTGGACAAAAACGTGCTGAATTTTCTAAAAAATATTTATCGAAAAACGGTATCGATGCTTCCCGAATTGCAACAGAATCAAAAGGTCCTGATGAACCGGTTGGAGAAAATACAACTGCTCAGGGAAAAGCAAACAACAGAAGAACCGTAATTACAATCAAATAATTAATCAAAATATACTATTATGAATATACCTTGTATCTTAATACCTGCGCTAGTGGGATTAATCTGTGGAATTTTAGGTTACTTACTAGGAAAAATGAATTCTAAAGGAGATGATTCTCTTGCCTTGTCGCTACAAGCAGATTTAGATGCTTGTAAAGCAAATACACGAAATTTAACTGCTAAAATCGCCTCACTTGAAGCTGATTTGGCTGCAAAAGCAAAAATAGCTCCATCAGTGCAATCATTTGCAGCAGCGGCAGCGCCAACAATACTTTTTGATAGCGCATTGGCAGCAACGGTTTACGGTAAAAAAATAAAAGAGAATGATTTGAAAATCGTTGAAGGAATCGGACCAAAAATCGAAGCTTTATTTAATGATGCCGGAATCAAAACCTGGTATGAACTCTCTCAGGCTTCTACTGAAAAACTTCAATCTATTTTAGATGGCGGTGGTGAGAATTACGCGATTCACAATCCTGGAACCTGGGCAAAACAAGCTTTACTTGCTTATGAAGGTAAATGGCAAGAGTTGAAAGACTGGCAAGAAGGTTTATTAGGAGGGAAAGAATAAAACCACGATCAAAATAACCCTGAAAACTGGCTTTACCGCCAGTTTTTTTATGCTTTTTCCAGAAAAGAAGAATCCCAGTTTTTAGCTTTATTATACCACAATTGTCCTTGTGAAACTTCAAGCGGGCAATCAAAATTATTGGTATAAAGTGCCCCGGTTCCTAAGCCTTGCGGCATTTCTGAATTTTGTAGAAAAGTCCATTGTGCGATTGCATTTAATCCAATATTACTTTCTAAAGCTGATGTAATCCACCAACCAATATTGTATTGATTTGCTAAATTTATCCATTCCAAAGTTCCTCTGAAACCGCCAATAAAGCTTGGCTTTAATATTATGTATTGAGGTTTGATTTGAAGCAGTAATTTTTCTTTTTCTTCTAATGAAAATACGCCAATTAGTTCTTCATCCAACGCAATTGGAAAAGGAGTGTTTTTACACAAATCAGCCATTGCTTCAATGTTTCCTTTTTTAATTGGCTGCTCAATACTATGTAATTGGAATTTATTAAGTTGTTCCAGTTTATTTAAAGCTTCATTCAAAGGAAAAGCACCATTCGCATCTACACGAATTTCTATTTCTTCTGCTGAAAAATGACTTCTGATAAAGTGTAATAATTCCAGTTCTTTTTCAAAATCTATAGCGCCAATTTTAAGTTTTACACAATTAAAACCATTGGCTATTTTTTCTTCGATTTGCTCTTTCATGAAAGAAGCCTCTCCCATCCAGACTAAACCATTTATAACAATAGATTTTGAATTATTTGTAAAATCAGATGGGAATAATACATATGGATTTTCACTTTTAAGTGATAAAAAAGCCATTTCGATTCCAAATTGTATGGAAGGAAATTCTAATAAAGCTTCCCAAAGTGCTGTTTCTCCCAAATGAATATTCTGGCAAGCCCATTGCAGCTTTTCTTCATAATCGTCTCGATCGTCAGCACTCAAACCACGAAGTATTCCGCACTCGCCTATCCCTTTTTTACCATTCTCTTCCAGAACAATAAACCAGGTTTCTTTCTCGGTCATAATACCTCGCGAAGTTCCTGAAGGACGCTTAAACTCGAGCATGTATTTGTGGTAAGTTGCTTTCATATTGTTATTTAAACCATATAAGTGATTTAAGAAAATTTAAGTTTTGCTTACTCGCACTACTACTTTAAATGAACTTAAATCACTTATATGGTTAAAGGAAATTTTAATTATAAAGATTTAAAACTTTTTCGAAGTCTTTTGATGGCAATCCTGCATTTTGGAAAACCGTGAAATCTTGTTTAGTTTTTTCTTTCCAACTCAAACTGTCTGTAACGTTTTGAGTTTGATATTTTTTATAGATGGCTTTTGCTTCGCTATATTCATCATTTACCAAATAAACGTGTGCTAAATTTAATTTGACTAATAATTCTGTATCGTCAAGTTTCTCGCCTTCTTTAAGAAATTTGATAGCTTTTGCATATTGTTTAGTCAAAATATAGCAATATCCAATAGAGCTGTAATCTACCGCCGTTGCTTTTCCGTCGTTTATAATCGTATTTAATTTCGGAATTGCTTCGTTGTATTTCTGAGCTTTTATTAATGATGCAATCTGAGTTCTTAAATCATTAAAAACGTTTTTAGAAATATCAGCATCTTTATAACACATGTTCCCGAAATCTTTATAAACCTTAGTTTTTTCGATTGCCAGCAATTTCTGAAATTCTGTGTAACGATATTGTTTCATGATTTTATCCAAAATGCAAACGCAGAAATCATCAGAATTGGCCATTTTTTGCGCCATTGTTGATGTTTTACAAAGACTTATGATTTCGTTTTTATTGTCTTGATTCCAACCACGATTTAATTTTGTGTCTACCCAAGGCACAACTTCCAAAACTATTTTCTGGTTTAATAACCAGTTTTTGCTGTGGAAACCAAACCAAATTGTACTTATATTATCGCCTAAACAAGATGATTTATCAAGCGATAATCTCTTTGCATCTTTGCTTAATGGTTCTTCCTGAGCGAAACAAGCTTTATCAGTTTTTCCGTCATCGATATACTTTTTAGCGCTATCATTTGAGGTAAAAAGCGCATATGAACAAGTATCATCACCAGAAATTTTAGACATTAAAAAAACTGCTCCGGCTGAACCCTGACTGATTCCGGTTGGATCCGGAATTGCTTTTAGTACTGAAACTAAACTATTTGTCATTTGTTGGTTTTCGTCTAAAAGTGTGATTCTGTATACGATTTCAGTTGTTCCAACGGGCAAATCTTCGGTTTTAAGAAGGATTCGGTCACGGGCAGAAACTATAATTTCTTTTGTAGTAGCACGTTCTTTGTCCCAATAACCGTCTTTTTGGGCGTATGAGCTATAAGAAACTGCAATTAAAAAAAACAGGGCAACTTTTTTTAAATTCATTTTATAAAATTTAGTTTAAATGTCTTATACAAATTTCAGGCCTAATTTTTTAACATTTCCCTAATTCTTTTTTCTGCTTCTTCTTTTGTGATTCCTTCGTAATAATCTTTTACAAATGGATGGTCAAAATCTTGATGCGGAAAAATTTCAGGTCTGTCGTTACCGCTTTTGGTAACAACTGTTGTTGGAATACTATTTGAGAATTGATATTGTGAAATATAATTGGAAAGCCATCCAAAATATTGCGTTTCATGGTTTTCATTGTCAAAGTTTTCAAGATAATCCTTAAAACTTGTTTCACTTAAGGAAACCCAGAAACCATATTCTAAATCTTGGCAATGGTCGTTAACTTTCTGAATTAAAACGCATCTGATAAAGCGATTTATTTCCTGATCTGAATATTTTATAACACAAAAGTCCGGATCGATTACTGCTATTTCTTCTTTTTCCTGATCGGAAAGATTGTGATAGCTATTTGGGGAATTGTACGTAAGTGCGGGCCAGCTAACATGCTCTTCTCCGCAACACTCACAAATAAATTTAATTTCGTCCATTTTTTATAAACGTAAAGGTGTTTTTAGCCCCGATTACTTCACTAATCTTTTATTTTCATAGGAGTTCAGTGAACTTCGTTTGAGGCGGTATCCTTTTTTGAGACAATTTTTCTTTGTCTCAAAAAAAGATATAGCCGAAAGCGGGATTAGCTCCTCCTTCGACTCCGCTCAGGATGACAATTTGACTCCGTTATAATCTCTATTCGGTTTAGTATAAAATGTCAAACTTTATAGTTCTATTGATTCTCCGATTTCAAGAAGCATTAAATCTTTTCCTTTATTAAAGAATTTACGGATTGCTTCTTCGTGATCGATTTTGATGTAACCAAAAGTATCAAAGTGATATCCTAAAATTTTATCGCATTCTACAAAATCTGAAGCAATGATAGCGTCCTCAACATCCATTGTAAAATTATTTCCGATTGGAAGTATTGCCAAATCCAGTTTTGTGCGCATCGGAATCAGTTTCATATCCATTGTCAATGCGGTATCTCCGGCAATATAGATGTTTTTGTGCTCGCCTTCGATTACGAAACCTCCGGGATTACCGCCGTAAGTTCCGTCAGGGAATGAACTTGAGTGTATTGCGCTTACATATTTTACTTTTCCGAAGTCAAATTGCCAGCTTCCTCCGTGATTCATTGGATGCGCTTTGAATTCTCTTTGAGCATAGTAACTTGTGATTTCGGCACCGGAAACGATCGTTGCATTTGTGCGTTTTGCAATCGCCTCAACATCCAGAACGTGATCGCCATGTGCGTGTGTAAGCAAAATATAATCTGCTTTTAGGGTATTTATGTCGATTGCTGATGCATGTGGATTTCCGGTAATGAAAGGATCAACAATAATATGTTTTCCTCCAACTTCAATGCCTAAAGAGGCGTGTCCGTAAAATGTGATTTTCATTTTTATAAAATTTTAAAGTTGAAACTTAATTTTATCTACCTCCTAAAAATAGATTAACAATGATGTCTGAAATCAATGAGATCATGCAAACTGTTAATAGTATTGAAAGTAAAAATGTGCTTAGCGCCAGTTTTTTTAATTCCGGATCTAAAAGCTTAGGGTTTTGATTTTTATAAACGGTAATTAAATGCTTAGTTAAAGGTATGTAAGCCAATAAAAACAAATATTGATCGAAATTATAATCGCTTAAAAAGGCAAAAATAACTACCAAAAGCATTGCTGTAATAATCAATGTAAAGTGATAAATCTTTGCTTTTGCTCCGCCAATTTTAACTACGATTGTATTTTTTCCTGATTTTCTGTCTGATTCTTCATCACGCATATTGTTCAGGTTTAAAACGCCAACGCTTAATAATCCGATAGAAATTGCCGGTAAGATTAAAAGTGGATCTACTTCTTTTGAATATAAAAAGTTCACACCCAATGTGCTTACAAGTCCGAAGAATATAAAAACAAATAAATCTCCAAATCCTCTGTATCCGTAAGCTGAGTTTCCTACTGTATAGCGAATTGCTGAAACAATTGCAGCAATTCCAAGTAATAAGAAAAAGATTGAGTATGCGAAATTAGTTTCTCCAAAAGCAAAATAAATCAGGATAATAGCTGATAATAATGTCAAAACAGACGTAATTACAATTGCTTTTTTCATGGCCTGAGGCGTAATAACTCCACTCTGAATTGCTCTTTGCGGACCAACTCTGTCAGCATTATCAGTGCCTTTTACTCCGTCTCCATAATCGTTTGCAAAATTGGATAAAACCTGTAAACCTAATGTTGTTAGTAGTGCAAAACCAAAGATTTTCCAGCTAAATACTTCTGTTGGTGTATTGATGGTTTCTGTTGGGTTTGATAAAGCATAAATACTTCCTACTATAATTCCCGAAACTGATAAAGGTAATGTGCGCAAACGTGCGGCTTCAATCCAATGTTTCATTATGTTTTGTTTAGTTAATTTTTTGTTTCAGGTTTCAAATTTCAGGTTCGTGACTTGAAACCTGAAACTTGAAACTATTTTTTAAAACTTTTTTATGGAAGCCATTTGTTTTCGCCAAAATTTGGTTTTCTTTTTTCTAAGAAAGCATTTCTTCCCTCTTTAGCTTCTTCTGTCATGTAAGCAAGACGTGTAGCTTCTCCAGCAAAAACTTGCTGTCCAACCATTCCGTCGTCTGTTAAATTCATCGCGAATTTTAGCATTTTTATAGAAGTTGGTGATTTTTGCAGAATTTCCTGAGCCCATTCATAAGCTGTATCTTCTAGCTCATCATGCGGAATCACAGCATTTACCATTCCCATATCCATAGCTTCCTGAGCAGAATAATTTCTACCTAAAAAGAAAATTTCACGTGCTTTTTTCTGTCCAACCATTTTAGCCAGATAAGCAGATCCGTAACCGCCATCAAAACTAGTTACATCGGCATCTGTTTGTTTGAAAATTGCATGTTCTTTACTTGCCAAAGTCATGTCGCAAACTACGTGCAAACTGTGTCCGCCACCAACTGCCCAACCCGGAACAACTGCAATAACAACTTTTGGCATAAAACGAATTAGTCGCTGAACTTCAAGGATATTCAAACGATGTTGTCCGTCTTCACCAACATAACCTTGGTGTCCGCGTGCATTTTGATCTCCTCCGCTGCAAAATGAATATACACCATCTTTAGTCGACGGTCCTTCGGCAGAAAGCAAAACTACGCCAATTGACGTATCTTCCTGTGCATCGTAAAAAGCCTGGTATAATTCTGAGGTTGTTTTTGGACGGAATGCATTTCTAACATTTGGTCTGTTAAAGGCGATTCTGGCAACTCCGTTACATTTTTTATAGGTTATATCTTCAAATTCTCTGGCAGTAATCCAATCCATTTCTATTTGTTTTATTTTAAATAATTATAGTGTAAAAATAAAGCATTTTTATATTTTTACCTACTCAATTTACTTTAAGTCTGTGCTAAAATTACTTTGAATGTTAACAAATAGGATTTACTTACAAAAAATAACATTTTTTAACATTAGTTTTAAAAAATAATATTTAATTTTACACCCTAGAAATCAATGAGATACATTTTATTTCATTGATATAAGATTGATTTTCTTTCACTGATTTATTAACCTAAAAAATGATTTTTTTGAGAAAATTTAAAAAATTTGTCGCTCATTTTTTTACGGTTTTTATTCATAAACCTGTGATTAATGGGCAAATGATTTATTCGTTTGTTGAAACTTCAAAAAGGAAATAGTAACACCTAAGGTTAAACGCTAGAATTGTTTAGTAATTAGTATAAAATTGATTACGAAAAGAGGAAAAAATGCTAACTAAAACTTTCTATAAGTTATTTTATCAAACCAAATGGACTAGCCGTGAACTTAAATTTTTGCTTTTAATATGAATGTATATATTGTTTAAAGACATACCGTTTCAGGAAGTAATTTCTAAAATTTTTAAAGCTATTATTTTTTGAATGGATTCGAATTTATTTTATTTCTGTTTTTTTTTAATTACAATTTTTTTTAAAACTAGAATAAAAAGGGAAAGGCTGCTTGTAATGAGCAGCCTTTCTTGTTATATATATTGTTATTTTTTAATCGTTATCAATTTCACCGGAACTTTGTTTGAATAAATAATTCCGTCAAATAAAACATATCCGTTTTCTTTTATCTCTTTTTTACGATCCTGACTTAATCTTTTATTGGTAAAAACGGAATCATTCTTTAAAGAAAGTGAACCTAAATTTGGTTTCTTCTTATCTATATTCGAAAACCACATTTGACTGTTTCTATAAGGCAAATTAATTACTGAAGTAAAATATTTTGTTTCTCCAGGCTGAAGAAAATAACCTTGTAATGATTCATCAATATCATTAACATATTCTAACTGGTATTTTCTAAAAACTTCATTCTTTCTTAAAAACTTAGAGATTATAGTATCCAGCTCTCTAATTTTTATTTGCTCAAAACCGTTGCCGCACATGTTTTCAGCTCTTGTGGAACTGCCATCTAAAATAGAATCGTTTTTATACATGCTAAAGCCAATCGAATTAAAAGTATAATCTTTTTTTCCTAAAGCTTCTCTGTAAAGATCTCGTTCTACGGTTCCCAGATTATTCTCGTTGAGCATTATAAAATATTTTTTATCTGAAATATTAGTTATTTTATAATGAAGAATGTTTTTTGAAAGGCTGTCGTATTCTGCATTTGGTTTATAAAAAACTTCCCGAAAATCATTCATATAAACATCTTCAACACAAACAATCTCATTTGTTAGTAATTCAAGCTTTAAATCTTTTTTGTTTTTTTCACATGAAAATAGAATCAAAAACAAAAAAACTAAACAGATCGTTTTTCTCATAAACTTTAAGCGTTTTAAATTCCAATTAAAAAAATCCAAATTCCAACTCGATATAACTTGGACTGCTGCGATACTTAAACATTCGGAATCTTTCCCAAGGTTGAAACCTTGGGCTATGTTGGGATAAATTTCACTAAAAAAATCCAAATTCCAAAACTTTGTAAAGTATTGGAATTTGGATTTTAAGAAATTTGGGATTTTAAAGAGACTATTCTTCTTTTATCAGATAAATTCCGTCTTCTTTGATTTCGATGAGTTTGTCTTTATATAAAGCTCCAATTGCTTTTTTAAAGGTTTTTTTACTCATTTTTAGTACCGTTTTAATGTCTTCCGGATGCGAAGCGTCATTTAGACGTAAAAAACCACGATTGGCTCTTAATTCATCTAAAATCTTCTCTGCATTTGGCTCAATACTTTGATAACCTTGCACTTGCAATGCAACATCTATTTTATTATCAGGACGAATGTTTTTGATATAACCACGCATTCTGTCTCCCGTTCTTATCGCATCGTCATAAACTTCGTCTTTGTACAACAATCCTTTGTGTTGTTCATTGATGATTACGTTGATTCCTAATTCGGTGATATGTGAAACGATCAAATCTACTTCTTCTCCTTTTTCAACGGTTAAGTTTTCATTGCTTAGAAATTGATTCAATTTACTTGAAGCTACCAAACGATTGGTTTTTTCATCCATATAAAGGTAAACTAAGTAACGTTTTCCTTTTTCCATCGGACGTGCTTGCTCTTTAAACGGAACAAGAATGTCTTTTTCCATTCCCCAATCCATAAATGCACCAACCTGATTGATGTAATTCACCCTTAAAAGCGAAAATTCATTCAATAAAATATAAGGTTCCAGCGTTGTTGCAACCGGACGTTGTTCATGGTCTAAATAAACGAAAACAATAAGCTCCTCGCCTATTTCAAATTCATTTGGAACGTATTTGTTTGGTAATAAAATGTCGTGAATTCCTTCAGGATCTTTTTCAGGATTTCCTAAAAATAAACCAACTTTGGTGTCACGTAATATAGTAAGGGTATTGTATTTTCCTATTTCAATCATATTCTTGAGGTTCTAAGCTATAAAGTAGCTGAGTTTCTAAGGTGCAAATGTACGAAGTTTGAAAATGGTTCGACGAATAATATTTTAGATAAAAGACAGTAAATTCTATTTTTATTGTAATTATTTCAAGTTCCGCATAAAATTGAAATAAAAAAGCACCAATAACGGTGCTTTTTGTATTTGTAATAATAGCAATTTACTTATTGTAAACACTTTCTTTTTTGAAGTGTACTGTCAATAGATAATAAACTACCGCTCTGTATTTATGTTTATTAGAATGTCCGTATTTTTCAAGAACTGCATGAATTGCAGCTTCTAATTCAGGTCCATTTGGCAATCCTAATTTTTTAATCAGGAAATTATTTTTAACTGTATCTATTTCAGAATGTTGCGTTGCTGCTACTGTTGAAGTGTCTGCATTGTATATAGACGGTCCGCAACCAATAGTTACTTTTGTAAGCAAATCCATGTTTGGTGTTACACCACATTTCTCTTTTAAGTCAGTTGCATACTTTTTAATTAATTCTTCTCTTGCGCTCATAATTTATTATTTAATGATTTTTCTTACTTTTTGAAGTCTCAAATCTAAAACAAATATTTAGTAATACGCAAAAATTAACATTATTTTTATTACAATTTAAATTAACTCTTTAAAGAACTGTTTTAGAATCACATCATTTTCAAATGTTGGCGTAAAAACTTCCAAAATAGTGGGCGCATTATTACTGTTATAAAGTAATTCTATATTTTTTTCTAAAGAATCTGAATCTGATGCCGTGAAATAATTCATCTTATACATTTTAGCCAAATGTTCAGCCGTTAAATGATGAGATGTTTCGAAAAACGTATTAAAAACTGGCTTTTCTTCGTGTCCAGGTAAAATCCTGAAAATTCCTCCCCCTCCATTATTAATCAAAATAATTTTGAAGTTTTGCGGAATATAAGAGTTCCATAAAGCATTGCTGTCATACAAGAAACTAATATCTCCGGTGATAAAGATATTTTGCTTTTCGTTTCCTACAGCGGCGCCAATTGCGGTTGATGTACTTCCATCGATTCCGCTTGTTCCGCGATTGCAAAAAACTTCTATTGATGGATCAATATCAATTAATTGTGCGTATCGTATTGCTGAACTATTACTTATTTGTAATTGAGTGTTTTTAGGCAAAGATTCTATCAGTTTTTCAAATGCTTTAAAATCCGAAAATGCAGTTCTTTCAAGATATTCTTTTCTTCTAATTTTTCTTAAATCATAAATTTTCTCAATTTTCGAAAAATAATCACTTTCCGCAAAAATAGTTTTAGGAAGTAAGTCTTTGAAAAAATCATTTGGCTGCATCACAAAATGATTTGTCAATGCATTAAAAGTATCATAAGCACGCAAAGTGTCAACATGCCAATGTTCTTTTGGCTGATACTTTCGTAGAAAAGCTTTAATTCGTTTAGAAACAATCATTCCGCCAAAAGTCACTAATATTTCTGGCTGTAATGCTTTAAAATCAGCATCTTCAAATGGTGTAATTAAAGTATCGATACTTGCAACAAAACTTGGATGATGCAAGTTCGAAGTCGTTTCTGTAAGAACCACAATTGACGGATCTTTTGCAAAATTTTCTATTATACTTTGATCAATAGAATTTGCTTCGTTTACGCCAATTAAGATTAATTTTTTCTTAGCTGAATTCCATTTTGAAATAACTTCTTCGCTATTTTCAATAATTTTAGTTCCAAGAATTTCTTCTGAATGTGTGATTGTTGATTGAACCAAAAGTTCTTCAACTGTTTCATACAAAGGTTCTTCGAAAGGCGCATTGATATGAACCGGGCCTTTTTGAAGAATTGCAGTTTCTATGGCTTTATTGATTTTTAAATCATTTTCTAGCGAAGCATCTTCGGTTAAATTAGCATTGAAAACCGAATGATTCTGAAAAACATTTTCCTGACGAATAGTTTGTCCGTCTCCAATATCAATTTTGCTTTGCGGACGATCTGCAGAAACAACAATTAACGGAATCTGACTGTAAAATGCTTCGGCTACAGCCGGATAATAATTCAATAATGCAGATCCTGATGTACAAACAATTGCAGTTGACTGTTTGGTTTGTTGCGCGATTCCTAATGCAAAAAAAGCCGCGCAACGCTCGTCAGCAATGCTGTAACATTTAAAGTTTGAGTTTTGAGCAAATCCTATCGTTAAGGGTGCGTTTCTTGAACCTGGAGAAATTATGATGTTTTTGATTCCTTTTGCAGAAAAAATTTCGATAATGCTTTGAGCAAGCGCTATTTTGGGGTAAATCATTCGTATGGTGTATTACTTTTTAAAGAAAAGCTTAATGTCTAAGTTTTCCTTTTTGATATTACAAAGTTACAAACTTCGCATTGGATTTAACTTATAAATAGGAAGATATTAAGAGCGTTTATAGAAAAAGGGAATATATTTGTAATAGCCAATTTTTGATTAAAATAAACTCGATATGCGTTTTCTATATATATTCTTTCTTTTTTTATCGCTGCAAACTGTAAAGTCTCAGAATCAGTTTGTTCCCGATGATACTCCTTATAAAAAAGCATTAGAAACTGCAAAATTGCAAAATAAACCTCTTTTTGTAATGCTTTACGCAGATTGGTGTCCGCATTGTAATCAAATGAAAAAAGAAGTTCTTAGCGATCCAAATGTGATGGATTTTCTGAAAGAAAACTACGTTTGCGCCTGGAAAAACATTGAAAAAGAAGAAGGAATTGCTCTTAAAGACAAGTATAATACCAAATCTTTGCCTACTTTCTTGTTTATTGATCCAAATAATGAAACGCTTTTATATGCTTTAAAAGGAGAAATGAAAACACCGGAATTTATGACGGAAGTAAAATATGCCTTAAATTCCAGAATGCAATTGCCTTATTTAGAAAAGGAATTTCTGGCTGATCCAAGTAATTCAACTAAGTTTTTTGCGTATTTAAACACATTGAAAAAAGGAAAAGACAGAACTGATTTATCAATTCCAACTCATATTTATCTTAATACACAATCTGATGCTCAATTAGTTTCTGAAACCAATTGGCGCGTAATAGCAAATGGTGTTACGGATATAAAATCGAGAGAATTTCAATATGTTCTAAAACATCAGAAAGAGTTTGCTGCCGTGGCTTCGCAAAATCGTGTAGACCGAAAAGTAGAAAGTATTGTAACGGAATTGCTTCGTCCTTATGTTGACAATTTAGATACTATAAATTACTATAAACAGCGCGAAGTTGCAAAATCTATTAAATTACAAAAAACAGATTCTCTTGTTTTCAAGTTTGATTTGACATTGGCAGAAAGAACTGAAAAATGGCAATTTTATAAAAAAGTAACGCTTGAAGATACCCAGAAACTGGTTTGGAATGATACTAGTTTCCTTAAAGATATTGGACAAACGTATTTAAAACATATTTCTGATACTGAGAGTTTAAAGAAATCTATTTTCTGGGTGAAACATTCTTTAGAATTAAATGATTCTTATGATGGAAATTTACTCTTAGCGAGACTTTATAATAAAATAAAGGATAAAAAGTTAGCTTTGCAATATGCCAAAGATGCGAAGGAAATTTGTACCGAAATGACCTGGAGTACAAAAGAAGTTGATACTTTATTGGCTGAATTAAACACAAAATAAAAGCATAAATCAAACAAAATGAGCCTTAATCTTAGACCTGCGACAACAAACGACTTAGAGAAAATTCTGGAAATTGTAAATCATTCTATTTTGCATACTACAGCAAATTATAGTTATGAGGTTCAAACTCTTGATGTTCAGACAAAATGGTTTGAAGACAAAAAAGCAAAAAAACTGCCTATTGTTGTGGCTGATTTAGATGGTGAAGTGGTTGGTTTTGGAAGTTATGGGCAGTTTCGAGAAAAAATTGGTTATCAATATACTGTAGAACATTCTGTGTATGTGGTTGATAATGTGATAGGAAAAGGTATTGGATCTAAATTACTTACAGAATTAATTAGATTGGCAAAAGAACAAGGTTTTCACGTTATGATTGGCGCCATTGACGCTGATAATGCTGGAAGTATTGCTTTTCATGAGAAATTTGGATTTGTTGCCACCGGAACAATTCGTGAAGTAGGTTATAAATTTGATCATTGGCTGGATTTGGTTTTTATGCAGCTTATATTGGTTTAGATATAAAGTGCGAATTTGCACGCGGATGACACGGATTCGCTATCGCGAAAACGCTGATTAAAACAGATTTTTTCTTATTTTGACGAAGGGATATATAGCAACTGTCTTCAAAAGCTTTGTCCCTTTGAACCTTTGCCTCTCTGAACCTAAAAAAAAATCCCAAAAATTTGAGTTTCTCAAATTTTTGGGATTTTTTTGACTTAAAAAGTTTTATTTAGCTTTTGATCCAGTTTATAACTTCTGGTTCTGTTACTAATGTTTTTGGTTTAATTACTTTTACCAATTCTCCTTTTTCGTTGATTAAGTATTTTTGGAAATTCCACTCTACTTCAGAATCCTGTAAACCATTTTTAGATTTTTGAGTAAGGAATTTGTAAACGTCACACATATCATCTCCTTTTACAGAAACTTTATCCATCATTGGGAAAGTTACACCATAATTTTGTTGGCAAAACGTTTCGATTTCTTTGTTTGTTCCCGGTTCCTGAGAAGCAAAATTGTTAGCAGGAAAACCTACAATTACAAAACCTTTGTCTTTGTACTCTTTATAAACAGCTTCAAGATCTTTGTACTGAGGCGTTAATCCGCATTTTGAAGCAGTATTAACGATCAAAATTTTCTTTCCTTTCAAAGATGCAAAATCAAATGGATCTCCTGACAAATCTGTTACTTTAAACTGATAGATTGTTTCTTTTGTCATCACTTTATCTGTTTTAGATACTTTAGTTTTACTTGTTTGTGCCTGAAGTTGAGAACTCAGGAAAAAGACCACGCTACAAGCTATAAATGCTATTTTTTTCATTGTTGATTTTTTTATAAAATTAGTTAAAATCTATATTACAGAAACTCTTTGCTTCTATTATTTTGTATTAAAGATTAGTTAAAAAAATGAAGCCTAACGTTAATCAGACGTTAGGCTTCCCCCCATACAAACAAATCAAACCATGAATTTACTATTGTGCTTTTATGCAATCTCTTTAAAATTATAGTTGATGCCTCGGTTATAATGAACTTTTTACTGAACTAAAATATTCTCAATTACGATTATTTTAATGGCGTGGATCTGACTAGTTTACTAATTCGTGTACGAGTGTAATTTCGAGTATGTATATAATTCTTTTAAAACGTTCGGCTGGAAGTCCGAAGACATCAACTATTTCATATTTTTATTTACTTTATAATTTATCTTTTGCGCTTGATGAAAAATTAGTCAACAAATAGAAAGATCTTGTTTTCTCTTCTTTTAATTTTTCTTTTCCAAAATTGGTAAGTGCCAGAACGGTGGTTAAACCAACGATCAATATTTTTAGGCTATTTATCTTACTCATAACTATTTTGTTTTTGTTTATTGAAATTTTGCTTTACCAATTAGTTTAAACAAATGTTAAATTTCACACTTTCCAAACTCCTTAATAAGCTTCTAATAATCAACTAAAAAGCTTTTTCTTTTTGGTTTCTGCTATTTTTCTAAATAATCATTTTATGTTATAATAGCATTTACGTAATTGGATTGCTTTTGGTTTTAAAAAAATGAAAAAAAAATAAACTTTTTTTCAAATCCCCTATTTTACTAGGGATACAGCTACTAAAAAAAATATAAAATTCCCGAAAAAATAAATTATCTTTATCTCAAGTAATGAAATAATGTTTAATATTTTTTGTTTAAACTTTAAAATCCAAATCTATGAGTCAAGAAGAATTGCTAGTTTTAATTTACAAGAAAGACGAAAGAGCTTTTACCCATTTGTACGATATGTACTCTAAAAGTTTGTTCTCTGTAATTAATGTTCTAATTAAAAACCGAGAAGAAGCTGAAGATGTTTTACAGGAAGTTTTTGTTAAAATCTGGAAAAACATCGATTCTTATAATGAAAGTAAGGGGCGTTTTTATACGTGGATCCTTAATATTGCTAGGAATACTTCGATCGACAAGCTGAGATCTAAAAATTTTAATAACAGCCAAAAAAACCTTTCCTCAGATAATTTCGTAAATCTGTTAGACGACAGTAACAAACTCGTTAATAAAATTGATACGATTGGTATACAAGAATTTGTAAAAAAATTAAAACCAAAATGTATTGAAATTATCGATTTGTTATTTTTTAAAGGATATACCCAACAAGAAGCTTCAGAAGAATTGGCAATGCCATTGGGAACTATCAAAACGCAAAACAGAAACTGTATTAACGATTTAAGAAATTATCTAAAAATATAATGGAAGCACAAGAATATATTGAATCAGGAACTCTAGAACTTTATGTATTTGGTCTCTTGACCGAAGTTGAAAATTTAGAAATAGCCGAAATGGCAAAGAAACATCCAGAAATGGATCAGGAAATTATAGCGATCGAAAAAGCTATTGTGGCTTTATCATCAAGCTTCTCTCCTTTTCACTCGGTAGCAAATTTCGAGAAAATAAAAGCTCGTTTAGAACTGAAGCATGGCAAAGTAGTCGACATGAAACCAGCATCAAACTGGTCTCAATATGTGGGCTGGGCAGCTGCGGTACTATTGCTTTTGGGTCTTGGCTACCAAACTTTAGAGTTGACAAAAACAAAAGAAGCAATCGCTACTGTTGGAACTGAAAAAAGTAAAATCGAAAAAGATTATGCTTTCTTAGACCAACAAAATAAACAAACGGAGAAGAGTTTAACTATTGTTAGAGATATCAAAAATACTGGTGTAACTCTTGGCGGACAAGCGGTTTCTCCAACTTCATTTGCAAAAGTGTATTGGAATAAAGATACCAAAACGACTTATATCGATGCGGCAGGTTTACCAAAACCTCCAAAAGGAATGGTTTATCAAGTTTGGGCTTTAAAATTAAGTCCTGTATTGACACCAACAAGTATTGGTTTACTGGATAATTTTGATGCAAATTCGCAAAAAATATTCGCTGTAGATCAAACACAATCTGCTGAAGCGTTTGGAATTACTTTAGAGCCAGCCGGCGGAAGTTTAACGCCAACAATGACTCAATTATATACTTTAGGAAAAGTTTAAAATTAAACTGGTCATAAAACTTAAAACGCGTATTATACTTTAATACGCGTTTTTTTGTTATTTTTAATTCAACTAACACTAAAATAACTATGAACGGAACTTTACTTTTGAGAATTGCTGTGGCAATTATTCTTTTAACTCATTCTATTTTTGGAATTTTTGATAACGGAATTAACGATTTTGGAAATTTATATCTCAATCAAATTGGCTTTGCTCCATTTGGCATCGCTATTGCCTGGAGTATTAAATTATCTCATATCGTTGCTGCTGTACTTTTAATCTGGAATAAATACATCAAGTTGGCTGGATTTGTCACCATTTTTGTTCTGATTATGGGAATTATTCTGGTACACTTTCAAGAAGGTTGGTTTGTTGTTGGCGGCGGACGAAATGGTGTAGAATATAACTTTTTACTGATTATCGTTTTGTTGGCAATTATGTATCCTGATGGATTTAAAAGAACCAAAATTTAAAATTTAAAAACTCAATTGCAAAAGTTAATATTCAAAACAAGATAGGAATGGAAATAATTTGCAAAAACTGTAAGCATGTTTTTCATGGAAAATATTGTAATAATTGCGGACAAACGGCTGAAACGCATAAGATAAACGCGCACTTTTTATGGCACGATATTCAGCATGGATTATTGCATTTTGATGTTGGAATACCGTATTCTATAAAACAATTATTTACAAGACCCGGACATTCTATACGGGAATTTATTGAAGGAAAACGTGTCAAACACTTTAAACCGTTGTCTTTGGTTGTAGTACTAGCCACGCTTTATGGTTTACTATATCATTATTTTCATATCAATTTATTTGCAAATACTGATAAAACAGAATTTGATTATGATACTTTTAATGAATGGATGGCGACGCATTTTTCGTGGACAACAATTGCAACTATTCCTATTTATACAATTGGAACTTATATCGCTTTTAGAAAACAAGGTTATAATTATGTTGAATATTTTGTACTGAATACTTTTAAGGCTTCGCAAAGAATCTTTGCGCAAATATTGATGTTTCCTATTCTATTGTATTCGCATAGTGCGTCACATCTTCAATGGTATTCGAATTTGACTTATATCGTTGGTATGATATTAATATTTTGGACTAATATTCAATTCTTTAATAAAATCTCAAAAACTAAGGCGTTCTTTTTGACTTTGTTGAGTCATGTGATCTTCTTGATTTGTTTCACGATACTTTTTGCATTGATTCTGGCTATAAAATCAATATTGTAAATAGTTGGTTTCAAGTTTTAGGTTTTCTTTGTTTCAAGTTTCATGAATTAGAGTTTTGTTTATTCTGAAATTTCTATTGAAACGATTGCCCTAGCCCTGATGGTAACGGCATCCTTTTTATTCGCTTTTTTGCGGATAAAAAGATATAGTGGACAGCAGGAAACAGCTCCTAAAACTTATTATTAGCTAAATTTTAATTTAAAGCAATAAAAAAAAGTTCAACTTGACGTTGAACCTTTTTTATGAATTAATAATTATTCCTAAATTATTTATTTTTTAACCTTTTTTACTTTTTTGGTTTTATAATATTTGTGGTATTTAGGATACGTTATTATTCCAATTAGAGTGATTGTTCCTAATGAATAATAAACCCAGCTTAATGAATGTGCTTCTCCGCTTGCGTAAGAGTGAAGTCCAACTAAGTGGAAGTTTACTCCGTAATAGGTGAATAAAATCGACACAAAAGCATACATAGTCATTAAATTGAAAAACCATTTTCCTCTTAAAGACGGAACAAAACGAGCGTGAATTACAAACGCATAAACCATAATCGAGATTAATGCCCAAGTTTCTTTTGGATCCCATCCCCAGTAACGTCCCCAGCTTTCGTTGGCCCATTGTCCTCCTAAGAAGTTACCAATAGTTAACATGATCAAACCAATTGTAATTGACATTTCGTTGATATAAGTTATCTCTTTTATGTTTAGGTCCATTTTTGCCTTGTTTTTCTCATTGGTAAAGAAAATCAATATCAGGGCTACAAAACCTAAAATCATTCCAAGTGCTGTAGGTCCGTAACTTGCCACAATAACGGCAACGTGAATCATTAACCAATACGAATTCAAAACAGGTTGTAAATTTGCAATTTCAGGATCGATCCAGTTTGCGTTTGCTGCCATGAAAATCATCGCTGTCACAAATGCTGCAGATGCAACGGTAAGTTTTGATTTTCTATCAAAAGCCAATCCGAAGAACATTGTTGACCACGCAACATATACAATTGCTTCGTAAGCGTTACTCCACGGCGCGTGTCCTGAAATGTACCAACGCGCAATTAATGTTATTGTATGAAGTACGAATATTAAACCGATCAATATGTGAAAACCATTTACGGTAATTCGCAACCATTTTTTATCGAAAAATATACTGAAAAGTGTAAAAATCAACATAAAGATTCCTGAAAGAGAATACCAGTAAAACATTTTTGGTAAAATATTATAGGTATTGTAAGCAATCTCAAGATCAATTTTTTGCTCATTTGGACGCACTTTACTTCCAAATTTCTTCTGGAAACCGTTGATGCTTTCTACTAATTGATCTGCGGTTTTAAAATCTTTAGTAATAGCTCCGTTGTTTAAAGCGCTAAAATATAAAGGCAAAATTTGTTTGACATAAGTAGAATCCATGCCTTTTAATCCTGCATGATCTAACTCCAGGTATGAAATCCATTTATTGTTTGGATCATTTGGAATTGGGAAGATTCTCAAAATACTTCCGCTTAACGCCGATTCCAATAAGTTTACTTTTTTATCAGCTTCGATAAAATCTTTCTCAAACTGATTTGGATTTCCTGCTTTATAAGCAGCATCTAAATAAGGTGAAAGTTTATAATTTCCGTTTTCATCGAAGAACTTTACAAAAGGTGCAAATTTCATCCCTTTTTCGATACCAATGATTTTACGAATACTATCATCTTTTGTATTCAGATAAATGATAGGAACTTGTATCCAAACCTGAGCATATTGCGTCATTGACAAAAATACCTGATCAGAATTCATTCCGTTATAAGTATCGCTTTGACTTACTTTACGAAGCAATTCAGATGAGAAAGTATTAATAGGCTTCATTCTACCTCCAGCATCCTGAATAATCAAACGTCCAAATTTGGCTGCGTGTGCTTCCGGTGCTTTATAAATAGAAAGTAAAGAATCTAATTGTTTCTGACTTGGTGGAGCCGTTACGTGATTTGCGTGATCGTTAGGATCTGTTGAATGATTGTGATCGTGTCCAGGTGTATGAACATGAGGCGCTTGTGCGAAACCACTCAAACCAATCATTAAAACCAAAATGGTAATTAATTTTTCTTTTTTCTTTTTTACAACGTCTAATTTGCGTTTCAAATCTGCGAAACGAGAGTGTTTTGTAAACATAATTGCCATTAATCCAAAAAACAACATAAAATACCCTAAATAAGTGATAGAAGTTCCCCACCAATCGTGGTTTACAGATAATACAGTTCCTTTTTCGTCCGGATCAAATGAAGATTGGAAAAATCTGTATCCTTTATGGTCTAATACGTGGTTCATATAAATACGAGCGTCAAAAGTTTCTGAAGAATCCTGAACAGTTACTTTACTTTCAAAAGAGGAATAACTTTTCTCAGTTCCCGGATATTTTGTAGCGATAAAATCGTTTAGTTTTATTTTAAATGGCGTTATATATGCTTTACTTCCGTAGAATAAACTGTATTCTATATTTCCAATTTTTACAGTTTGAGGCTCGCCTACGCTTCCTTTAGAACCAAGAAGTCTTACTTCTTTTTCTTGTCCATCAGCTTTAACTTTTACGATTAAAGCATCTGTGTGAGACTTTGCTTTATAATCGTTATTTGACTCATAATCAACAACTCCTCTTACTGCAGGATCTGGAAAAACGATTCTAATATCGCCAATACTGTACAAAGAACGCATCATAAGCGGCTGTACATTATCTTTGGTTACAGTACCTTTTAATTTATCTGCCATTCGCATAAATTCTCCTTCAAAAGGAGTTTGAATGGTATATTTTTCACCAGTTGTATTGATGTTAATTGCACCAGCTGTTTGCTTGTTTAATGCAAATAAAACATTGTGAATGTTTTGAACTTCACCTTCTTTCAGGAAATGTTCTTCACGTCCGCCAGCGCCAGCTTCAACCAATTTTAGGTATAAAGCTCCGTTTGGACTTGGTTTTATTTTTTCTTTTGCTCCCATTATATAGTTAACATAAGTAACTTCAAAAGGAGTTTCGTCAAATTTGCCCGAAAGCGTAAAATCATTATTAGTTACCGGAGAAAACAATAAATGTTTCTCAAAAACTCGACGTTTCATTTCGCCTTTGTATTCTCCGTCTGCAAACACAGTTAAGAATGTTTTATCTGAAAAAATTTGATTTTCAGCAGCGCCTTCACGAATTGGCATCATACCTTCATAGCTGATATAACGTGTAACAAAAGCTCCTATAAGAATGAAAATAAAAGCAATATGAAGCAATAAAGTTGCCCATTTTTCTTTTTTATGTAGTTGGTAACGTTTGATGTTTCCGAAGAAATTGATCAGGAAAAAGACCATTATGGCCTCAAACCACCATGTATTGTAAATTAAAATTCGGGCTGTATCAGTATTGTACTTACTTTCGATAAAAGTTCCAACACCCATTGCGATCGCAAATGTTAAAAAAAGAACAGACATTAAGCGTGTAGAAAACAAAAAAGAGAATATTTTTTTATCCATTTTTAAGGAATTACATTGTATAAAAGTGGCACAAAAGTACTTAAAAATGTTGAGTTCCAATATTTGTCGTTTGTTAATAAAAACTAAAAAAGGAATATTTTTTAAGGATAAACTTAACAATTCACAGGAATATTTTTACAAATAAAATAGAATCAAACAATCGCTTTGTTTGTGAATTATTTTTTATATGTTTGTGTAATCGATTACAATATCATTTTATCGTTTTTGTAGCCTTGTTATTGAATTGTTAATGAAAATCAAAGCTGCAAAATATCATTACTAAAACTATTACGACCAAATAATGAAACTAAAAACCACTTCAACCAACCTATTTTGCCTTGCTTTGACCGTTTTACTAATTAGTTGGTCAAAAGATACGATTGCTCAAAATTCAAAAGATATTTACGCCGGAATTGAATTTAAAATGCTGAAAGTCAAAGAACCTGTAATTCCTAAAAACACGGTAAATATAAAAGATTTTGGTGCTTTAAATGGTGGTTATGTTTTAAATACAAAGGCTTTCGCCGATGCAATTGCCGCGGTTTCAAAAAAAGGAGGTGGAAAAGTGATTATTCCTCCAGGAATCTGGCTTACAGGACCAATTATTTTGAAAAGTAACCTTGAATTGCATGCTGAAACTGGCGCATTAATAAAATTTTCAACAGATAAAACTTTATATCCTATTATAGAAACCAGTTTTGAAGGTTTGAATACCTGGCGCTGCATCTCTCCTATTTACGGCAAGAATTTAGAAAACATTGCTTTTACAGGAAATGGCGTTTGGGATGGTTCCGGTGAAGCCTGGCGACAGGTAAAGAAAAGTAAACTGACAGAGGAACAATGGAAGAAATTTGTTGCTTCAGGAGGAGTTCTTAATGAGAAAAAAGATTCCTGGTATCCATCTGAGCAATATTTAAAAGGTTCTAAAGGCGCAGATCAAAACATTCGATTGGATCTTAAAACCAAAGAAGATTTTGAAGCAATTCACGATTTTCTTCGTCCGGTTTTGGTAAGTATTCAAAATAGTAAAAGGGTATTATTTGATGGACCGGTTTTTCAAAATTCTCCAGCATGGAATATTCATCCTTTGATGGTTGAAGATTTAATTGTTCGAAATATAACCGTTAGAAATCCTTGGTATTCACAAAATGGTGATGGCCTAGATGTAGAATCCTGTAAAAATGTGATTATCGAAAATTCTAGTTTTGATGTTGGCGACGATGCTATTTGCATTAAATCCGGAAAAGATAAAGATGGTCGTGATCGTAATATTCCTTGCGAAAATATTATCGTTAGAAATAACATTGTTTATCACGGACATGGCGGCGTAACGGTTGGAAGCGAAATGTCTGGCGGCGTAAAAAACCTTCATGTTTCAAATTGTACTTTTATGGGAACTGATGTTGGTTTACGCTTTAAAAGTACACGTGGTCGTGGCGGAATTGTAGAAAACATTTATATATCAGATATTTTTATGACTAATATTCCATCTCAGGCAATTTCATTTGACCTTTATTATGGAGGAAAATCTATTGCGGAAACTTTAGCCGAAGGCGGAAATAAAATTAATACTAAAATAGTTCCGGTAAATGAGGAAACTCCACAGTTCAAGAATATTTCGATCAAAAACATTACAATAAAGGGCGCTTATCAAGCTGTTTTTCTACAAGGTTTACCCGAAATGAATCTTAAAAACATCGAAATTTCCAATTTAATTGCCAAAGCAGAAAATGGCTTCTCGATCATCGATGCTGACGGAATTAAACTTAATAATATAACATTAGACATTGAGAAACCAACCGTTTTTGAAATCTATAACGGAAAAAATATGTCGTTTAAAAACGTAGAATTCAATTCGGTTTCTGATAAAGCAATTTCGATTAATGGAGAAGTTTCTAAAAACATCGAGTTTGTTTCGTCTCCAAAATTAGACTTTTCGAAAATTACAACAATAAATGAAGTTGTCCCGAAAGATGCTGTAAAATTCTAAACAAATAAAAATCAATAATCTAAATCCGTTGTGAGCAATTATAAAAAATAATTAACCACAACGGATTTTTAGTTTCGTTAAAATCTAAAGTCAAAATCTTGCCAAAAGAGATTCTGAGCGAAGGACAAACGAATCAAAAGCAATCGACATTAAAAAAATAATGCTAATTTTGCGCTATGACTCGAATAACGATAATTGGTTCCGGAAATGTCGCGCAACATTTGATAAAAGCTTTCACGAAAAGTGAACTTATTGAAATTGTTCAGGTTTTCTCGAGAAAAAAAGAGGCTTTGTCTTCTCTAATTGATTACGATAAAATTGTAAATGATTTTGAAGAATTAATTGAATCTGACTTATATATTATCGCCGTTTCAGACAAAGCTATTTCAGAGGTTTCTTCTAATTTACCTTTTCAAAACCGAATCGTAGTTCATACTTCGGGAGCTGCTTCACTTGATGTTTTAGATCCAAAAAACAGAAAAGGCGTTTTTTACCCGCTTCAAACATTTTCTAAAAAGAAAGAAATTGATTTTTCAACCATTCCAATGTGTTTGGAAGCTGAAAATACATTTGATTTCCGCGTTTTAGAAACTGTTGCAAAAAGTATTTCAAATGCCGTTTATCCTATTAATTCCGATCAAAGGAAAGCTTTGCACGTTGCCGCCGTTTTTGTAAACAATTTTTCGAATCACTTATATCAAATTGGACAGGAAATTTGTAATGAACATCAGGTTCCGTTTGAAGTTTTGAAACCTTTAATTCAGGAAACTGCCGAAAAAATCAAAACTCTCGATCCAATTGATGCACAAACCGGTCCTGCAAAACGCAAAGATTCTAACACAATTGAAGCGCATTTGGAATACTTAACGAATGAAAATCAAAAGAATATTTATAAAATACTAACACAATCTATACAGAATAATGGCAAAACATTTTAAAGAGATAATGAACGACATCACAACTTTTGTTTTTGATGTAGATGGCGTACTTACAGACAGTTCGGTTTTTGTAACCAATGAAGGAGAAATGCTTCGTACGATGAATATTCGTGATGGTTATGCAATGAAAGCGGCTGTTGAAAGTGGTTTTAATGTTTGCATTATTTCTGGCGGAAGCAATGAAGGCGTTCGCATTAGACTTCGTAATTTAGGAATCAACGATATTCATTTAGGAGTTCCTGACAAGGTTGCAACTTTTAAGGAATACACAGAAACTTACAATATTAAACCAGAGCAAGTGTTGTATATGGGAGATGATATTCCTGATTTTCATGTAATGAAATTAGTAGGATTACCAACTTGCCCGCAAGATTCAAGTCCTGAAATTAAGAATATTTGCCGTTATGTTTCGCATGTAAAAGGAGGAAAAGGTGCTGCGCGTGACGTTATCGAGCAAGTAATGAAAGTACAAGGAAAATGGATGGAACATTTTAGTGGGAAACACGATTGATAATTGTGAATTGTTAATTGTGAATTATTAATTTTAGTGCCGTTTTATCTTTGTCAAAGTTTAAAACTTTGACAAAGATTCTCAAGCCAAAAAAAACTTAGAACCTTAGCCTCTTAGAACCTCAGAACCTTTAAAAAAATGAAATTCCTCAAACTCATTCGTTATCAAAATTTACTGATGCTTGCTTTTATGCAGGTTTTGTTTCGTTATGCTTTTTTAAAACAGCAAAATATTCCTTTGGCATTATCTGATATTCAGTATGGATTATTGGTTTTAAGCACCGTTTTATTAGCAGCAGCGGGATATGTGATTAACAATATATATGACGTTGCCACGGATACAATAAATAAACCTCAGGATGTTGTAATTGGTAAAGGAATATCTGAAACTGCGGCTTATAATATCTATTTTGGTTTGAATATTACTGGAGTTGCGATAGGTTTTTATTTGTCGAATATTATTTTGAGACCTGGTTTTGCAACGATTTTCATTCTGATTGCTTCCATGCTTTATTTTTATTCTACAACATTAAAACAAATTATGATTGTAGGGAATGTTGTTGTGGCATTGACGCTTGCTTTGAGTGTTATTATCATTGGAGTTTTTGATATTTTTCCGGCAACAAATGCTGAAAATAAAGCGCAAATGGCAAGTTTATTTTCAATCCTGACAGATTATGCTTTGTTTGCATTTATGATTAATTTCATACGCGAAATTGTTAAAGATATTGAAGATGTAGATGGAGATTACAATCAAGGAATGAATACATTACCAATTGCAATTGGTAAAAGTCGTGCAGCAAAAATTGCTTTAGGTTTTGCTATAATTCCGTTTATTTTATGTTTGCTTTATATCAATACCTATTTCTTTAAAAACAATCTTATTTTTGTTACTCTTTATACTTTTGCCTTTGTTTTAGCGCCGTTATTGTACTTTATAGTTAAGATATTTGGAGCTAAAACTCAAAAAGAATTTCATCATTTAAGTACGGTTTTAAAACTGATTTTGTTTTTCGGAATTTTATCAATTCTGGTTATCACCTTAAATATTCATTACAATGCTTAAAGAAAAACTAAAAAAATATACCATAATTCTTGCATCGGGATCACCAAGAAGACAACAATTTTTCAAAGATTTAAATCTTGATTTTGAAATCAGATTAAAAGATATCGAAGAAATATATCCGCCTGAATTAAAAGCGGTAGAAATCACTGATTTTTTAGCAGAGCTAAAAGCAAGTGCGTTTGAAGGTGAACTAAAAGAAAATGAAATTCTGGTAACCAGCGATACGATTGTTTGGCACAATGATAAAGCGTTAGGAAAGCCCAAAAATGCCGATGAAGCTTTTGAAATGATCAAATCAATGTCGAATGCGACACACGATGTAATTACGTCTGTTTGCTTTAAAACAAGCACTACTTCTACCCTTTTGCACGATATTACAAAAGTTACTTTTAATGATTTATCAGATGAAGCGATTTTATATTATATCGAAAACTACAAACCTTATGATAAAGCCGGAGCTTACGGAATTCAGGAATGGTTTGGCTTCATGGCAGTTGCAAAAGTCGAAGGTTCTTATACCAATGTTATGGGATTGCCTACAGCTAAAGTTTACGAATATTTGAGTACTTTAGTGTAAAAATTTATTTATGTTTTCTTTTAAAGAATATAGCGAGGAAATTCTAAGCACTATAATTGTCTTAATTGCTTTAGTTGCGTTAAGAATTATTATTGCAAAATTAATCCGCCGCTACGCCAGTTCAAGTCAATTATTAGAACATCGAACCAATTTGGTAATAAAGTACATTCATATCCTTATGAATATACTGGTTACGATTAGTCTGATTGTAATTTGGGGCGTTGAAACTAAAGATATTTTCATCACTGTTTCGTCAATTGCAACCGTTATTGGTGTTGCAATGTTTGCGCAATGGTCTATTTTGAGCAATATTACTTCTGGAATGATTTTGTTCTTTTCATTTCCTTTTAGAATTGGAGATACGATCAAAATTCACGACAAAGATTTTCCTATAGAAGCTGAAATAGAGGATATTAGCGCTTTTCACGTCAATCTGAAAACAAAGGAAGGTGAACGAATTATTTTCCCAAACAATTTATTATTACAAAAAGGCATTTCGATTATGCCGGCACACTACGAAGACAAGGAGTTTTTTGACTAAAACATTTGAATGGGAATTTTATAAACTATAAGAAAAAAGCTAAAACGTTATTACTGAAATAAAGTATAATATTTGCTTAACCAATTTTAGTTTTATAAAAAAAACTCCATAAAAATGATTCAGCCAATTAAGTTGCCTTTCTATGCAAAAATTGCATGCATACTAATAAGTTTAATTTCTTTTGCCTATATATTTTGTATTGCAAAAGATATCATTACGCCAGTTTTAATGGCCTTTTTGTTTGCTGTTTTATTGCTTCCTGTATTTACTTTTCTAAAAACAAAATTGAAGTTTCCCAGACATCTTGCTGCGATTTCCTGTGTTTTGCTTTTTGCCGCCTTTATCATCGGAATATTAGTTTTTATATCCTATGAAGTAACGGATATGGCAAATGATTTTGATACCATAAAAAAGAACGCAAATACTTTTATAACGGATATTCATAAGTTTATTAAAGATAATTTTCACGTAAGTATTGGCGAACAGAAAAAATATCTGGATAACGTTACAAAAGATTCTGTTCAGAACGGAAAAGCTACAATAGGTTCTGCAATTGTATCTATTACAGATTTACTTTTGGATTGTACAATTATCCCAATTTATACCTTTCTGTTTTTACTGTATAAAGATCATTTCATACTTTTTCTTGCTAAATTAATTGATAAAGAAAATCATGGTATTTTGCAAGGTATTTTATCTCAAATAAAAGTTTCCATAAACAATTATATCGTCAGCTTGATTATTGAAATGATTGTTGTCGCAGCGTTAACGAGTTTAGGACTTTGGATTATTGGTATAAAATATTTTATTCTCTTGGGATTAATCACCGGAATTCTAAACGTGATTCCGTATATCGGAATCCTGATTGCAGGAATTATCACGGTTCTGGCATCTTTGACAGGATCTGCCGAAACATCTATTATCTTAGGAATTCTTATCGTAAATATTATTGTGCAATTAATCGATAATAACCTAATTGTGCCATTAATTATCAATTCTAAAGTAGAAATTAATGCTTTTGTATCTATTATCGGAATTATAATTGGCGGTGCTTCTGCAGGAATTTCAGGAATGTTTTTAGCCATTCCGCTTTTAGCGATATTAAAAATTATTTTTGACAGAATAGAATCACTTGAACCGTGGGGTTATGTTATGGGAAATCATATGCCCAAAAAATTTACATGGAGAATCAGGAAAGTTAAAGCTGAAAATTAAAAATTAACTCATTTGTTAAATTTAAGCTTATAATTTTCTTACCTTGATCTAAGAATCATTTGTAAGCCAGTCAAAAATCATCTAAATGTTTGTGAACAGAAAAATAATTATTTTTATTCTCTTATGCTTTTGCTTACAAGGCACTTATGCTCAGGTTAAAACCGAGAAGAAAGACAGTACTGATATTTATAAAAAAATACGTAATTATTCAAAAAAGAATAAATTTACGCAAAATCTTCACAAGCTTTTTTTTAGAACAAATAAACCCAAAAAGAAAGAAGAACTCCTTGTTACAGATACAACGAATTATGACGGAAAAATAATCCGAAAGATTAATATCGTTACGCTTGATCCTTTTGGTCATTCTATTACAGATACGACTCAAATGCCTAAAAACTGGGGAGAAAGAACGGGAAACCGATTGCATTTGAAAACTAAAAAAATTGCAATTTATAATCTTCTTTTATTCAAGAAAAACACACCATATAATGCTTACAAAGTGCAGGAATCTGAGCGTTTGATTCGTGCTCAAAAGTATGTTACTGCTGTTCGAATCTCAAATAAACTCACAAGTGTAGCATCAGATTCTGTAGATGTTACCATTCGGGTTTTAGATTCCTGGAGTACAATTCCTAAGTTTTCTATATCCAGTAATCAGGTTTCGGTTGGGGTAAAAGAAAAAGACTTTTTTGGTTCCGGGCAACAACTTGAATATCGATTTACCAATAGATTTGATGATGGTAGAAATGCTAATGAAGCTACTTATACAATACCAAATATCAAAAATACTTATATTAAGGCAATCCTAAATTATAAAATAGATCTCGATAACAATTATAGCAAAAGTGTTGATATAGAAAGAGATTTTTATTCTCCGTTAACAAAATGGGGCGGCGGTGTTTATGTGGGGCAAAATTTTAGAAAAGACAGTTTACAAGCACCAGATTTAACGTATGCATTTCAACCTTTTAAGTATAATTTTCAGGATTTATGGGCTGGAAAAGCTTCAAAAGTTTTTGAAGATGATTCAAACGGAATCACAAATTTGATTGTCTCCGGACGATTTTTAAATGTTGATTATACTGAGAATCCTTCTGAAATTTATGATCCTACCCATTTTTATTCTGATGAAAAACTCATTTTAAGCGGAATTGGAATCAATACACGTAAGTTTATCAAAGACAGTTATATTTTTAGAAATGGTCAGACAGAAGACGTTCCCGTTGGGCGGATTTACGGTATTACATTAGGTTATCAGTACAAAAATATGATGTGGAGGCCTTATTTTGGTGCGCAATTTTCATTTGGAAATTACTATAAATGGGGATTTTTAAGTACTAATTTCGAAGCCGGAACTTTTCTTCATGATTCAAAAACATATCAGACCGCTTTTCTATTCGAATCAAATTATTTTACAAAACTCTTTACAATAGGAAGATGGAAATTAAGACAGTTCGTTAATCCTGAAATAGTTATAGGTATAAACCGTGAAGATATTATTGGAGATCAGCTTAATATAAATGAACAAAATGGTTTGGCTGGTTTTAATAGCGCCATTTATGGGACTAATAAAATGGTTTTGTCTTTACAAACACAAACCTACTCTCCTTATTCTGTATTAGGATTTCGTATGAATCCGTTTTTTAATTATTCAATTGCGGTATTAGGAAGTCCAAATGATGCGATGGGACGAAACAAAGGATATTCAAAATTGACAATAGGATTATTAATTAGTAATGACTATTTAGTATTTAGTTCCTTTCAGCTTTCGTTGTCATATTACCCGACAATTCCGTTTCAGGGAGATAATGTATTTAAAACCAATACATTTGAAACTACTGATTTTGGTTTGCAAAGTTTTGAGCTGGCAAAGCCAAGAATTGTTGAGTATAAATAATAGAAAAAAAATATTTTTTTTTTCAAAATTCTACACTTTTAGAAACTCATTAAAAATCAAAATATTACATAAATATTAGCGAATTACAACTCGTTAAAAAGCATCATTTATCCGACGAAATGCATTTGGTTTTAATTTTTGGCACAGTATATGAATATTACTAAACAGAACAAATTAAAACTAAAAAAAATGAAAACAATAAAAATAGCAATCGTTGGATTATTCCTTTTGGTTGCAAGTGCCACGCAAGCTCAGGTATCAATAAATGTTAATATAGGAACTCCTCCGGCTTGGGGTCCTGAAGGATATGCAGAAATGGAATATTACTATTTGCCGGACATCGAAGCTTATTATGATGTTAGAGCTTCTCAGTTTATATATTTTGGAGGAGGAAGATGGGTTAGAACAACTTATTTACCAAGACAATATAGAAACTATGATTTGTACGGAGGTTACAAAGTAGTTTTGAATGATTATCACGGTAGAACTCCATACACTTATTTTGATCGTCACAGAGTAAAATACTATAAAGGATACCACGGAGCGCCACAAAGATGTTATAGACCAAGACCAGTAGCATATGGTTATAATGATCGTCGTGATGACCGTAATTACAGACATTATGATAAAAAACGTTATGACAAACATGATAGACACGACAGACATGATGATGACCACGATGATGATCACGGACACCGTGGACACGGAAGACGTTAATATAATTGCTAAATAACTAATTTTCAACACAAAAGAGTATCAATAATTTGATACTCTTTTTTTATGCACGCATAATACTTTAATTATGAGTTAATTTATTGAGCATTCTTTAAATATATAGTAATAAATCAACAATTAGTTAAACTATTCTTAATCATTACCTTATTTTAATATAAATATGCCGTATCTTTGCAAAAAAAATATAAGCACAGATAGAATATGAGAAAGAGAGTTTATTTATTTTCGTTAGCCGCAATGTCACTTTTTACATTTTGTACTAATAATGACGAATCCAACACGGATACACAAGCAAAAGATAATAGTATTCAAATTAACAACGACGTTACATCTTTGAATAAAAGGCTGGATTATACAAATTCAGGAGTAATTTCGATTGCAAATTCATCAACTTCAAAATTATTACGCAGTGAAGCAGCAACAGATGCTTTGCCATTAGTGCAAATAGCCGAAGTAAATCCGCCAAAAGATAGTAACGGAAGAACTTTGCAGGCAAATCACGTTGCTGTAAACGGTAATTTTGCTTATGTTGCTTATACAATGATGGGCGAAGTTTATTCAGGAGCGATT
This sequence comes from Flavobacterium sp. 9, assembly GCF_002754195.1. Classification (NCBI taxonomy): domain Bacteria; kingdom Pseudomonadati; phylum Bacteroidota; class Flavobacteriia; order Flavobacteriales; family Flavobacteriaceae; genus Flavobacterium; species Flavobacterium sp. 9. The sequence goes on from NZ_PEEU01000001.1 coordinate 6,264,939, forward strand.
GACGTTATTGATGTTTCTGATCCTTATAAGCCAAAATTAATTACATCTGCATTAATTGCAAATACAGATATTACATCACTTACGTACTCAAACGGAAGCTTAATTATTGGTGCTGCAACAGATATTGATAAAAAGCCGGAGCTAACAAATCCTTCAATTGTTATAACAATGCAATTGAGTTCAGGTTTGCTTACGGATAACTATACAATCACAAATCTTGAAGGGAAAGTAACTACAGATGTTGCTGCAAATTCAAGCTCTTATTTTGCCGTAACCGGAGATCAGGGAAGTTTGTTTAAAATAAACAACTCGTCTAAAGCTGTTTCAGGAAAAGTAACTGTAGAAGATTTACGTTCTGTAGCGATTAGTGGAGATAAAATTGTTACGCTAAGCGGAACAAAAGGCGTAAATATCTATAATGAATCTACTCTTTCTTTGCAAAAAAGCTTCACAACTTCTACAGATGTTAGCGCTGCAAAAAGAACAATGGATTTTGACGGCACAAAATTATTAGTTTCTGAAGGATATAATGGTTTAGGTGTTTATGACATCAATAGTGGTTCTAAACTTCAAAGTATTCCATTGGCAGCTCCAGGCGAAGATAATGTTACAAATGCAGTTTCTGTAAACGATGGATATACATTTGTTGCAAATGGTGCAGCTGGTTTAAATGTTTATAAAACAGGTTCTCAACTTAGTTTATTAGGAACGGTTGGTATCGTAGGTTCATCAAACTATGTAAAATCTAGTGGCGATTATATCTATGTTGCAAGTGGAAAAGGTGGTTTGAAAATCATTAAAATGGAAAAACCAAACACTACTTTTGCAGGTTGTACAGGATACGGAACTTATAATCAAGGACAAAATCTGATTTTAAATTCAAACGAAATTAAATCATATTCAGGTTCTACTGCAATTAGTTCAGTAATGGTAAATTCAGGTGCTGTATTAACACATTGTGGTTCAATCACGATTCAAAATGGTGTAACTTTAAATAGCGGAGGAACTTTCAACATGAGAGGAACTATGGCTCAGGGGAAATACCAACAACAAAATCCAACAGAATTAATTATAAATAGTAATGCCTTATTGCAAATTGAAGGTACTGTAGTAATTTGGGGAGATTTAAGATTAAATAGTGGTGCGAAAATCAATTTTATTGGTAACGATTCGTCAATTACTATTTATGGAAAAGTAACCAAAAACAGCAATGTAACTATTACAGGAAACTATAAAGACACAGAGAACAAATTGAAATAGTTTCTGTAATCCTAGGAAATACCGCTTGATTTAATTTTTTAAATCAAATTATCTTAAAAGCTGCCAGATTTGATCTGGCAGCTTTTTTTTTTGAATCGTTTTTCTTAAAAAAGCTAATCAATAACCAAACATTAACATTTCATTTAAATACTGTTCAAAGATATAATTACTACTTTTGAAGCTCTTTCAAAACATTTAACTACGCTATGCGAAAAATTCAAATACAAATTCTTCTTATTTTTCTAACAGGAATTTCCTTTTCTTTTGCACAACAACCACAAAAACCTAGTTCTGTAGAAATTTACAATCAAATCAAAAAATTAAATTTTTTAGGTTCTGTTTTGTATTTGGCAGCACATCCAGACGACGAGAATACGCGTTTGATCTCGTATATGGCAAACGAAATGAATGCAAGAACCGGATATTTGTCTTTGACTCGTGGCGATGGAGGTCAAAATTTAATTGGTCCGCAATTGCGCGAATTACTTGGCGTAATAAGAACTCAGGAATTAATCGAAGCCAGAAAAATTGATGGCGGAGAACAGTTTTTTTCGCGTGCAAATGATTTTGGTTATTCCAAAAATCCAGATGAAACCTTAGAAATTTGGGATAAAGACAAAGTTCTTTCTGATGTGGTTTGGACTATTCGAAAATTTCAGCCTGACGTAATTATAAATCGTTTTGATCATCGCTCGCCAGGAACAACGCACGGACACCATACATCATCGGCAATGTTGAGCGTCGAAAGTTTTAAGCTTACAAACGATCCTAAAATATATCCGGAACAATTAAAATATGTAAAACCCTGGCAAGTAAAACGCACATTTTTCAATCCTTCATGGTGGTTTTATGGAAGTCAGGAAAAGTTTGATGCTGCCGATAAATCAAAATTTACAAGATTAGAAACTGGCGTTTATTATACCGGAATTGGAAAATCAAATCAGGAAATTGCTGCTTTAAGCCGTAGTCGTCATCAATCACAAGGTTTTGGAAGTACCGGAGCTCGTGGTCAGGAAACCGAATATCTTGAACTTATAAAAGGAGACAGTCCTATTGACCGTGATAATTTATTTGACGGAATCGACACTTCATGGAATCGTGTTAAAAACGGAAAACCTATTGGTGATTTAATTACTAAAATTATCTCTAAATATGATTTTAGCAATCCATCTGCAAGTATTCCTGATTTAGTAAAAGTGTATTCAATGATTGAAGCTTTAGACGATGATCATTGGAAACCTTTAAAAGCTGCTGCTGTAAAAAACATAATCGCATCGTGTTCAGGATTGTATCTTGAAGCTGCAGCCTCTGAACAAGAAGCAACTCCCGGAAGTACAATTAAAGTTAGTATTGAAGCAATTAACAGATCGCCTGTAGAAATGCAATTGATCAATATAACGTCATTACCGGACAATAAAAATACAGCTCAAAATATTGCATTAAAAAACAATAACGATCAAAGATTAACTCTTAATATTCAAATTCCTGAGAATATTGAATATACGCAACCTTATTGGTTAAAAGAAAAAGCAACGGTTGGAATGTATACCGTTTCTAATCAGGAAAACATTGGAATACCGGATATTATAAGGCAAGTAAAAGTTGTTTTTAATGTAAAAATAAGCGGAATCGAAATTCCGTTTGAGCGCACAGTTGTTTACAAATATAACGACGGTGTAAAAGGCGAAATGTATAATTTCCTGGATATAGTTCCAGAAGTTACAACATCAGTTCTGGAAAAAGTACTAATATTTGGAACTACCAAAAGTAAAATGGTTCCTGTAAAAGTTCGTGCCGGAAAGGACGGAATTAAAGGAAATTTACAATTAGAATTGCCGAAAAGCTGGGATGTTTCACCAAAAGAAATTCCGTTTACATTAGAGAAAAAAGGAAACGAGCAAATCTTTTATTTTGAAGTTACACCGCCCGTAAATCCTGAAGAAGTTGTTGCAAAAAGCATTGCAATTGTAGACAATAAACGTTTTGATAAAGACCAGACTATTATTGATTATCCGCATATTACCAAACAAATGGTTTTGAAACCTGCTGAATCAAAATGTATTAGAATTGATCTAAAAACAAACGGAGATGCAATCGCTTATATTATGGGCGCTGGCGACGAAGTTCCGGAAAGTTTAGCGCAAATGGGCTATAAAGTTTCAATTATAAAACCAGAAGAAATCACGCCTGAGAAATTAGATTCTTTTAATGTCGTGATTACCGGAGTTCGCGCTTATAATACCGTAAACGCTCTGGCAAACAAGCAAAATATACTTTTTAATTTTGTGAAAAGTGGGAAAAACATGATTGTGCAATACAATACTCCCGGTAAAACCGTAACCGAACAAATTGCACCATATTCATTAAAAATCTCAAATGATCGTGTAACCGAAGAAAATGCAAAAGTTACTTTTCTGGCGCCAAATCATCCAATTTTGAATGTACCAAATAAAATCAGTACCAAAGATTTTGAAGGCTGGAAACAAGAACAAGGTTTATATTATCCAGATCAATACGATCCTGCCTTCACTCCTATTCTATCGTCGCATGACAAAGGAGAATCTCCTAAAGATGGAGCATTATTGGTAGCGCCATATGGAAAAGGATACTATATTTACACCGGTTTAAGCTTTTTTAGAGAATTACCAGAAGGAGTTGCAGGTGCCTATAGACTATTGTCTAACATGATTTCCTTAAAGCAGCCAATAGAAGCTCCAAAACCAGAATTAAAGAAATAAAACATTCACAATGGAAGCTAAAAAAGTAAAAAAATGGAAAAAAAGCTACACTTATGTTTTGGTAGCCAATGCAATTTACATTTTGATTTTTTTCTTAATCATGCAATTATACTCATAACTTATGCAACTATTTGATTGGATCGTACTAATTGTTACACTTTTATTTATTGTTGGGTACGGTTCCTGGAAAACCAAAGGAAGTAAAAATGTCGAAGATTTTATCTTAGGCAATAACGAAACGCCTTGGTATACCGTAGGACTTTCGGTAATGGCCACACAAGCCAGCGCCATTACATTTCTTTCGACACCGGGACAAGCTTATCACGACGGTATGGGATTTGTACAATTCTATTTTGGATTGCCAATTGCTATGATTGTTATTTGCTTGACATTTATCCCGTTATATCATAAAAACAAAGTATTTACAGCATACGAATTTCTGGAAAAGCGATTCGATTTAAAAACACGCTCACTCGCAGCAATTCTATTTTTGGTACAACGAGGTTTAGGAACCGGATTAACCATTTACGCTCCAGCCATTATTTTATCAGCGCTTTTAGGTTGGAATTTAACCTTAATGAACGTTATGATTGGTGTTCTCGTGATTATATACACCTTTTCAGGCGGAACAAAAGCTGTAAACGTAACCCAAAAACAACAAATGTTTGTGATCATGTCGGGAATGTTTATCACATTTTTCCTGATTTTACATTACTTGCCAAACGATATGACTTTTACCAGTGCATTGCATATTGCCGGTGCAAATGATAAAATGAACATCGTAGATTTCTCTTTTGATCCCGAAGAAAAATATACTTTTTGGAGTGGAATTACCGGAGGTTTTTTCCTTGCCCTCGCCTATTTTGGAACAGATCAATCGCAAGTTGGTCGTTATTTATCCGGAAAATCAGTTCGCGAAAGCCAAATGGGATTAATCATGAACGGACTTTTAAAAGTGCCAATGCAATTCTTTATTCTGCTAACCGGAGTTATGGTTTTTGTGTTTTTTCAATTCAATCCAGTTCCTTTAAACTTCAATCCGAATAATAAAATTGTCATTGAAAAATCGGCTTATAAAGAAGAATATCACGCTTTAGAAAAGAAATTAAGCACGCTTTCAGAAGATAAAAAAGTAATTAACTTATTGTATATCGATCAGCTGAATCAGGATTTTGACAATCCAATTTTGCGAAAAGAATTGGTTACATTATCCAACAAAGAAAAAGATTTGCGCGATCGCGCCAAAGAAATTATTCTAAAAGCTGACAGCACAAGCGAAACGAATGATAAAGATTACGTGTTCTTTCATTTTATTCTGCATTATTTACCAAAAGGACTTATTGGCTTATTATTGGCGGTAATTCTTTCGGCAGCAATGTCATCAACCGCTTCGGGATTAAATGCTCTTGCTTCTACAACCGCAATTGATATTTATAAACGAAATCTGAAAACCGAAAAATCAGAGAAACATTATCTAAATGCAACTAAGTTCTTCACTTTATTCTGGGGAGTTGTAGCGATACTTTTCGCTTGCGTCGGAACTTTATTCGAGAATTTAATTCAGTTAGTAAATATCATTGGATCTATTTTCTACGGAACCGTTTTAGGAATCTTCCTTGTTGGATTTTACCTTCGTCGAGTAAAGGCAAAAGCGATGTTTTACAGTGCTATTATAAGTCAGACAACCATTTTTGTAATCTATTATTTCATGATTTACAAAGAAGAAAAACTAGGTTATCTATGGCTGAATTTTATTGGCGCAATGTTAACTATTATTCTTGCTTTAATAATGCAAGTTGCGTTTTTCAAAAATGAACCGGATTCTGAGGAAGTTGTTTTGGAGTAAATCAAAATCTTTATGAAAAACGTTTTATGTATTCTGTTTTTACTAAACCTGAGCTTTTCCTATTCGCAATTTGCAATTGTTAAGGATTCTGATGGGTATGTTAATGTTCGAAGTTCAGGAGAAATAGCTAATAATATTTCAGACAAACTCAATAATGGATTTATAGTTTATTATTTTGAACCAAAAGGGAATTGGGCAAATATTGATTATAAAAAAAACGGAAAAGAATTAAACGGATATATTTATAAAGGCAAAATTAAATTCATAAGTGATTTTACAAATATCCCTTTAAAATTAGATCAAGTCACAGAAGTTTTATTTTATAGTCCAAATGTAAAAGTTAAAATAACCGAAAGTCCTTTCGTTAAAGAGAAGCATAAATTGCAGTTTCTAAAAGAAGATTCAAGAATCCTTACAAAAATAGATGATTTGGATTTTTTAGGAACAGATGGAGAAATCCCTAAAAGACAATATAAAAGTATAGAAGTTCAAATAAATAATATAAAAGTACCAATACCAAATGAGGCTTTAAGAAATTTATACGAACCCAGTTTATACAACTCTCAAATAAATTATGATAAAATAAATGATATCTTATACATCCAATCTTCCAATAGTGATGGTGCCGGAGGTTATGAGATTATCTGGGTTATTGAAAAAAAGAAATATAAGACTAGAATTGAAGCTTACGGATTTTAATATTTTCTAATCATTAATTTAAAAAATTATGAAAATTAAACGTTACTTTACTTTTGTTTTTACTTCAATATTTCTAAGCGTTAATGCTCAAAAAAGTAACTCAGTTAAAATAGATAGCTTGTTTGTTGAGTTTAAGAAAAGCTCATTTTACGGAAATATTTATCCAGCTAAAAAAGAGCTTGAAAATTACCAAAAAGCTATTATTCCTGAATTAATTCTACTTTTAAAAGACACTGCTTTTTCAAAATTAACAGGTACTACTGACCTAATTTACCCAGGAACTACAAAATTTTATGGTCACGGACAGTATTTGCCATATAACATAGATTGGATTGCTATTCGATCAGGTTGGTTGCTTGAAAATCTAACGTTTCAAGATTTTGGCTATAAAAATCTTGATGTAACTGATGAAAAATTAATGAAGCTTTCGAAAGAAAACTATAATAATTATATAAAAAACGGGAACTATGAATTAGATTGGAAAAACAAAACCATCGAAGAAAGAACCGCACAATACAGAAAAAATCTTTCGCTAAATGTCAAAAAATGGTGGAAAGAAAATGGCAAAAAATGGAATAGAATTTCTGCAATTAAAGAAGCTTTAGAGTCTAATAATGAAAATAGAGTTAGTGATGTTTTTCAATATTTAAGATACGGAGAATCAAAATGTGATAATTTGACTGTTGAAATATATAAAAATGAAATAAAACCAATAATATTGGCTTTAAAGACGGCAAACAAACTTCCTGAAATACAAGAACAAATTGAATTAATTTTAGTCGAATCTGTAAATTCAAAAATATTAGACTTATCGAAAGTTCAGTAAAGAATATTTTAGATTATTTTAAATTGTAGAATTTCTAATATTAGAACATTTAAGAAATGAAAAAACAAGAGTTCTCATTCCGTTTAAAAAATGCCAGTTTTATAGCAATTGATTTTGCTGAACGTTATGTTTTGAATAAACTGCAACCAAATTTTAAATACAATGTGATCTTTACTTCCTCAAACCATGATAATGATGCTAAGTTTGATATTTACCCTGAAGACGAAGGAATTATAAAATTAAATTTAACCGATATTGAAGTAATTGATTTGCTTTATCGAAAGAATAAAGTTCCAATTTGGATTGATATAAATGTTCTGAAATCAAGTAGAAAAACTACAACTTTTAATCTTCTATGTGCTGGAAGATATAGTGATGACGATGATGAATTATATTATAATGAGGATCACGCGGGGCCATTTGGTATCAAAAGTCCCACATTTCCAATTGGTTATAAAGAAGGTGTAAAATTCAAATTAGAGAAAGATAATGCCTTTCGAAAATTATATCTTAAAATAAAACGGTTATGTTTCAAAAACTCATTCTGATTTTATCACTTTATTTTTCTGCCCAAATTCAAAGTCAAAATCTCGTTGAGGATGAAGGAACTATAGGCAATTCAATCTCTTCTCAACTTTACGCAAAATGCTTTGAGAACATAAATCAGGGAGCTGAAATTTTAGAAAAGTATCCCGCTTTTAAAAATACAAAACTCTGTTCTCTTATGTATTGTATGATGCTTTTGGTATACGAGGATAAGGAAATACAGCAAATTGCTGAGGATCGATTAATAGGAATTGCGACGCAACTTTATCATGAAGGAATTCCTGTTATATTAACGATGGGAATGGATATTTATCTGGAAGCAGAAAAGAGAAACCAAAATCTCGAAGACGACGATCATATCGTTTATATAAGTTATGGGGAATGTACAAATCCACGATTTCTAACTCAAGCAGCTGAAATTGTAAATAAACAAACGATGACATTAATTAATCAAAATAAAAAACAATAATTTTCTTTGTAATACATCTATTGAATATTTGTAATAAAAAAGTACTATTTTAGTATTCGCCAAAAACAAACCATTTAATGAAATATTCAGAGGAAATACAAAAACTACTTCCCCTAGGTTACATTTATCTTGTAATATTAGGAATACTCAAAGAGAGCATCTTTTATTATCAATTAGGAATAAATATTCTGAAATACTCAACGATCATGGACATTTTGATTAGTCCAATTGCGGAGTTTACCTCAAATCCAATAACTCTGTGTTTTATAGTAGCTCTTTTTCTATTTCATTTTTATTTGCCAAAAATATTTCTAAAATACAAAGACAATAAAAAAGTTCAAAAAAAATTCGATTTAAAATCTACTGAAGGATTATCTGAACAAGAAACTAAAAATTATTACATGTATGCTTCTTTCAAAATTTTTGCAGTCATATTATTGTCATTTTTCATTGGAACTGGACTTGCCGGTGGCTATGATAATATGCGTCGAATCAAGAATAATAAGGTAGATTACAATTATACTTTAAATTATAATAGTGGTGAATCTGAGCAAATTTACCTTATTAGCACCAATAGCATTTATTATTTTTATGTTCAAAAAGGAAATAAAAGCATAAAAATTGCGCCAATTGCTTCTATAAAAAATATTGAGAAAACGCTAAAAGTTGGGATACTCTCAAAATAGATTTGAATAATTTCTTGATTAATAAGCTTATTTGAGAACTTGCTTTATAAATCAATTTTAAAATGCATCATTATGAAGGATTTAAAAAAATACAGCAATAAAACCAAAGCTGCTTACATTTTGCTTGTTGTGATGCTTATAATTTTGCTTGGAAATTTTAACACACTTCAAAATTCGAAAAATGTAAACGAAAATATTAATGCCATTTTTAATGATCGATTAGTTGTCGCGCATTATATCTTTCAATATTCTAAAGAGCTACATTTCATAAAAGCCGAAGCCGAAAAATTAGATCTAAGCGACAATACTAAAAAAGACGAAATTATTCATACGCTGGACATCATTCATAATATTGATGATTTGTATGCTAAAACAGTTTTAACAAATAAAGAAAAACAGTATTTTGATATTTTTTTGATTTCCTGCAAAGAAATAAACAATCATGTTGCCAGTAAAAATTGGGGCAAAATTGTTGCTTTGAGTCAGCAAGCTTTAACAACATTAGAATCTTTATCACAAATACAAATTCAGGAAGGAAAAGCAAAATTGGCAAGCGCTAATGCAATGTATAATAAAAACAATAGCCTGGGACAATTACAAATTGCTTTACTCATAATTCTGGGCGGAATTACGTTTTATCTTTTAATTGTGAAAAAGATTAAGCGAAATATCAAAATACCGGAACCACCAAGTTTAAATTAATTATCTCAATTTTCGATCTTCTTCTTTAATCGCAAGATCATTTATACTGGCAAATCTTTTTTGCATTAAACCGTTTGCATCAAACTCCCAGTTTTCGTTTCCGTAAGCTCTAAACCAATTTCCTTCGGCGTTTTGATATTCATATTCAAATCTAACGGCGATTCTGTTATCGGTATGTGCCCAATATTCTTTTTTTAATTTATAGTTTTTTTCTTTTTCCCATTTTTTAGTCAGGAAACGAACTATTTCTTCTCTTCCGTTTACAAATTGGTCTCTATTTCGCCATTCGCTGTCTACAGTATAAGCTTTTGAAACTCTCTCCGGATCTTGACTATTCCAGGCGTCTTCTGCTAATTGAATTTTTTCTAATGCCGTTTTATACGTGAAAGGTGGCAATGGTAATTTCTGTTCCATTTTTATAAAATTAAAGTTTGAATGATTTTTTTTGATTGTTCTATAAGATCGTTAGATTTAAACAACTGACTTTCAATAATACAACTTTCAAAAAGCAAATAAACATGATCTGCTGTGAGCTCATTATTAATCAGGTTTTTAAAATAATTTCTAAGATCAGATTTATGGCTTTGAATTACACTTAGAATTTTTACATTATCCGAAGAAATTTCAGAAAGTATGTTTAAAAAACTACAACCTCTAAAGTTTTCTTTCTGATTCATAAATATCAAAAAATCAAAAGAAGCCACAACCTTTGATATTGAGTCTTTTTCATTTAAAACAAATTTCTCTAATTGTCCAAACCAAAAATCATGACGCTGATTCAAAAAGGCCACACATAAATCTTCTTTAGATTTAAAGTGTTGATAGAAACTCGCTTTCGCCACTTTTGCCTCGTCAATAATCTGATTTATTCCCGTAGCACTATATCCCTGCTTGTGGAATAAAACTGAAACTGTATCTAAAATTCTTTCTTTTGGTTGCATTTGTAATGAATTAATAATACAAATGTATAAATAAAAGCAATACAAACAGACAAGTCTGTCTATTTTATTTTAAAAACAAATATTAAGCGCAATATTGTCATTTCGAGCGAAGGGAGAAATCACACAAGAAGCTCGACAAAGATTAGTCTTTGCGAGGAACGAAGCAATCTCATTTGCTGAATTCGATTCGTGTTTTTTTTTAGTGTGGTTGCTTCGTTCCTCGCAATGACAATTATTGGGCTTACTTTGTCGAGTTTATGGTGTTTTATCTTTGTCAAAGTTTAAAACTTTGACAAAGCTTTACTAGTGAGATGACAAAAAAACGAGCAAAAAAAAAATCCAAATCTCAATATTAATTGGAATTTGGATTTTCTAAAATTTGGAATTTAATAATTCTAAACAATTATTATCTGCTCCATTCAGCGATACTATCTTTATTTAGTTTTACGTAATCTTGATTGTTAGCAGCTTCTGCAGCAGCAAGTGATGCTTTTGCAGTTTCAACAGCTCCTTTTTTGTCACCTTGTTTTGCCTGAATCTGAGATTTTAATCTTAAGATAAAGTATGGTTTTTCAGTACTCATATCTAAAGATTTATCTACATAAGTTCTAGCGCTTTCGATATTTCCGTTAGATTGAAATAAATATTGAGCTGCAGCAAAATAATCATTTGCACTTGGTCCGCCTAATACTTTTTCGATGCTAGCTGTAGCAGTTTTTGCAGTTGGAACTTCGAATTTTAAAGCAACATGAGAGTTTTCCCAAGCCATTTCTAAATATCCAAAGTTTGGATCTAAACCATTGATTCCAATTGTAAAAGTCTCAACAGGAGTTGGTAAAGCATTTTCTTTTACAGTAGTTCTTAAAGCAACATATGCATCGCTCCAGTTTTCTGGCAATCCCCAGTTATCAGTAGAAAGGTAAAAAATAACTTCCCAGCTTTCGATTTTAGGAATAGTATAAATTGCATATTTTCCTTTCTTTAAAGTCTTACCATCAATCACAACATCATCGCTAAAATTGATGATTGTGTTTTCATTAGCTCCAGTTCTCCATAATTTACCAAACGGAACTAAATTACCAAATACTGCTCTACCTCTGGCGCCTGGTCTTGAATAGGTAACTTCAACATCAGTCAAACCAACTGTTTGCTTAATATAGCCTTTCGGACTCGCTTGTGGGGTTTTTATTTGTGCTTCTGTAGCAAAAGGAGCCAAAATAATGGCTAATGCAATAAGTAGTTTTTTCATGTGTGAGTTTATTTTATTTGTTCAAATTTACAAATTCAATTAGGTAACAAATGTTAAATTTTATATAATTCAAGCACCTAATTGTGATATTTTTTGTGCGTTTAATTCGTTAAAATGATTAATAATTAAATCAGCATCAGACAGATCTTGCAATTTAGAATGAAGACTATTATAGCCAACACAATAAATTTCTGCTGCTTTTGCCGCTTTTACTCCGTTTGTGCTGTCTTCTATGATGATACAATTTTCTTTTGGTGCTTTTGACAATGAAGCTGCGTGCACAAAAATCGCTGGATTTGGCTTCGATTGCGGAAAATCTTCACCACTTACAATATCTGTAAAATATTGGTGCAAATTAAATTTCGTAAATACACGCTCTATCGTAACTTTTGAAGCCGAAGAAGCTAAAATCAATTGTATTCCGTTAGCGTACAAATCTTTAATCAAATCTTCTACGCCATCTAATAGATACAAATCTTCTTTGGTATCAAAAGCATCATTAAAAATAGTTCTCTTTCTCTGAATCAAATCTTCTACTTCATGCTCTATAGTCGGAAAAAATCCCTTCAAAGCCTGAAATGTGTTGCGAGTCGAAAATCCGGTAAACGAAGTGTACATCTCCTCGCCTACTGTAATATTTAATTCCGAAAATTGTTTGTAATAAGCATAACGGTGAACTGGTTCAGTGTCTACTATTACACCATCCATGTCAAAAATTACTGTTTTAATCATTTTTTTAAAAGGTACTAAGGTTCTGAGGTACAAAGGTTCAAAGGTTTTCTTTTGGAACCGGATAATCTTGCTTGTTTTATTTTGTAATTATTCTTTGGTTGCGAAAACTTTGTCAAAGTTTTAAAGTTTGACAAAGTTTATCAGATTTGAACTTGAAACATTTTTCAAGGCTCTAAGATTTTCCGATTTTCAGTTGCAAACTTAGTAACTTAGCATCTCAGAACCTTAGAACCTTACAAACTATTCTTTAGCAAGTAAATGTCTAATTACTGTTTCGGCAACATGAAGGCCGAATAATCCTGGCATATAACTGTTGGTTCCGTAGAATGATTTTTTGAAATTTTTACCATCTGTCAATTTCAAGCTTTTTTCGTCTTGAATTTCTGAAGAGAAAACTACTTTTAACTTGTTGATTTTTTCAACTTTTAAACGTTTTCTGATAGTTTTAGAAAAATAACAGTTTATCGTTTTAGAAATATCTGTTACTTTTACTTTTGAAGCCAACATTTTTCCACCAGCGCCCATGCTGCTTATGATTTTTACTCTTTTGCGTTTTGCAGCGATAATCAAATTTAATTTCGGAGTAATACTATCGATACAATCCAAAACATAATCAAACTCTGGAGTAACAATTTCAAAAGCTCTTTCTGGAGATAAAAATTCCTGAACGCGAGTTAATTTCAATTCCGGATTAATATCCATTAAGCGATCTCCAACAATTGTAATTTTTGGCTGACCAACAGTCGAATGCAAAGCTGGTAATTGTCTGTTAATATTCGTGATATCTACCACATCTCCATCTACAATTGTCATGCTTCCTACTCCGGCTCTTGCCAAAAATTCAGCTGCAAATGATCCAACGCCACCTAAACCTACAACCAAAACATTTGAATTCTGTAGGTTTTGTAATCCTTCTTTAGTAAATAAAAGCTCGGCTCTTTCTGTCCACTCTGCCATATCTTAATTTTGTTTCTTTTGTTTAATTTCTTTTTACTTTTTTCGTTTCAGGTTTCACTGCCTGTCAGGTTGAGCGAAGTCGAAACCTAGCGTCCAATTGGAATGCCCTTCGACTTCGCTCAGGGTGACAAAGTCAAATTACCTCTCAAATACACTTTTAAAATTACTTGAAATAATCTCTTGCAATTCTTTGATTGTTATGTTTTTATATTCTGATGCTAAATCATAAACCTGGCTAATTCCTTCTTCAATTGTATCTGTTTCCAGAAAAAATCGATCATTTGGTACATTTAGAAAAACCGATTTTAATTCCGGATTTCTAAGTAAATATTTTCCAAACGAAATATAAAATCCTGCTTTAATAAGCTGTTCGGCAATTTGACTATTTTTAGAAAAACCGTGAATAATCATCGGAACCGAAATCTTCAATTTCTTTTTAATTGCAATCACTTCCTGAAAAGCTGCAACGCAATGAATTACAACAGGCTTTTTATATTTTTCGGCTAAAGCCAATTGTTTTTCAAAAACGAAAATTTGCTTTTCTAGCGGAACTTCGATTCGTTTATCTAAACCACATTCTCCAATTGCAAGACAATTTTTGGTTTGCAATTTTTCTTCTATAATTTTCAAATCGGCATCAATTTGATCTTCCTTTATATACCAAGGATGAATTCCAATCGAATAAAACGGAATTGTAGCATCAAATTCTTGCGGATATTGATTAACCAATTCTAAAATATTGGGTTGATTTGTAAATTGATGCGTATGAAAATTAAATAATTCCATTAATGAAAAGTTTTTACACCCGCTTTAATTTCGACTTTCAAATCGTTTTCTAAAGGAACCAACGGACATGAATATTTATGATTATAAGCACAATAAGGATTGTAAGCCTCATTAAAATCTACTGCAATTGTGTTTCCTTTCGGGATTTTTAAATCAATATATCTTCCTCCAATATAACTCTCTTTACCGCTTGTCAAATCTGAGAATGGCAAGAATAAATGATCTTTATATTCTTTTGTTTTCGAAAGTTCAATATTTCGGTACACATTTAACTTCAAATCAACGCCGTCTAAAGCAAAATATAATGTCCCGTATTTTATATATTTTGGCGTTCTTGTTCCTGTTGTTTTCATTTCGAAAACTTTCTCATCTTTCGCTTTTTCAAATTTTGCAACAACAAAATATTTACCGGAAATTGGGAAGAAATCCAAAGTTTTAAAGTTCTTTAAATCTTCAGCCATTAACGGACTTGTCTTAGCATCAGCATATTCTGAGTTAATTTTGTCCTGAAATTTTTTCGCATCATTCTGGTCAAATTTCTTTTGGCTAAAGCCAAAATTAAAAGCCAATATTAAAGCAAGTACGATAGCATTTTTCATCTTAGAAATTTTCAGCAAAAATAGTTTAAAAGTAACAATGCGACAACCACTATACGTGACAAAGTTTCCTAACTTTGTTGCAAATAACTTATTTATAATGCTCAAAACTGCTTTTAACCATTACATCAACAACTTTAAAGGATTTTCAAGAGAAATTTGGATACTTACAATTGTTACTTTTATCAATCGCGCCGGAACAATGGTGCTTCCTTTTTTGTCAAAATATTTAAAAGAAGATCTTCAATTTACTTATAATCAAGTTGGTTGGATAATGGTAGCTTTTGGACTTGGATCAATGTTAGGTTCTTGGTTAGGCGGTAAATTATCCGACAAAATTGGATTCTACAAAATCATGATTTTTAGCTTATTTACATCAGGAATCTCCATGTTCCTTATACAATATGTTACTACATTTTGGGCATTGTGCTTCGCAATGTTTGTTTTAATGACGATTGCAGATATGTTCAGACCGGCAATGTTTGTTTCGTTAGGCGCTTATGCAAAACCCGAAAACAGAACACGAGCATTGACTTTGGTGCGTTTGGCGGTAAATCTTGGTTTTGCTGCAGGACCAGCTTTGGGAGGTTTGATCATTATGGGAATTGGATATTCGGGTTTATTCTGGGTTGATGGAGCGTCGTGTATTATCTCTATTTCAATATTTGCATTATTAGTTAAGGAGAAGAAAAAAGTCGTTCATGAAGATAAAATCGAAAGCGCAGCTGAAATAAAATCAGTATTTCATGATAAAATCTTTTGGGTCTTTTTGTTTGTAAGTTTTGTTACGGCAATGATTTTCTTCCAGCTTTTTACAACGCTACCTTTATATCATAACGAGAAATTTGGCTTAAGCGAATTTCAAACGGGATTATTAATGACTTTAAACGGACTCTTAATCTTTGCTTTAGAAATGCCAACGGTTGGTTTTATGGAAAGAAAAGGCTTTCCGAAAATAAGAATTATAATCCTCGGATCATTTGTTATGGCATTAAGTTTCTTTCTGTTACTAATTAATGTTTGGGCAGGAATTTTGGTTATAAGCATGATTTGTATTTCGATTGGCGAAATCCTTACCTTCCCTTTTTCTAATGCTTTTGCGCTAAGTCGAGCGCCACGAGGACAAGAAGGTCGATATATGGCACTTTATACAATGAGTTTTAGTCTGGCTCATATTGTTAGTTCGAAAGTTGGTTTCGAGATTATTTCTCGTTTAGGATATCAAATCAATTGGCTCTTCATGGCGTGTATTGGAGTTTTTGCAACTCTGTGCTGTTTTTGGATTAAGAAAGCGCTATATAATGAGAGAATTAGTTAGATCTTTCTATTCGATATAAATTTAACCGCAAAGCACGCAAAAGTTATTTTGTTTTAAATTGTGGTTAGTAAACGCAAAGTTCGCAAAGCTATATTTAGATAAAGCTTTGCGAACTTTGCGTTTGTATACATATTATAGATAAAAAACTTAGCGTGCTTTGCGGTTAAATTTTCATTTCGATAAAGAATAAAATAAAAAATCCGTCAAAATCCGCGTTTTCGCTTTAGCGAATCCATGTCATCTGCGTTCCATTTTCTTTCCCACTTTCACAAACTAAAATATTTATAGAAAAAAAACTCAACTCGCTCTCATCCCAATTTTAAAGGTCTTAAAAGCAATTTTTTTATTCAAAAATAATATTCAAACGCTTTTTTTAGTTAAGTAACTAGTTTTATAGTTGCGTAACTAGAAAAATAGTTGTAGGTTTGAATTAAAATTAGAAAACATGCAAAAGTTAACCAATAAAGAAGAGGAAATCATGCATATTTTATGGAAGCTTAAAAAAGCTTTTGTAAAAGAAATCCAAGCAGAAATTACCGAAGATCAACCGCATTACAATACGCTTTCGACGATTGTTCGTAATCTTGAAGAAAAAGGTTTTGTGGGACATAATGCCTTCGGAAATACACATCAATATTATCCTGCAGTAACGCTTGAAGCTTACAGTAAAAAGTTTATGAATACCGCTATTGATAATTTTTTCAATAGTTCTTATAAAAATATGGTTTCCTTTTTTGCTAAAGAAGAAAAAATTTCTGCAGCCGAATTAAGAGAAATCCTTGCTATGATTGAATCTCCAAAAGAAGAAAAATAATCGTTTATGGAAGCACTTTTTATATTTATAGCAAAATCAAGCGGATTATTACTTTTGTTTTTCTGTGCCTATATCTTTTTATTACGCAAAGAAACATTCTTCAATAGTAATCGATGGTTTTTATTGGCAGGTTTAATTACTTCTGTTGTATTGCCGTTTTTGGTTTATACCAAAGTTGTCTGGATTAATCCTACTCCGCTTTCGAATATGAATTATACGGAGCTTCATTCACTAAGTGCAGAAAGTAACTCTTTTGAGATCAATTGGAACATTGTCTTTATAGCGGTTTATATTCTTGGATTAATTGGCTTTCTAATCAAATTTGGAATCGATTTTTACAGTTTAAACACTATTATAAAAGGTAAAAAAGTACAACAACAAGCCGATTTTAAATTTATAGATATAGAAGAGAACATTGCTCCTTTCTCCTACTTTGATTATATCGTGTACAACTCATCAATGTATACGGCAGCAGAATTAGAGAGTATTCTGGAACATGAAAAAGTTCACAGCGATCAAAACCACTCTGTAGATGTTCTTATTTCGAGAGTATTTTGCATCTTGTTTTGGTTCAATCCTATAATGTGGTTTTATAAAAAATCAATTATTCAAAATCTTGAGTTTATTGCTGATAAAGAAGCTGCTCAAAAAATTTCAGATAAAAAAGCATATCAATACACGCTTTTAAAAATCACGACACACGAGAATTGTCTCGCTATTACCAATCATTTTTATCAATCATTAATCAAAAAACGAATCATTATGTTAAACAAAAATCAATCAAAAAAGAGTAATTCATGGAAGTATTATGTGGTAATTCCAGCTCTGGCGGCATTTGTATTATTATTTCAGGTAGAAGTAATTGCAAAAGAAAAAAGAGAAACACCTGTTAAGGTTTCTAAAAAAGAAATTAGGGCGATTGACATTTTCAAAATCAAAAAAACAAGTACAGATCATGACTTAAAAGTTATTGCAGAAAAGTTAAAACTAAATCACAATGTTGATTTTACAATTTCAGAATTAAAACGAAATTCTCAAAACGAAATAATCGCAATAAAACTACACGCAAAAAGCGGTTCTGAGCAAGTTCAGGAATACGAAGTTCTTGGTGACAAAGGAATTAGAGATTGCGGAATCATGATCACAACAAATGACGATGGCGCTAAAAAAATCAGCTTAGTTGCAAATGACAAAGTTGCAGATTCTAGTGAGAAAGCAAACAAAATTGAAATCGTAAAAGTTCAAAACTCTAAAACTAACACTGATGTTAACATTAATTCTAATACTAGCGCAAAAGCTGATTGCAATGTTAGTAACGCTACTAATACTACTGTAAGCACTAACGTAAACGGAAACGTAAATACAAATATTACCATAACCAATAAGAACGGTCAGCAAACTATAAAAATAAACTCGGATCCGTTATATATCATTGACGGTGTGGTAATTGGGAATCTTAGCAAAGATGACACTAATTCTATTGATCCAAATACTATCAAATCAATGACGGTTATTAAGAGCTCAGAAGCTACAGTGAAATACGGAGAAGAAGGTGCGAATGGAGTTATTCTAATTGAAACAAAAAAATAATTTCAGCATTTAAAAACTAAAATTATGCAAAAGCTGACCAACAAAGAAGAAGAAATCATGCATATTTTATGGAAGCTTAAAAAAGCTTTTGTAAAAGAGATCCAAACAGAAATAACTGAAGATCAACCGCATTACAATACACTTTCGACTATTGTTCGTAATCTGGAAGAAAAAGGATATGTGGGGCATAATGCTTTTGGAAATACACATCAATATTATCCAATTGTAACTATTGAAGATTACAGTAAAGGTTTTATGAGTACAGCAATTGACAATTATTTCAATAGTTCTTATAAAAGTATGGTTTCATTTTTTGCTAAAGAAGAAAAAATTTCGGCGGCAGAATTACGCGAAATCCTGGCTATGATCGAAACTCCACTTGAAGTAAAATAACGTTATGGAAGCACTTTTCATTTTTATCGCAAAATCAAGCGGATTACTGCTACTGTTTTACTTTGCTTATTTTTTATTATTACGCAAAGAGACTTTTTTCAATAGCAATAGATGGTTCTTGCTTGCCGGACTAATAACTTCAGTTGTATTGCCATTTTTGGTTTATACCAAAATTGTCTGGATCGATCCAACTCCTGTGACAATGTCTGCAATAGATTATTCAAGAGCTTATATTCCGCGTGCGATTGAGCAGGAATCTTTTCAAATTAACTGGAATTATGTAGTTCTTGCTATTTATAGTATCGGTTTTCTTGCTCTGATAATAAAATTTGCGCTTGATTTCTATAGTTTAAATTCTGTCTTAAAAGGAAAAAAAGTTCACCAACAAGCTGATTTTAAATTCATAGATATTAGCGAGAATATTGCTCCTTTTTCTTATTTTGATTATATTGTGTACAACTCATCAATGTATACAGCTTCAGAATTAGAAAATATTATCGAGCATGAAAAAGTGCATAGCGATCAAAATCATACTATGGATGTTTTGATTTCAAGAGTTTTTTGTGTGCTTTTTTGGTTCAATCCAATTATTTGGCTGTACAAAAAAGCGATTCTTCAAAACCTTGAATTTATTGCTGACAGTGAAGCTGCCAAAAAAATTTCAGACAAAAAAGCCTACCAATACACGCTTTTAAAAATCACAACGCACGAATCATGCGTTGCAATCACCAATCATTTTTATCAATCATTAATCAAAAAACGAATTGTCATGTTAAACAAAAATCAATCAAAAAAATGGAATTATTGGAAATATTACGCTATAATTCCCGCACTTATTGCTTTCGTGCTGTTGTTTCAAATTAAAACTATTGCTCAGGAAAAAAGCCAGCCTCAGGAAGTTTCTCAAACTAATGATTCAGACGATGTTTATAACATTACTAAAAACACCACTGATCAGGAGTTAAAAGTAATTGCTGAAAAATTAAAAAAAGATCATGGTGCAGATGTTGCCGTTTCTAATATAAAGAGAAACTCTAAAAAAGAATTAATAGGAATCAAAATCAATATTAAAAAAGGAACTGAAGAAGTTCAAACTATTCAAATTGATGGCGATGAAGCTATAGATAGCTTTGGAATTTCTGTTTTAACTGAAAAAAATGGCATAAAAAAAATTGGCATTGTTACAGATACAGAAAGCGATAACTCAACTGAGTATCAAAGTCGTGTAGCTGAAGTCAGAGAATATAACGGTCAGAACATGCCTGCTCCGCCGGTTCCTCCTACACCGCCTGCAACAGCTGCATTACCTCCAGC
Organism: Flavobacterium sp. 9; assembly: GCF_002754195.1. Taxonomy (NCBI): domain Bacteria; kingdom Pseudomonadati; phylum Bacteroidota; class Flavobacteriia; order Flavobacteriales; family Flavobacteriaceae; genus Flavobacterium; species Flavobacterium sp. 9. The sequence continues at coordinate 6,285,401 of NZ_PEEU01000001.1, forward strand.
GCCCATTGCACCGATAATGCCTGTATTGCCAAAAGATTTAGAGCTTCCTCCAGTGCCAAATATGTCAAAAATGCCAAAACCTCCTGTGCCACCAAGAAACACTTCGGACAGAGTGGCTATGAAAGATTTTGACAAAAAAATGGCAGAATTTGATAAAAAAATGGCTGCTTTTCAACCGCAATTGGATGCTTATGAAAAACAAGTAGATGAAATCATGGCTAAACGTGAAGGTGGCTATGATAAGGAAATGGAAAAGTTTGAAATTGCAATGGAAAAATTTAGTGTTGAAATGGACAAATACAGCGCTAACATCGACCTGCAATTTGGAGCTGATTTTGAAAAAAAGATGGAACAATTTGAAAAAGACATGAAAGTGTATGAACAAAATATGAAGCTGCATGAAAAAAGCATGAAGAAATTTGAAAAGGATAATAAAAGATCTTAATGCAAAATAAAACAAAAGCCAGTGTCCAGAAACACTGACTTTTGTTTTGAAAAGCTATATTTCATCTGAATAAATTCATAATTAACAGAAAAAGACAGTTTAAAATACATTAAACGCAGAAAATGGCATAAATAAAAACTGAGTCTTAAATATCAAGTAACCTTTTAATAATCAATGCCAAATCACCAAAAGACTTTGCTTAATCGCAAGGTCTTTTTTTATATCTTTGCCAAAAATTAACCTACCATGTATAAAGTTTTAGCCAAAATCAACAAAATTCTTTTACCAAGTTTTACGAAACAAGGTTTAGATATTTCGAAAGCAAAAAAATGGCAAATGGCAATTATTGGTTACCGGGCTTTTATCACAAAAAGAGCTTTACAATAATATAATATGTTTTAAAATAGTTTGGAATTAATTCCAACAATACTTTCTTCTAAGAGATAAAAGAATTCACTTTTCTTATTTACATTCTTCTTATCTCCTTTTTATAATTATCATGAAAAATAAAGATTTTAATATACCGCCTGTTTATGCAGTACTTTTGGCTATTGTAAGTGTACAATGTGGCGCTGCAATTGCAAAAACCTTATTTCCTGCAATTGGAGCTGCGGGAACAGCATCAATACGAATTGGAGTTTCGGCTATAATTTTACTGATCGCATACAGACCAAATTTAAAGCAAATCACAGCTGATCAGTGGAAAATTGTTGTTCCGTATGGTTTGGCTTTAGGCGCAATGAATTTGATTTTTTATATGGCAATAGAAAGAATCCCAATTGGACTTGCCGTAACCTTAGAATTTATAGGTCCTTTAGTAGTTGCTATAGTTGGTTCGACACGTTTAATTGATTATTGCTGGGTTTTACTGGCAGCAATCGGGATTGTACTTATTGCGCCCTGGTCTAATAATAGTATCGATTCTCTAGGAGTTTTATTTGCTTTATTGGCAGGAGCTCTTTGGGCGGCTTATATTGTTTTAGGCGGAAAAGTTTCTAAAATAATGCATGGCGGTCAAGCAGTTGCAACCGGAATGTTATTTGGTGCAATTTTAATACTTCCGTTTGGTTTTTATGAAAACGGATTGTCTAATCTGACTCCAAAACTTCTTGGAATGGGCGTAGCGCTTGCACTTTTATCAAGCGCTATTCCGTTTACTCTTGAAATGAAAGCTTTAGGTCAGCTTCCTCCTCGTACTTTTAGTATATTAATGAGTTTAGAGCCTGCTGCAGCTTCAGTTTGTGCTTTTATATTCTTGCAGGAATACCTGAATTTTTATGAAATATTAGCCGTTTTCTGTGTTGTTACAGCTTCTGTTGGCTCGACTTTGACAGCTAAACGCTAAACTTTTAAAATTCTAATCATAAAAAATTCCAAATTCCAATTTATAAAGTTGGGATTTGGAATTTTTTATGATTGGGACTTTGTACAGTATTACATTTTTGGCAACAATACTGTATCAACTACATGAATTACACCATTAGATTGGTTTACGTCAGCAATTGTAACTTTAGCTTTGTTTCCGCTTTCGTCGCTAATATAAAGGTCTTTCCCTTGCATCCATGCCGTTAAAGAACCACCGCTTACGGTTTTAATAGTTGCTTTTCCTTTACCTGCTTTAATTGCTTTTGCAATATCAGAAGCATTCCATTTTCCTGCAGCAACATGATAAGTCAAAATAGTTTGCAATGTTTTGATGTTTTCAGGTTTCAATAATGTATCAACAGTTCCTGCTGGTAATTTTGCAAATGCTTCATTTGTTGGGGCAAAAACGGTGAACGGACCTTTTCCTTGTAATGTTTCTACTAATCCCGCAGCTTTTACAGCAGCAACCAATGTAGTATGATCTTTTGAATTTACGGCATTTTCAATAATATTTTTGTTTGGATACATTGCAGCTCCACCAACCATTACAGATTTTTGTGCAAATGATGTAAATCCAAATCCTAATGCTAAAATTGCTACTGCTAAAAATTTTCTAGTTTTCATAATGAATGTTTTAAGTTATAAGCTCATTTACGGGATAGTTTTCGATTTGGTTTTATTAAAAATTCAAAAAAGTTTCAAAATCATTGAAAAATCCTTAAAAACAGTTGTAAAACAACACATTAAAAGATTAATTTATTTTTAATTATTTTCAAAATCATCAAAGTCTTTGTATTACTTTTATTATTAACTTTAGTACAAAATTGACTCGATATGGAAAATCTACCTAAGAAAATAAGAAGTAAAAAATTAAGTACGAGAGTTGATTTAACCGCAATGGTAAGCGTTTCTTTTTTGTTGATTATATTTTTTATGGTTACAATTGAGTTGGCAAAACCAAGAGTATTAGTTTTAGATTCACCAGATTATGGATGTTGTGACTGTCCGCGCTATTATTCACATGAAGGAGAAAATAGATCAATAACTGTAATGTTAGGCGAAAACAATAAACTGATATATTATATGGGACTTTTAGAGTCTCCAATGGTTTCTCCCAAAGAAATAAAATACGGTAAAGACGGAATTCGAAGAGAATTATTGCAAAGAAAAAATAATCTTCTTAAATATGCTGCTAATGGTGCTAAACTGGAAAATATTACTGTAATTATAAAACCAAGTAAAAAATCCAATTATAAAAATTTAATCGATATTTTAAACGAAATGGAAATTGCAAAAATTAGTACTTATGCAATCGTACCTGAATTTACACCCGAAGAATCAAAATTATTAGCTTCTAAATAAAAAATCTCAAACATGCAAAATCTACCTAAGAAAGTTAGAAGTAAAAAATTAAGTACAAGAGTTGACTTGACTGCAATGGTTAGTGTTTCTTTCTTGTTAATTATCTTTTTTATGGTTACAATTGAGTTGGCAAAACCAAGCGTTTTAGAATACGGAACACCTGATTGTGATGATTGCGGTGAGACTTTTGGCTGTAATATGCCTGATGAAAATCGCTCAATGACAATACTACTTGATGATAATAATAAACTAATAACATATTGTGGTCTGTTATCGTATCCCGTGGATGCTCCGAGAGAGGTTCATTATGGCAAAAATGGAATTCGTCAGGAATTATTAGAAAGGAAGAAAAAAGTTTACGAATATTCCGCGAGCAGAGGTAAGCCAGGAAGAGGAGTTACAGTCATTATTAAACCAAGTAAAAATTCTAATTATGGTAATTTGGTGGAGATTCTTGATGAAATGAAAATAACAGGAATAAGCTCTTATCTAATTGTAGATTACTATACTCCTGAAGAATCAAAATTATTAGCTTCTAAATAAAAAATACTTCTCTTGAAAACGATTGCCATAGCCCAGATAGAAGGGAAAATCCTTTTGTGCCGTCGTTCGGCATAAAAGATTGGAATGATAGCTGGAAATAGCTCCTAAAAACTAAACTTGAAACAAAAAGATATAAAAAAATCCCACATTGCTGTGGGATTTTCTATTTGCAATAGTTAGTTATAATTTAATAAACTTCATACTTGAACTTCCTTTATCTGATTTTACTTTTATAAAATAATTACCTGTTCTAAGCTTTGAAACATCAATATTGGAAACTGATTTTGCATTTGGAATGGCGATAACCAATTGTCCCAAAATATCATAGATTCTAAATGAATCCATTTCTATAGCTTGAGTCGCTTCAATATTTAAAACATTATTAGCAGGATTTGGATACAAGGTAAAATAGTTCGAAAATTCAAAATCCTTAGTTCCTAAAGTTTTAAAAGTAGAAGTTGCTTTATTCGTTAAAATCGGAAAATTATAATCAAAATAAATGTTGGCATCATTTGTAAACGTATCGCCTACTACTAATGTTGGTTTTGTTTTAATTTTAAATGCAATGTAACCATCATTATTAGCGTCATCAAAAGGCAGGTTAATATTTTCGAAAATGAATTCTACTTTGTTTTCATCTGAAATTTTAGTTACAAAAGAATGGCTTGAACTTGTTGGAATTAATGTAGAAATATCAAATTTTGATAAATCAATCATGTCTTTTACTACAATATTTTGCGCTGAAAAAGTTCCCGTATTTTCAAAACGAATCATATAGTGTACATACTCACCAATTAAACTTGGCGTGATTACTTCACCTTCTAAACATGTTTTATCATTTGGATCGAAAGATCCAACAACAGTTTGATTTAACGTAAATGTGTTATCATTTGGAGTTTCGTCATTATCTTGCAATGAAATTGATGCTGTATGATTTAAAATGTCTCCGTTATTTACCGCAGGAGTTTCCGTTGGTCCATTTAAATTTAGGGTAAAGAAGATTTCGCGTATTTCAAAAGGTTGTAAATTAGTAAAATTCCAAGTCAAATTATTGGTGTTTTGAGTTGAAGCAATTGGATTAGCTGTTACTAAATTTAATATTGTACCATCGAATTTAAAATTTACCGTCCCTGACTGAGTGTTATTGCCTTTGTTTTTATAGACTATTTTGTATTTTGCGTCAAAACCTGGCCTTGCTCCTTGAATGGGTAAAAGCGAAACTTCCAGATCAGGATGAACACCATTTGCTGTTACACAAAAATCTTGAATAAATGGACTTGCTTGTGTTGGAAAGGTAATGTCTACCGTTGTTGGGGAAATATTAAAATAGGTAGGGTTTTCTAGAATTGGGACTATAGTGTGCGTGCCTTCCTTAACGCCAATAGCAAATGATTTGTTTTGGTTTGTAGTAATTTGTTCTTTTTTATCTTTACTATTAATCAGGTAATTAATTCCTTTTGTAAAATAATCATCAGTATCACAACCATTTTTTTCATTGTCGAATTTTGTATTTCCTTGTATAACAAAAAAATCTCCTCCCGGATTAGAAGTGCAATATGTATTTATTTCATAAGGTCTTATTTGTGCCTTTGATAGCATTTCTTTTACGTCTTCAATACGATTGTCGTCTACACAAACGTAATTTAAATAATAAGAGTATTGTAAAAACTCTAAATTGGTTTTAAATCCGTTTTTCATATTTATAATTGAAGAAGAACAAGCTAGACTTTTTAATTTAGTCAACGGGCTAACATCAAGTGAATAAATAGCACAAGTTAATGTATTTAGTTCTTCTAAATTTTTCGCATTAGCTGTTTCTAAAGACTTTATCTGAGTTCCTGCGCAGTTTAAATAATTTAGATTTATTGAATGACTGATATCTAGCTCCGTTAATTGATTGTTTGTACAATCCAAATATTTCAGAAAAACAGAATTACTTAAATCTAAAACAAATATATTATCATAACTACAAATTAACTTTTCTAAATAAATTAAGTTCTTTATATCCAAAACCTGTAACTCATTATTATGACTACAATCGATATATTTTAATTTTGACAAATTAGTTACGTCAAGATGATCTAAATTATTACTAGTACAATCTAAATATTCTAAATTTATAAAATTTGATATACCATTTAAATCTCTTAAAAATACATGATCAACTAAATTTAAATAACTAATATTTTTTGCTTCATCAATTTGAATTTGCTGGTCATGATTAACATCTATAGTACAATAATCTCCTGATAAGTTTTTTGCAATCATATTTTGAGGAGTTGCACTTAATAACATCTCTTTAAATTCTGTATTTGGCATATTAGCAATCTGTGCTTTTGAAGTCGAAAAAAAACATAAAGCAAGAACCAAAAAGTAGATTTTCTTCATATAAGGAAATTTTTAAGTAAAAATAACTTTTTAAGATTATAACACAACTTTATTTGTTAAATTTTCTTAAAATCAAAACTATAGCGCAAAAAAAAGTCCCACATTTCTGTGGGACTTTCTATTTAGAGGAAACTAAGAATTATTTTTTCTCAGTTTTTTCCATTTTAGCTTTTAATGCAGCTAATACATCATTGTTATCTCCTAAAGTTGCAGCTGGTGCATTTGTAGATGATGCAGATGAAGTATTTTCAGTTGCAGCTTTCACGTTTTTCTCTTCTTCTTCACGGAAGATAGCAGTGTGAGAAGCAACTACTCTTTTGAATTCTTTGTTGAATTCGATTACTTTGAAATCAGCAGTATCACCTTTTTTCAATTTCTTTCCGTCTTCTTTTTCAAGGTGACGAGTAGGAATGAAAGCAACGATATCATCTCCGAATTCTACAGTAGCTCCTTTGTCAACGATTTCAGAAATCTCACCATTGTGGATAGTTCCTACAGCGAAAGAATCTTCGTATTGATCCCAAGGATTAGCAGTAGTTTGTTTGTGACCTAAAGATAATTTACGTCCTTCAACATCTAATTCTAATACAACTACATCAAGTTTCTCACCAACATTTACAAATTCAGATGGGTGTTTGATTTTCTTAGTCCAAGAAAGGTCAGAAATGTAGATTAATCCATCAATTCCTTCTTCTAATTCTACGAAAATACCAAAGTTTGTAAAGTTTCTAACGATACCTGTATGTTTAGAACCTACTGGGTATTTAGAAGTGATGTCAGTCCATGGATCTTGAGTCAATTGTTTGATACCTAATGACATTTTACGGTCATCTCTATCTAAAGTTAAGATAACAGCTTCAACAACATCTCCAACTTTTACGAAATCCTGAGCAGAACGTAAATGAGTTGACCATGACATTTCAGAAACGTGGATTAAACCTTCAACACCTTCAGCAACTTCGATAAATGCACCGTAATCAGCGATTACAACTACTTTACCTTTTACTTTATCACCAATAGTTAAATTAGCATCTAAAGCATCCCATGGGTGAGCGTTTAATTGTTTCAATCCTAATTGAATTCTTGTTTTCTCGTCATCGAAATCAAGGATTACAACGTTTAATTTTTGGTCTAATTCAAGAACTTCACTTGGGTGGTTGATTCTACTCCAAGAAAGGTCAGTAATGTGAATTAATCCGTCAACACCACCTAAGTCAATGAACACACCATAAGAAGTAATGTTTTTAACAACACCTTCTAATACTTGTCCTTTTTGTAATTGACCGATGATTTCTTTTTTCTGTACTTCGATATCAGCTTCGATAAGCGCTTTATGAGATACAACAACGTTTTTGAATTCGTGGTTAATTTTTACCACTTTGAATTCCATCATTTTGTTTACATATACATCGTAGTCTCTAATTGGCTTAACGTCAATTTGAGATCCAGGTAAGAAAGCTTCAATTCCAAAAACGTCAACGATCATACCACCTTTAGTTCTGCATTTTACAAAACCATTAACGATTTCTCCTGTTTCGCTTGCAGAAATAACTCTATCCCATGATTTAATAGTACGTGCTTTTCTGTGAGATAATACTAATTGACCTGTTTTGTCCTCACGGATGTCGATTAATACTTCTACTTTGTCACCTACTTTTAAGTTTGGGTTGTAACGGAACTCGTTTAAAGAAATAACACCTTCAGATTTAGCATTGATATCAACGATAACGTCTCTATCTGTAATTCTAACAACAACTCCTTCAACTACTTCTTCTTGATCTGTAGCGATGAAAGTTTTAGATACTAGTTCTTCAAACTCTTGTAAGTTTTTCTCATCAACTGCATCAATTCCTTCTTGGAAGTTATGCCAGTTAAAATTTGCTAAAAACTCTTCTTGTGATTTTAATTGTTCAGACATGCTGATAAAAAATTTGTATTCTGTTTTTCTTGAGTTTCTTAAAGCGATAGAAAAAACAGAAGTTGTTTTACATAAATAGTTGATCCCTAATGGAAACTCTTCTCTGCCAAAAGGTTTGCAAAATTAATACATTTATTTGTAATAGCAAAACAATTCTAAATGATTATCAGTCATTTATTCAGAAGCAGATCTTGTAAGACTTTTCAAGAACTTTATTCCCGCTTTCACCTATATCTTTTTCTGTCTAAAAAAGCCAGAAAAAGGATACCGGCTCTATCGGGGCTAGATTAGAAGTATTTGGTTTTTTAAGCACTTATTACGACAAACTCAACAGCTTTTATCCCGAAGCTTCGGGACTGTAGGACTTACTGTGCGCGGCTATCTTTGTCAAAGTTTAAAACTTTGACAAAGATTTGGAATCTTAAAAGTTAAACAAGTTCTTCAACATAACTCAGCAAACCATTCGCATATAATCTCGCGCGTTCTTTAATTTCATCTTCTGTAAAACCATCAACCGCAGATGTACCATGAAAAAACATCGGATCTAAAAAAGTCATTTGAGCAAAATAAGCCGTTTGTTCAATATTTTTAAAGAATTCCGCTATTCTGAAATTATGTTTTCCAAAAGGCTTATATTCCTTTTCGATTGAACCAACAGTAACACTCGTCAAAAGTTTTTTACCATTTAACTTATCCCCTTTTGATCCATAAGCAAACTGATGTTCAAAAACCACATCAAACCAATGCTTTAAAATCGCCGGCATATTATACCAATATAAAGGATACTGAAAAATTACGATTTCGTGTCGCAGTAATGCCTTTTGCTCTTCTTTGGCATCGATATTAAAATCGGGGTATAATTCAGCTAGATTTCTAACCTCAATATCTGAATCATTCTTCTGAATTTCTTCAATAATTGCCTTATTTGCAATTGATTTATTTAACTGTGGATGTCCTAAAATTATTAATGCCATATCTTAAATTTTATACTATAATTTTTATAGTAACAAAATTATTTATAGTTTTACAATTACACAATAACTATCCAATTTGATAGTCTAAAAGTCAAGATTATGAAAACAGAATGTCAACCCGATTTGATTAAGCTGGAAGGGAAAATTTATCCTTGTACAGTAAGTCTTGTAATGGATTTAATGGGCGGAAAATGGAAAGCCGTGATTCTGTATCATTTAAAAGACAGCCCAAAAAGATATAACGAACTTCGTAAAGAAATGCCAACCGTTACAGAACGAACTTTAAGCCTGCAACTCAAGCAACTGGAAGAAGATGGTCTTGTATTTAGAAAAGTCGAAGGAAAAAAGCCTCCAATTAAAGTAACTTATGGCTTAACCGAATTTGGAAAATCTTTTAAAACCGTTTTAGATTCCATTACAGAATTAGGGAATTCAATTGTTCTGGAAAAAGGAGAATTTATTAATAGTTAACAAAAGACTCGCCTAGCTTCACTATAATTTTAATATTTTATTATCGTCCTTATGAAACTTGAAGATATAAAACAAAAAATAGAAACTTTCCATAAAAACGGACAAGTTATCAATGCTGTTTATTGGCTTTTAAAAAAGTACAATCTCAAAAACAAGAATCTAAAAGGATTTGAATTTAGAGAAAATGCAAAACCTGATTTTATACTAATGACTACTGAAGGCGAATTTGGAGAACCTCAGACTATTAGAATTCCTCAAAATACTTTCGAATTTCCTCTAGAATTAATGCTTATCCTAATTGCTCATGAAATGGTTCATGTCAATCAGAAAACTATAAAACCATATATTTTAGACAAAAATGAGCGTGAATGGCAAGCTTATTACGAAATGAATTTTCACATTCTATTTCCCCAAGTTCCGGAAATCTCCAAATTCCATAAGAAGTTTTTCGCTCAGAAAGGTCTGGAATATTACAATCGAATGGGACAAGGTTCTGAACTACAGCAAAAATATGCTGAACAGAAAAAGCAAGTCGAAGATTTGATTGCATCATTAGAATAACTATTATTTTTCTAAAATAAGTTCAAACAACTTTGGGCTTTCAATTTTACTTTCGTCTAATTGGCCATTTTTATCATAAAATTTCCAGGGAGAATTAGCAAAAAAATATACCTTATTTTTAACTAAAGTTGCTAAAGCTGGCTCGTCAAAAACTTTTCGATTATTATCTAAAACTGTAAAATCAACTAATTTAGTTTGGGATTCATTCAGTTTATAACGTACAATTCTTATTGGCACGACTCCATTTTCAATTGCAATTAATGAATTCTTATAAAAAACCAATCCATCAATTCCTTTTTTAGAAGCATTATCCGGAAATTCCAACCAACTTTCTTTTTTACTTTTTATATCAATATTCAGGATTCCTTTTAAATAATCAGCAATAAATATTTTAGATTCATTTGCGTTTAATGTAATTCCCTGCAAGTTAAAAGCTTCTTTTCGAAGATCTTTCCATATACTCAAGCTTTCATTTTCAATTTTATAGATTATCGCTTCACCACTATCTGAAATGTAAACATCATTATTTTTAGTTATTACAAGATCTCCAAAAACATGATTTCCCTCAATCGTATAACGTTTTACAAGTTTTCTTGTCGTTATATCAATTTTCAGAATCTCACTTTTACCTTCCATTTCTTTAGAAAAACCTTTCATTTCAGGAATTGCTGAACAAGTTATCCATAAAAACTTCTCTTTATAATCTGCTTTTATTGCAAATACCGAATACAAACAATCTGTAAACCAATCAGAACAATTGCCTTTTTCATCAAAAGAAACTACTTTTTTATTCCGAATACTTGACGATAACCAAAGTTTATATTTCTCTAAATAAAGCAAATCTTCAGGATGCAAATCTTTCTCAGAGAGACTGAATTTCTCTTTTGAACTTACGATTGTTTTAGATTGAAAAACTTTCAGTTCTAATAAATCTTTAAAACCTTTTTCATTTTTAATCCCATCAAAATCTGAATCGCCTTCGAAATCTATAGTATTATTTGCTAAAACAACAGTTTTTAGAACTCTTAAGGATTCCTCTTTTTTACCATTTAAAGAATATGCCGAAGCTAAATTATAAGTAAAAGTAGGATGCATTGGACGAATACTGTCTAATTGCTTTGCTAATTTCAAAAACAAAACGTAGTCTTTGCTTTTATAAGCTTCTACACTTTGATTGTATAAAACCTTAGTTTGAGAAAATGCGGAAATCCCAAATAAAAGAAACGCAAATAGTCTAATTATCAGCATATTTTTAGCTTTAAAAATGATGAATAAAGTTATTGTTTTTTATTTAAATAGAAACCTTTAAAAAACGACAAACCCGACAGGTTTTAAAAAACTGTCGGGTTTACTATGCGCGTTCTATCTTTGTCAAAGTTTAAAACTTTGACAAAGATTTAGATTAGTACTTATTTAATTCTAGAAATTTCTTTACGAAGTTTTTTTTCGTAATTATCTCTTTCTTTAATGCCTGGTTTCCCAATAAACTTGTCTTTCATTTCAGAAAGAGAATATGATTTTATTTTCACTTTTTCCATTATTATACTTTTTTCCAAACTTGATTAAATTCTTCCTCCCTTATAAAATCAGATTTTTCTAAATCAAGTTCAGAAAGTTTTTGATCATACAACATAGATTCTCCTTTTATTGGTTCTTCTAAAGTCAGATATACCTTCTCATCAGATTTAACTTCAATTTGTCTTACTGCTTCATCATCCTGAAAATGAATATAGAATAATATATCTTCTTCATCCCAATACTTTTTAATAAAATCTTCTTTCATTATCTATTATCATTTAAAAAAGAAAATCCCCATTTCTAATTGCTAAAAAAGGGGATTCTATATGAATTTATTTTTTTTTTAATGACTCAAATTCTCAATCTCTTTTGGATCATGTTTATGTTTAAATAAGACCGCAAAAGCAATAGCAATTACCAAAGCATAAGCTGCAAATGACAACCAGATTGTATGCCAGTCCTTCATTAAAATTGGATTTGTAAAAATACCATCTGTAGAAATTGTATTTCCCTGACCTTTTACAAAATCCAGCATTTTTGAGTTCGAAGCGTCGGTTTGCAAAAATCCGGCTAATTCAGTTGTGTTAGTGAACGATTTTGTAAAGAAACGATCAATTGCCCAACCAGAAGTTAAACTTCCTAAGACGGCTCCTACTCCATTTGTCATCATCATGAATAAACCCTGAGCTGATGAACGGATTTTAGAATCCGTATTACTTTCTACAAATAAAGAACCCGAGATATTAAAGAAGTCAAATGCCATTCCGTAAACAATACATGACATAATGATCATCCATAATCCTCCAACAGGATCTCCAAAAGCAAATAATCCAAAACGTAATACCCAAGCCAACATACTAATCAACATAACTTGTTTGATTCCAAAACGTCTTAAGAAAAACGGAATCGCCAAGATAAATAAGGTCTCAGAAACCTGAGAAATTGACATAATAATAGTTGAATATTGAATTACGAATGAATCTGCATATTTTGGAAAATGCTTGAATTCATCTAAGAATACATCTCCGTAAGCATTTGTCAATTGCAAAGCGCCTCCTAAAAACATAGAAAACACAAAAAACAAAGCCATTTTATAATTTCCGAATAATTTAAACGCTTCTAATCCTAAAGTTTCAGTCAATGAAGCGTCTTCTTTAGTTAAACGTTGTGGCTCACATTTTGGCAATGTAAAAGCATAAATTCCAAGGATTAAAGCACCAATTCCAGCAATATAAAACTGATATTCAGTTGCTTTACTTCCGCTTAAATTAGTAATCCACATTGCGGCAATAAAACCAATAGTTCCCCAAACACGAATTGGCGGAAAATCTTTTACAATGTTTTTATTGTTTAATTTCAGTGAAGTGTACGAAATTGAATTACTTAATGCAATTGTTGGCATATAGCAACACATTGCGGCAAACATTACGTAAATAAAATTGTCAGGAGTTGTTACGTGTGCAATGCTAAACAAAACTACTGCATATATTATATGTAAAAAACCATATAATTTTTCAGCGTTTATCCATCTGTCAGCAATGATTCCTGTTAATGTAGGCATGAATAAAGAGGCAATTCCCATGGTTCCAAAAACAAGACCAAACTGAGTTCCTTCCCAATTTTTAGTACCAAACCAATAATTTCCAATTGTTATAAGCCACGCTCCCCAAACAAAAAATTGAAGAAAGCTCATTATAATCAACCTGTTTTTAATTCCCATATGATGAAATTGTCTTTTAGTAAAAATGAAGCGGTAAAACTACCATTAAAAATGATATCTACAAAAAATTAAACAGTTTTAACAACATCATTTACTAATTCTAAAACGGCTGAAAATTGTTCTTCTCTATTAAGGTAAGAATTATCTATTTCTATGGCATCATCTGCAATCACCAAAGGAGAATCTTCACGGTGCGTATCTATATGATCTCTTTCTACAACATTTTTCAAAACGTCTTCATAAGATACATTATCACCTTTTTGCTGTAGTTCATCAAAACGTCTTTGTGCGCGTGTTTCTGCACTGGCAGTCATGAAAATTTTAAGTTCAGCATCTGGAAAAACTACAGTTCCTATATCTCTTCCGTCCATAACGATACCTTTGTTTTTTCCCATTTCTTGTTGTTGTTCTACTAATTTAGAACGCACTTCAGAAACTTCGGCTACTTTACTTACAAAATTAGAAACTTCAATAGTTCTAATTTGTTTTTCGACATTCTCACCATTCAAATACATCTCAGCAAAACCAAGATCAGCATTGAATTTAAATTCTAATTGAATATTTGGAAGTGAATCCACTAAAGTTTTTTTATCAAAAAAATCAGCTTTAATAAGCTCATTCTGCATTGCGAAATAGGCAACAGCGCGGTACATTGCTCCGGTATCTACATAAACATATTCTAACTCTTTTGCTAATTGTTTGGCCAAAGTGCTCTTTCCTGTTGATGAGAATCCATCAATTGCAATGGTAATTTTTTTCAATTTTTTATTTTTTAAATTTTAATTTCTTTAGTGCTTTAATTTGATATTAATAATAGATACTCATCAGAATATCTGACTCTGAGTTATCAATTATTTGTGCTATCCTGTCAAAGTATTTTTTATTGACCATAGGACAGCCGTAGCCGTTGCAAATATAACCATCTTTCTCTTTATACGGAACATCAAAGTAGTAATGAAAAACAACATCTCGCTCAAAAGCATTACTATTTGTTTTGTCCAATCCGTATAGTTTGTAGGCTTTCCCGAATCTTCCGTTGTAATGATTTCCTATAGCATATTTTCCTAATGAAGTACTTAGTGAATTTGGAATATTACTAAATCTCAATTTCCCTTTTACACCAGTTTCAGATCCGGAACCATGAGCAACTAATCCTTTATCTATGATTTTGTTAGCTTTTAAATCATAAACAAAAAAGCGATTCTTACCAGAAGGGATTTTCATATCAATAAAAAACGCAATCCTATTATTATACTTCGAATTACTCTTTATTACTTTCTTGACTTCATTGATTTGCCTTATATCAATTTTCTTTTCAGTTAATGAAATAGCTTTTTCGTCTTTCCAAAAAATCTTAAATCCAATAAAAAATAACAGCGCTGCAAAAAAAGCAAAAATGATCTTCTTCATATTAAACTGTTTGTTTTACGAGCTAAAATTTAAGTGTGGGAAATTTATATAATTTCAAAAAAAATGCTGTTGAAAAATTTACAACAGCAAAAGCTTAATTATATTGAAATTGTACGAAATGTTATTTTAGTAATAAATATCCAAGATGATATTCGACTTAGAACTATCAATTATTTTTTCGATTCTTTTGAAGAATTGCTCATTTACCATTGGACAGCCGTGACTATTACTGATATAATAATCTTGCTCTTCATAAGGAACCGCCGAATAATAATGTAGAACTATCGCTCTTTTTAAAGCATTACTGTTTGTTTCGTCTAAACCATTTAGTTTGTATGATTTTCCAAAACATCCTTTATAACATTTTTCGATAGAATATCTGCCCAAAGCTGTGCAGTTTGAGTTTGGTGTATTGCTAAATCTTAAACTTCCTTTTACTCCGGTTTCAGATCCTGAACCGTGTGCCACAAGACCCTGGTCAATTATTTTATTATTTACTAAATCGTAAACAAAAAAACGATTTTTACCTGAAGGTATTCTCATGTCCACAAAAAAAGCGATTTTAGTATTGTATTTGGGATCAATACTCATCATGTTTCTTATCTCGCTAACTCTTGTATTAATCCTCTCTATTTCCATAGTGGTAATAGAAGTTTCTTCTTTGTAGTAGTGTTTTGAACCCGTAAAAAACCCTACAGTCATAAACAAAAACAAACTAAATATTTTCATATAACTATTGAAAATTTAAAATTAGACCAAAAAGACTCGTATTTGCTGCCAATGTATATCTAGAGTATGAATAATTAAACTTTAACTTATTCATCTTTAAACCAAACCCTAATGAAACTCCTGAAAAATTGCGTTGATCTGCCACTCTTAATTCTTCACCTCTTCTAAAATTATATCCTAAACGCAAATTAAATGCTCTTTTGGGGAAAAGCTCCACACCAAAAACAACGTGTCGCAAAGCATTATTTACAAACGAAACTTTCTCATCATTTGTTGATCCATCAATTTTAGTTTCTCCGCGAACGGGATTCGAAAAAGAAATATTCCATTGTTGCAAATTTTCTAATGAAAGATGCCAACGAATTGGAACGTGTTCTAATTCCTGAGAAACTCCTGCAATGATTTCAAACGGTAATTTTTCCTGTATACCAGAATATGTTGTAAACTGTGTACCAATATTACGAAATACCAATGCCAAATTTACATCATTTTTTTCAATTTGATACATAATTCCCACATCAATTGCACCACCAATTGAATTATAACTTTCTAAAGTTGAAGTTATTAGCTTGGCTGTAGCGCCGATATGTAGATCTGTAAAAGGAACATTATACGCGTAGCCCAATGATAGCGCGCCTTCGCTACCTGAAAAGCTGGATGTTGCCTGACCATTTTCGTCATATCCTTCAAATGAACCATAGTTTACATAACTCATTCCGGCATAAAACGTCTGCACATGTCTATCGTAAGTATAAGCGTACGAAGCAGTTCCGTAAGAAGCCTCGCCGTAATAACTACCATAATTCATTGCCAAATGATTATCCATATCTTCATTTAATGCTGCCGGATTAGACATTACCTGATTCACGTCTTCATCGTATATTGTAATCGTTTCACCTCCTAATGCAGCTTGTCGAGGTGAAGTCGTTAAATTTAAAAATTGATAAGTATATCGACCACCAATTTGCCCGTAAGAAACTGAACAAACTAAACTAAAAAAAAGTAAAACAAATCGTTTTAACATGCTTTTGGGGCGATTCCTATATGGGAATAACGCAAATGCGAAGATAAAATTATATAACTTATAAAATAAAATTAATTATAAATTAAATTCCAAAACTGAACTATGTTAAATCGGAGTTTAAAAACATTAAAGTTTCCAGTAAATATTTAGCTCAATAAAAAATTCCAAACTCCAAAACTGAGTTATCAGATTGGAATTTGGAATTTTATAAATATTAGGAATTTAACTTTAAAATCTTATTTTAGAATTTTTGCGTTTTTTACATTTTGATCCGTCAAAGCCAAAGCTAAAACTTCGCTCATTTCTTTCACATAATGAAAAGTCAAGCCTTCTAAATATTCTGCTTTTATTTCGTCAATGTCACTTTTGTTTTCATGACATAAGATGATTTCTTTAATACCGGCTCTTTTTGCTGCTAAGATTTTCTCTTTGATACCACCAACTGGTAAAACTTTTCCACGAAGTGTAATTTCTCCAGTCATTGCTAAGCTTTTCTTTACTTTCTTTTGAGTTAATAAAGAAACCAAAGATGTCAACATTGCAATACCTGCACTTGGTCCGTCTTTTGGCGTTGCTCCTTCTGGAACGTGCAAGTGAATGTTATATTTTTGGAAAAGCTCAACATTTAAACCTAATTTCTTAGCATTGGCCTTAATATATTCTAAAGCAATTGTTGCAGATTCTTTCATTACAGTCCCTAAATTTCCTGTAATACTTAATGAACCTTTCCCCTCAGAAATTAAAGATTCAATAAACAAAATATCACCTCCAACACTTGTCCATGCAAGACCTGTTACAACTCCTGCAATATCATTGTTCTCGTATTTATCACGCTCTAATCTTGGTACACCCAAAACGGTTACAATATCTTCGTCGGTTACTTTTTTATTGTACTCCTCTTCCATTGCAACTGCTTTTGCAGCGTTACGAATTACCTGAGCGATTTTTGTTTCTAAATTACGAACACCAGATTCACGTGTATAACCTTCTACAATTTTCTCTAATTGTTTTTTACCAATTGTCAAATCTTTGTTAGTCAATCCATGTGCTTCCAATTGTTTTGGGAAAAGGTGTCTTTTTGCAATTTCAACTTTCTCTTCAATAGTATAACCTGACATTTTGATAACTTCCATTCTGTCACGCAATGCTGGCTGAATAGCCGACATATTGTTCGAAGTTGCAATAAACATTACTTTAGATAAATCATATCCCATTTCAAGGAAGTTATCATAAAAAGCACTGTTTTGCTCCGGATCTAAAACTTCTAATAAAGCAGAAGATGGATCACCGCTATTTCCGTTTGACAACTTGTCAATTTCATCCAGAATAAAAACAGGATTCGAAGTTCCCGCTTTTTTCAAACTCTGAATAATTCGTCCTGGCATAGCACCAATATAAGTTTTTCTATGTCCGCGAATTTCAGCTTCGTCACGTAAACCACCTAACGAAATACGTACATATTCACGACCAAGAGCTTCGGCAACTGAACGTCCAATAGATGTTTTACCAACTCCAGGAGGTCCTGTCAAACAAATAATTGGCGATTTCATATCGTTACGAAGTTTCAAAACTGCCAAATGTTCAATCATTCTTTTCTTAACTTC
Organism: Flavobacterium sp. 9; assembly: GCF_002754195.1. Taxonomy (NCBI): domain Bacteria; kingdom Pseudomonadati; phylum Bacteroidota; class Flavobacteriia; order Flavobacteriales; family Flavobacteriaceae; genus Flavobacterium; species Flavobacterium sp. 9. The sequence continues at coordinate 6,303,433 of NZ_PEEU01000001.1, forward strand.
TTCAAGTCCAAAATGATCTTTATCTAATATTTTCTGAGCATGTTTCAAATCGAATTTATCTTTAGAATATTCGCTCCAAGGCAATTCTAAAAACAACTCTAAATAGTTACGTTGAATTCCAAAATCAGGAGATTGTGGATTCATACGACGCATTTTTGACAATTCTTTTTCGAAATGTTTCTGCGTCTTTTCGTCCCATTTTTTAGTTTTTGCCTTCAGCCCCATTTCGTCCATTTCTTCCTCTTGCGAAACGCCTCCCAATTCTTCCTGAATGGTTTTCATTTGCTGATGTAAGAAATATTCGCGTTGTTGCTGGTCTAAATCAAAACGAACTTTTGACTGAATGTCATTCTTCAATTCTAATTTTTGCAATTCAACGTTCATATAACGTAAAGTTTCAAGCGCTCTGTCTTTTAATCCGTTGATAGACAATAAACCTTGTTTTTCTTTTACGGATAAATTCATATTCGAAGAAACAAAATTGATCAAAAACGACTGGCTTTCAATGTTTTTAATCGCAAAAGTAGCTTCTGACGGAATATTTGGACTTTCTTTTATAATTTGAATTGCCAACTCTTTTACAGAATCTAAAATAGCTGTAAATTCCGTATCATCTTCTTCCGGACGTTCTTCTGCAACCTCTTTTATAGTTGCAGTAATATAAGGTTCTTCTGAAACTACTTCGTCAATTTCAAAACGTTTTTTTCCTTGCAAAATAACCGTAACATTTCCGTCAGGCATTTTCAGAACGCGTAAAATTCTCGCTACAGTTCCTATTTTATGAATATCGTCTTTTGATGGATCTTCGTCTTCTTCATTAATTTGAGAAACTACACCAATAATTTTTCCGCCGGCATTGGCATCATTAATTAGTTTGATTGATTTATCTCTTCCTGCCGAAATTGGAATTACAACTCCCGGAAAAAGAACGGTATTACGCAAAGGCAAAATTGGCAACGAAAGCGGAAGCTCTTCGTTGTTCATTTCTTCTTCGTCCTCTGGAGTTAATAATGGAATTAATTCGGCTTCTGAATCAAATTCTTGAAGTGACAGATTGTCAATAGTAAGTATTTTATGGTTTGACATAATAATATATAAGTCGTTTTGTCATTAAAAGTTTAATCCTAACTGCAAATTTATCCAAACGCTATGTAGTTTTTAGTACAACTTCATTAAGTGTTTGATTTACATGATAGGCAGTAAAAATAGACAATCATTATGCCAAAACCAAAAAAGAAAGTTTTCAAATGTCACTTTTGGTATTTTATATTATTAAACAACATTAATTATAAAGGATAAAAAAAGCAAAAGTAGTTTCAGATTTTCGATAAGTAATTTATTTCTTATTTTTTAACATCATAAGTTTTTAAAGCTTTATATTTCTCATAATTTTATTCTTTTTAAAATTATAGTATCTTCATTTTCAAACATCATACTGTATTACAATTATTTACGATATAAATCCCAAGATGTTAATACAAAAACATATCGTATTCATTACTTTTAAATTATGTATGAAAATGAAATCTAAATCTTTTGAAAAAAAAATAAAACTTTTTTTTCCGAAAGTGTAACAAACCAAAAAAAGCAAAGTCATTATAAAAAACTAGCAATCAAAACTTGAACATAACCAATCAAAATATCGAAGAATTAATCGCTCTTTGTAAAGAAAACAATCAAAAGGCTCAATTCGAAATTTACAATAGTTACTGTAAAGCTATGTATAACGTGGCTTACCGTATTGTGAAGGACGAACATTTTGCACAAGACGTCATGCAAGAAGGCTTTTTGAAAGCGTTTACAAAAATCAACGACTACAAACAGGAAGTCGCTTTTGGAGCGTGGTTAAAAAAAATAATTATCAATTATAGTATTGATTTTTACAAAAAAAATAACGCGTTTCAAGTCGAGGATTTGAGTAAAACACTTTATAAGATAGAAGAAAATGACAGTTTCTTTTCTGAAAATATAGATCTGAATTCACTTAAAGTGAAACAGGTTTTGGATACCATTTTATCATTAAAAGATAATTATCGAATGGTTTTGACGCTATTTTATATTGAAGGTTATGATCAGGAAGAAATTTGCGAAATTTTGAATATTAGTTATGCCAATTGCCGAACAACATTAAGCAGAGCTAAAGAAAGTTTACGAAAAAAATTAGAGGAAATATGAAAAAGGAAAATGACAATTTAGACCAATTATTTAACAAATTTGAAGATCAATGGGATATTCAGGAAATGAATTCTGACCATCAGGTTGATTTCTTAAATAAATTAAATAAAAAGCAATCCAAAAGGAAATATTGGTTTGTAACAGCTGTTGCGGCTTCAATTGTATTGATGTTAGGAATATCTGTTTTTTATAAAAATGACAAACCAAAAGAATTCAAGTTTGCATCTAATGAAACCAAAAGAACTGATTCTATTTTCAGCATTTTAATCGATAATGAACTTGTAAAACTAAAAGAGAAAAATTCGCCTGAAAACGAACAAATTATTAATGATGCGCTAAAGCAAATGAAAGTTTTTGATGCCGATTATGCAAAAATCATAAAAGAGCTTCAGAAAAATGGTGAAAACAAACAGATTATTTACGCCATGATTAGTAATCTGCAAACGCGAATCTCTTTTTTACAAACTGTTTTAAAACGAATTGAAGAAAACGAAAATCTAAAAAACACATCTGATGAAAAAACATTATAACTTACTTATTCTATTCATTTTAATACCTTTACTAGGGTTTTCAAATGATGATAATTACATCTCAAAACAAAAAAGTATCAAAAAAACCTATATCGTAAATTCGAATGCGGGAATTGATATTACCAATAAATATGGAAACATTACAGTATCAACCTGGGACGAAGATAAAATTGATCTTGATATTACAATAAAAGTAACTGGTGGAAATGAAAACTGGGTTAACGAAAAATTAAACAGTATCGATGTTGATATTACAGCTTTAAAATCATTGGTTACAGCTGTGACGAATATCGGAAGCTCGTCGTTTAAAAGTAAAGGAAGCAGTAATAGTTTCGAAATTAATTATGTGATAAAAATCCCTAGAAACGGTTCTGTAAAGCTCGAAAACAGGTACGGAAATATTACAACACTAAATCTGGAATCTACAACTGATATTTCATGTAAATACGGTAAAATAAATTTGGGACGATTAAATGGTTCAAACAATAATATTCATATCGAATATTGTCAAAATTCAAATATCGATTACATCAAAAATTCAAATATTGAAGCACGTTATTCAAATTTAAAAATTAACGAATCAGGAAATATAAATCTTGATGCCAATTATAGTGATTTGACTGTTGGAGATAGTCAGAATATTAAATATGATTGCAATTACGGAACCTTTAAGTTTCAAAAAGTCAACTCTTTTGCAGGATCAGGAAACTATCTGACAATATTGATTTCTGAGCTTTCAAGCAATCTGACTTCGGATATTACTTATAGTAAATTGAGTGTTGGTACTATAAACGACAAAGCTGGCAATGCCAATATTAACTCTAGTTACTCTGATGTTTCATTAGGATACAGTCCAAATTATTCTTTTGATTTTGACATTGCAACGAGATACGGAAGCATTAAAACAGGTGATGATTTAGAAATTTCGGTAAGCGAAAGTAAAAGCAGCACTAAAAATATAAGTGGTTACCATAAAAGAAAAGGTCAAAATAAAGTTCAAATATCATCAACTTACGGAAACGTATCATTAATCAAAAAATAATAACTTAAAATTTAAAACAATGAAAAAAGTATTACATCTTATAGTTTTTGGAGCATTTTTAGTTGGATTTATTGCAAATGCACAGTCAGGTAAAATAAATGGAAATGGTAAAGTTGTTACCGAAACCAGAACTACAGCAGAATATGATGGTATAAAAATATCAGGTTTTTATGATGTCGATTTAGTTGCTGGAAAAGAAGGCAAAATCATCATTAAAGGAGAAGAAAACATTCTCGCAGCTATTGTTGTTGAAGTTGAAGATAATACACTTAAAATTCACAATAAAAACAATACGAACTTACGTCCAAGTATGGGAAAAAAAGTTCAGTTGACAATTCCGTTTGATAAAATCTCAGAATTAGCATTGGCAGGTTCAGGAGATATTCAGACTAAAAATACAATTAAAAGCGATAAGTTTTTGGCAAAATTATCTGGTTCAGGGAACTTTAATTTAGCTGTAGATTCAAATTCTTTAGAACTTAATTTAAGTGGTTCAGGAAATGTACGCTTAAAAGGAACTGCTGATAACTTCACTACAAAACTTTCAGGATCAGGAGATATCGATGCTGCCGATTTAAAATCTAAAAATGTAGATGTTAACGTTTCAGGTTCTGGAAATAGCCGTGTTAATTGCAACGGAAGTTTAACAGCGAGAGTTTCTGGTTCTGGAGATATCAAATATAGTGGAAATCCGGAAAAACGTGACGTAAAAGTTTCCGGTTCAGGAAATATTTCAAAAGCATAATGTTGATTAAAGCTCAATGATAAAAGAATTTTCGAAAATCATCAAATCAAAAAATAAACAGAATATCTTTTTTTATTATTGAGCTTTTTATTTCAATCTTCAATCAAACAAAAAAATATCTTAAAGAGGAATTTCGCCTTAATAATTCAGATATTTTGTATCACGCTTCCTTATATAATGTCGGTTTAAGTAAATTATTAAACTTGACAACGACATTAGATTACACTTCAAAGATTTACCGAAAAGCAGAATTTATATATCAATTATAAATTCCGGATCATAAATCAATTCAATCTCTTAAAAACTAAAATATGAGACGGACAATATTAATTATCCTTCTGGCTTTTTCTTGTGCCCAATCTTTTGCGCAAAAAAAGGAAGATATAAATAAGATTAACGTTTTTGAAGATCTTAAAAACAGCACTTCGGAAATGATGCGAAAATATAATCTTAAAGGTTTGAGCGTTGCTGTATTTGAAAATTATAAAATAATATGGACAAATCAATGGGGAATAAAAGCTTCTGATTCTAGTGAGAAAATCGACGAAAACACAGCATTTTCAACCGCTTCGATTTCAAAACCAATAACGGCAATTGTTTGCGCAATGCTCGAAGAAAAAGGATTAATAAATCTTGATGATCCAATCGAGAATTACCTTAAAAGATGGAAACTTCCTGAAAGTAATTTTACAAAAGATATTAAAGTAACCTGGAAACAACTTTTATCTCACACTGCCGGAACAAGTCAAGGCGGTTTTGAAGATTATTATGAAGGTGATTCTATACCAACTATTGTAGAAAGTTTGCAGGGAAAATTACTTCCGAGATCAAAAAAGCCAATTGAATTTCTTTTTAAACCGGCAACAAACTTTGAATATAGCGGTGGCGGTTATGTAATTATTCAATGTGCTCTTGAAGATCATTTTAAAAAACCATTAGCGCAAATCGTAAAAGAAATACTTCTTGATCCTTTGCAATTGCAAAATTCAACGATGTTGCAACCCAACGAGAAAGGCTTTTTGAACAATATTGCCAAAGTCCACAATAGTAAAGGCGAAATCATTAGAACCGGAATACCAATTACTCCACAAGTTGCGCCATCAGGTTTATGGTCTACTCCTACTGATTTAGCGTTGATTGCGATCGAAATGCAAAAGGCATTATCAGGAAAAGGAAACAAAACAATTTCGACGGCTGTTGCCAAAAAAGTGACTGATATTGCTACTATGAATGGTCCTCGCGGTTGGAGTTATGGTTGGCAACGAAGTTTAGGTTATGGAAATCTGGAATGGTTCTCGCATGACGGATCAAACACTGGAACTGGAGGCGATTTATTAGCTACAATGACAAACGGCAACGGAATTGCAATTTTGGCAAATGGAGATAAACCCAATCGTTTGCCGGTAATGTGTTACGTTGATAAAGAAATTATCTCAAAACTTCATTGGATAAAACCAATCAATAATAATAATAATAATAATAATAATAATAATAATAAAATTCCTAAGGCTTTAAAAGATGCTATAAAAGGCTATTATACGGAGATACTTTATGGCTACGATAGATTAGGCGTTACCAAAATCGTTGAAGAAAACAATCATTTATATCTTCACTCGCCATATCTAAAAGATAATTTTGGTGTCGAAAAAAACGAAATGTATTATATTGGCAATAACTCTTTTAGAATTGAAAATTATCCAAATATAATTCGGTTTAACCTAAATAAAAACGAACTCAAAGGATTAACTATTTCCCGACCAAAATATACGTCAAAAGAATTAACTCTCACATTAGATCAAATAAGAACGCCACAAACTCAGTTGATTGAAATTTTTAGCGAGAATACTTTTGAAACAGCAGTAAATCATTTTAGAAAACTAAGATTAAAATTTCCTAATTATAATTTTGAAGAAAACCTTAATAACTTAGGTTACAATTACTTTAATAAAAATCAAATAGATCTTTCGCTTCAAATCTTCAAACTTAATTGCAGCGAGTATTCTCAATCAGCAAATACTTATGATAGTTTAGGAGAGATTTATGAAGCCGTTGGAAAATTGGAACTTGCAAAACAAAACTATCAAAAATCATTAGAATTAAATCCTAAAAATGAAAATGCTGCACAAATGATTGCAAAAATCGATGCGCAGCAAAAATCAAAATAATTTATTAGAAGGCACTTTTAAAGTGCCTTTTTATGTACTCGTCTCAATAAGAAAATTGCTGTAACAAAGAAAACTCCCAATATTACAATTGCAGCGCGAGGGCTTCCGGTAATTTGATCGATAATACCGTAAACACACATTCCGATTACGATTCCTATTTTTTCTGCTACATCATAAAAGCTAAAAAATGAAGCTGTATCTTCGGTTTCCGGTAATAATTTTGAATAAGTAGAACGTGATAAAGCCTGGATTCCGCCCATTACAAATCCTGCAACCGTTGCCATAACATAAAAATGCATTGGTAAAGTTATAAAGAAAGCCAAGGCACAAAATACTGCCCAAACGCTATTAATTACAATTAAGGTTGGAATATTTCCAAATTTAGCAGAAGCTCTAGAAGTCAAAACTGCTCCAATAACTGCAACTAATTGTATAATTAGAATACAAATAATTAATCCAATAGTTCCTTCTTCTTTTGATGACCATTGAATTTCCTGAGCTCCAAAATAAGTAGCAACAAGCATAACGGTTTGTACTGCCATACTAGAGACAAAGAATCCACCTAAATATCTTTTTAACGGAATATTTTCTTTTAATAATAACCAAACTTTCTTAAGTTCTTTGAAACCATTAAAAACAACAGATTTTGTCAATTTTTCGCCTGTTTCTTTGCTTCCTTTTGGCAAATAATAATAAGTGTATTGGCTAAATAATATCCACCAAACTCCCACCATTATAAAAGAATAACGCATTGCTTTCATTGCAGCTTCGCCATCTGTTCCAGTGATTCCAAAAAGTTTTGGTTTCATAATCATTGCCAGATTGATAATCAATAAAATTACACTTCCAATGTAACCTAATGAATAACCTTTGGCACTAATTCTATCTTGTTGCTCTTCAAATGCAATATCCGGTAAATACGAATTATAAAAAACTAAACTTCCCCAATATCCAATTAATCCAAGGAAATAAAATGCCAATCCTAGATAAATATTCCCAAGATCAAACCAATATAATCCCATACAAGATAAAGCTCCCAGATAACAGAAAAACTTCATAAAGGATTTTTTATTCCCAACATAATCAGCAATTCCTGATAATAAAGGTGAAATAAAAGAAACAACTAAAAATGCAAAAGCAGTGGTAAAACTAATTAAAGCTGAGTTTTTAAGATGCATTCCAAAAACATCAATATAATGATCACGGTCTGAGAATAAAGCTTCATAAAAAATAGGAAATACTGCCGAAGCAATCGTAAGAGTATAAACCGAGTTTGCCCAATCATAAAACGCCCAGGCATTTAGTAATTTTTTATCTCCTTTTTGTAGGTTTTTCATAGAAATGGTTTTGTTAATGCGCTACGAATTTATCTAATTTTTATCATAAACAACTAGATTTTAAAAAATTCCTGTATTATTAAATTATGAACAATTCAGAAACCAGCACGTATTATATCACAATAAAAAAGCTACTCTAAAACTAGAATAGCTTTTTTATTTATCCAATGATTTTCTTTATTTTATAATACCAACTTTAAGCGCTGTTGCTTTGGCTTCTGGTATCAATGCTTTTAAATTTGCAATTCTTGTCGCATCAGATGGGTGCGTACTCATAAATTCCGGGGTTCCTGCACCTCCTGAATTAGCTGACATTCTGGTCCAGAATGCAATTGCATCATCTGGATTGTAACCTGCTATTGCCATTAATGTTAATCCAATTTTATCAGCTTCACTTTCGTTGCTTCTGCTAAACGGAAGCATTACTCCTACTTGTGTACCCATTCCGTAAGCTTGCGAAAATATTTCTTTAGTTTGTGCAGATTTATTGCTTGTTGCAGCATCCAAAACTGCACCTCCTATTGATTGTAATTGCGCAGCACTCATTCTCTGTGCTCCGTGATTGGCTAATGCGTGCGAAACTTCGTGTCCCATAACCGTCGCTAATCCTGATTCGTTTTGGGTTACAGGCAAAATTCCCGAATAAACGACAATTTTTCCTCCAGGAAGACACCATGCATTTACTTCTTTGTTGTCTACAAGTTTATACTCCCAACGATAATCTTTTAAATATTGCGATTGCCCTAAATAATTTAGATATTTTTCGGCAGCAGACTTAATTTTTGATCCTACCAAATCAACTCTTTTTGCATCAGCGGTTCCTGTAATAACTTTATTTTCAGTTAAAAAAGTACTGTATTGTTGAAATGATGTCGGAAATAATTCGCTGTTAGAAACAAAGTTTAAATTTTGTTTTCCCGTAATTGGATTGGTTGCACATCCGGCTAAAACGACCGCAAATAGACCTATTATTAAATGTTTTTTCATGATTTTGATATTTTACAACACACAAAAATACAATTATTATTAATTTCCAATTTATATAATTTTCATAAAATTTATCAGAATTTACTTATTCTCCAATAATATGCAATTCAGTAAACTCTTTATCAACAATTAAGAACTTATTCTCCTCAAAAGCAATTTTGTCAAACACTACATTTTCATTGTCAATTTCAATTTCAGTAACTTTAAACGGCAAACCAATCAAATTAATTTTGTACTTGGTATAAGGAGTATCATATTTTCCTTCTTTATGAAGCTGAACAATTAATTCTTTTTCTTTTCCCACTGTAGTGAAAGATAAAAAGCTATAACGTCCTTTTTTATAATCGTAACCGTCCTGAGCATCTTCATAAACTACTGATTTCTCTTTTCCGTTTTTAAAGTACAAATCAAGAACCAATTCATCAAACTCAAGTTCGCCAACATATTGCTGCACTGGATATTTTGGAATTATCGCGCCTGCTTTTACAAACACCGGAATCTCATCAAATTTGGTGTCAACCCAAACTTCTCTTCCTCCTGTAGAAAATTCATTTGTCCAATAGTTATACCATTCACCTCTTGGAATATACATACGTCTACCTACAGCATTAGGTTCAAGGATTGGACAAACCAAAATCTGGTTTCCAAAGATGAATTCATCGTTACGATAATGCGTTTGTGTATCGTCCTGATCGTAATAAACCAAAGGTTTAAGCATCGGAATTCCTTCTTCGATATATTGCCAAAACATGGTATATAAATAAGGTAATAACTGGTAACGCAAACTCACAAATTTGCGGGTAATATTGATCACTTCTTCGTCAAAAGCCCAAGGTTCCTGATTTCCATGATCTCCGGAAGAGTGCGTTCTACAAAACGGGTGAAAAACACCTAATTGAATCCAACGCGCATATAATTCTCCGGTTGGCTGCTCCGCAAAACCTCCAATATCAGAACCTGTGAATCCCATTCCTGAAATACACATTCTCTGTACCTGAATATTTGCAATCCACAAATGTTCCCAAGTTGCCACATTATCTCCTGTCCACGATGATGTATAACGTTGTGCGCCTGAATAAGCAGATCTAGTTATTACAAATGGACGTTTTGGATATGCAAATCGCTTTACACCATGATAGGTTGCGCGCGCCATTTGTGTTCCGTAAATGTTGTGTGCTTTTCTATGACTACAAGGATTTCCGTCGTAAACGTGACGAACATCCATTGGAAAAGTTTTATTTGGAACCTCCATAACTGCAGGTTCATTCATATCATTCCAAACTCCTTTTACTCCAAAGTCTGAAATTAATTCTTTAAATAATCCCGCCCACCATTCTCTTACAACGGGATTTGTGTAATCAGGAAAGTTACATTCGCCTGGCCAAACTTTACCTTTCATATAAGGTCCATCGGCTCTTTTGCAGAAATAATCTTTTTCCAGAGCTTCTTTATAAACCCAATAATCTTTATCAATTTTAATTCCCGGATCAATGATTACAACAGTTTTAAAACCGTCTTCGGCTAATTCTGCGACCATTCGTTTTGGGTCGGGAAAATATTCTTTATTCCAGGTAAAACATCGAAATCCTTCCATATAATCAATATCAAGATAAATGGCATCGCATGGAATTTTTAGTTCTCTAAATTTCGAAGTAATCTCTTTTACTTTACTTTCCGGATAATAACTCCATTTACATTGATGATAACCCAAAACCCAAAGTGGCGGCAACTCTGGTTTACCAGTCAAATCAGTATATGTAGTGACTACATCTTGCATTTGTGGCCCGTAAATGAAGTAATAATTCATTTCGCCACCTTCAGCCCAAAAGCTGGTAACGTTTCTTCTTTCCTGACAAAAATCAAAGAAAGTTCTAAATGTATTGTCAAAGAAAATTCCGTAAGATTGCTTGTTATGCAATCCAATATAAAACGGAACTACTTTATATAATGGATCTTGCTCTTTTTGATAAGCGTATTGGTCAGTGGCAAAATTTTCTAATCTTTTACCCTTTAAATTCATTTGAGTTGCTTTGTCACCAAGACCGTAAAAACATTCTCCATCTTTTGAAGATTTACTCATTTTTACGATATTTCCGCCATATTCATAGCTTTCTTCCCAGTGAAAACCAAGCTCATCTTCGAGAATCAAAAGATCATTTAAATCATAAATAGACAAACGAAGATCTGATTTTTGAATCTTGCATTTGACTTTACTGGTTCTAATCTGGAAATAAGTTTCCTCTTCTGTAAGTTCTAAAAAATTATAACCGTGAAGCTGTGTTTTATCAATTGCATACGAAAAATCGTTGCTAAAATATCCTTTTGTAGTAAAACGAAATCGGATTAAACTATCTCTAAGAATAGTGACTTTTAAGATTACTTTATTGTCAGTATGAAAAAAGATTGAATCGCCTTCATGCTGAAACGAGACAATTTTTGATGGATATAAATCGCCTTTATATTCTAATGATGTATTTGTAATCATATCGCTAATGAATTAATTGTAGATCGCTAATCTTTATTTCAAACATACAAAAAAACTAGATAAACCTCTATGAATAAAAGGATTATTCACGAAAACGTTTTTTCTGAATGAGTACTAAATAACGGCTCAAAAAATCACCAATTCGACAATTTTAAAACACTAAACTGACAAAATGATATTCTAAAAAATAATCGACGTTTTTTATGCAAACGAATAAACGGTAACGCTCAAAGGCGGTAAAATTAATTCGACTGAAAAATCTCTGCCATCATAAGGTATTGCTTCTATTTTTATTGTTTTAGAATTTCCAATACCACTTCCGCCATAGATTGCTGCGTCACTATTAAAAATTTCTTCCAGCTTTCCTTTCTGCGGAATTCCTATTCTGTAATTTTCTCTTACTACTTGCGTGAAATTACAAACTACAACTAAATTTTCATTAGCATTATTTCCTTTTCGGATATAAGATAAAATTGCATTTTGATGATCTGAGTAATTAATCCACTCAAAACCTTCGCCAGTAAATTGCTTTTCATACAATGCCGGACGCGATTTATATAAGTGATTTAAATCTGTAATTACTTTTTTTATTCCCGAATGATAATCATACTGTAGTAAATGCCAATCTAAACTTTTTTCGAAATTCCATTCATCACTTTGACCAAATTCAGATCCCATAAACAATAGTTTAGTTCCCGGATGCGTGAACATATAACCGTAGAGTAATCTTAAATTGGCAAATTTCTGCCATTCATCTCCCGGCATTTTATTGGCAATAGATTTCTTTCCATAAACTACTTCGTCATGAGAAAATGGTAACATAAAATTCTCTGTAAAAGCATATGTCATTGAAAAAGTCAAATCGTTTTGATGGTATTTTCTATAGACAGTTTCCTTCTGAAAGTATTTTAAAGTATCGTGCATCCATCCCATCATCCATTTCATTCCAAAACCTAAACCGCCAGTAAATGTTGGTCTTGAAACCATCGGAAAAGAAGTGCTTTCTTCTGCAATAGTTTGAACTCCATTAAAATTAGCGTAGATTACTTCATTAAATTCTTTAAGGAAACTTATCGTTTCAAGATTCTCTCTTCCGCCATAAATATTAGGTTCCCATTCGCCGTCATTTCTGGAATAATCAAGATACAACATCGAAGCAACAGCATCGACTCTCAATCCATCGGCGTGATATTGCTGAAGCCAAAAAACAGCATTACTAATTAAAAAAGCACGAACTTCATTACGCCCATAATTAAAAACCAAACTTTTCCAATCCGGATGATACCCCTTTCTGCGATCCGGATGTTCATACAAATGAGATCCATCAAAGAAACCTAAACCGTGCGCATCATCAGGAAAATGTGATGGAACCCAGTCTAAAATTACGCCAATACCAGCCTGATGTAATTTATCAACCAGAACCATAAAATCCTGCGGTTTCCCAAATCGAGAAGTTGGCGCAAAATACCCCGTTAATTGATAACCCCACGAAGGATCATAAGGATATTCCATAATTGGCATGAATTCTACGTGTGTAAAACCCGTTTCCTTAACATATTTCACTAAATCGTCTGCCAATTCCAGATAAGTCAAAAAACGATTGTTTTCGGCGCGTTTCCAAGATCCTAAATGCACTTCATAAACCGAATAAGGTTTATCGAGAGCGTTATTTTCCTGGCGAGATTGCATCCAATTTTCGTCTTTCCAGTTATAATCTAAATCCCAGACAACAGAAGCTGTATGAGGCGGCTTTTCACAATACAAAGCAAATGGATCGGCCTTTTCGGTCACGATTCCGTTTATATTCGATTGAATTTTATATTTATAAAGCGCTCCTTTTGTAATATCCGGAATAAATCCTTCCCATATTCCAGAAGAATCCCAACGAACTTGCAATAAATGTTCACCTTGAGTCCAATAATTAAAATCACCAACTACCGAAACAGATTCTGCCGTTGGAGCCCAAACCGCAAAATAAACGCCTTTTACTCCGTTAACTTCAATTAAATGCGCTCCTAATTTTTCGTATAATTTGAAGTGTTTTCCGGCTTTGAATAAATCAATATCAAAATCAGTAAAAAGAGAATGCGTGATAACTTTATTCATATTTGGTTTTTAAGGCAACAATTAATTTTTTGGTATTTTTATTCTATTCTAAAATTATCAGCGAGAATAGCTCCTTTTTTTATGACAACAATTCCGTCTTTTATACTATACAATTCATTCGTGAAATTATCCAAATGCTTTCCACCGCTAATATGAACGTTGTTTCCTATTCGAACATTTTTGTCAACCAAAGCATTGTGTATAAAACAGTTTTCACCAATTCCTACATGAATTTTATTGTCGCTGCTTTCCTGATGCATTTCATCAAGATCCTGATAAAAATCATTACCCATTACGTAGCAATTTTCAATAACAGTACCTGCGCCAATTCTGGAACGAATACCAATAACAGATCTTTTAATTTCTTTGGCATTTATAATGCAACCTTCAGAAATCAGAGATTGATTTATAATTGAATTTCTAAATTTTGATGGAGGTAATAATCTTGGTCTTGTGAAAATTTTGTTCTCATTATCAAATAAATTAAACTCCGGAATATCATCAGTTAAACCAATATTGGCTTCAAAAAAAGATTCAATGTTTCCAATATCTGTCCAATATCCTTCGTATTGATAACTTAAAATTTTATGTTTATTAACCGCCTCCGGAATAATTTCTTTTCCAAAATCTTTCGTTTCAGGATTACACATTAAATCAACCAACAATGATTTATTAAAAATATAAATACCCATCGAAGCTAGGTATTTTTTACCTTTTTCGCGCATTTGATCACTTACTTCAGATTCCCATTCAGGTAATAATGAAGCATTTGGTTTTTCTATAAAAGCCTGAATACGATTTTCATGATCTGTTTTAAGGATTCCAAATTCTGGAGCATCTTTAGCATTTACAGGTAAAGTTGCAATAGAAATCTCTGCATCGGCAGCAATATGAGCTTCTAGCATCGCGTTAAAATCCATTTGATACAATTGATCACCAGATAAAATCAAGGCATGATCAAATTCATGTTTTAAAAAATGCGGCATACATTGTCGAACAGCATCAGCAGTTCCCTGAAACCACGTTGGATTATCCGGAGTTTGCTCAGCTGCCAAAATATCAACAAATGACTGACTGAAAATACTAAAATTAAAGGTGTTTTTGATATGAGCATTCAAAGATGCAGAGTTAAATTGTGTCAAAACAAATATTTTAAAAATATCCGAATTGATACAATTTGAGATTGGAATATCAACCAATCGGTATTTTCCACCAATCGGAACTGCTGGTTTTGATCTTGTTTCTGTTAATGGAAACAAACGTGATCCTTGTCCTCCTCCTAAAATAATAGCAACTACATTTTTCTTTTTAAATTTCATTTTTCTCAATTATTAGGTTGTATATCTCGATATATTCTTGGCAAACTCTTTCCCAGGAATGATCTATTGCCATTCCCTTCTTTACTATTTTATTGAAATTTATTTTATCGTCATACAACTTGACCGCACGATTTATAGAGTAACAAATATCACCAACTGAAGCCTGATCATGACAAATTCCGTTTCCATCGTCACCAAAATCAATAACAGTATCACGTAATCCGCCTGTTCTTCTCACAATTGGAACCGTTCCGTAACGCAAAGCATACATTTGATTTAATCCGCAAGGTTCAACTCTTGAAGGCATTAAAATATAATCTGAACCCGCATAAATCAAATGAGCCAATTCCTCATTATAACCAATAAAAACATTATAATTCCCATTGTAATCATTTCGTAATTGCACCAATTGTTCTTCAATTAATGAATTTCCTGAACCTAAAATTAAAATATTAATGTTTTCGAAATTTTCTGATAATGCCAATGCTGAAGCTTGCGGCAATAAGTCTCCACCTTTTTCTTCAAACAAACGACCAATAAAACTGAATAATGGTTTTGTCGGATCTAATTCAAATTGCTCACAGAGTTTTTCTTTATTCTTTTGTTTTCCTGTTTCGAAAGTTTCAATAGAATAATTTTCAGCAATCATTACATCTTTCGAAGGATCCCAAACCTCAATATCAATTCCGTTTAAAATTCCTCTTGATTTATAACGCACAGAATTAAACAATCCCTCTAATCCATTTGCGGAGATATTTATTTCGTTCAAATAACTAGGAGAAACCGTCGTTACAGCGTTTGCACATTTAACTCCAACCGCCAGAGAATTTAAAGAATTATTCCATTCTAAAAATCCAACATGAATCAAATCAAATTCCGGTAAATAATGTAATTTATCAAAACCAAACCAACCTTGATACAATCCATTATGAATTGTAATTACCGTTTTTATATTGGCTAAACTTTCATATTTATAAGCATATTTTATCATAAACGGAATTACACCAGTATGATGATCGTGACAATTAATCACATCCGGAACCGTTTTTCGTGCCAGAATCCAATCTAAAGTTGCAATTTGAAAAGATAAAAAACGCTCAATATCATCTTCATATCCATAAACATTTGGGCGATTGAACAATTCATTAATTTCTATAAGATATAATTCATAACCCAGCTTATCTGTAGTTTCTTTTAAAACACTAAACGGAAAATTAAAATTTCCCAACTTAACACTTCCCCAATGAACACATTCAAATTCATTTTCTTTTCGAAATTTAGTATCATAACAAGGTACAACAACTCTCACCTGATGACCGGCATTTGTTTGATATTTAGGCAAAGCGCCAACTACATCTGCCAATCCGCCAACCTTTGCCATTGGGTAACATTCTGCACTGATATGAAATATTTCCATGCTAAAATTTTATAATCGTATTAAATAGTAATTTGTGAATTATTTTTTTCAGTAAACATTCATTAATATGCTACTTTTATGTTTTTTAAATTTAGGAAAAAATAAACAAAACTAAGCCCTCAAAAAAAATTTATTGATATGACAAAAAAGGCAACTAATCCTATTAAATCATTAGAAATTCCTCAGTTTATAATTATATCCTGTAAAATATGCGCTTTTATTTCAACCAAATTAGTTACGTCATACGCAGCAAAGCTCTTTACCACACCAATAAAACATAAGATTCCCAAACGAGAGTTTGAGATGGATCAAAAAAGTACCCAAAAAACTGTTTACGTTCCAGCTATTAATCAAAGCGTTGTGACTTATCACTACGGACAAAGTGATCAAAAAATTCTGTTAGTTCATGGTTGGTCAGGACGAGGCACACAATTATTCAAAATAGCAGATGAACTTTTAAAAAATGGATATTCGACTATTAGTTTTGATGCTCCTGCACATGGAAAATCCAAAGGAAAAACAACAATAATGTCTGAGTTTATTGCTTCAATCTTAGAAATTGATAAGCAATATGGTCCTTTTGAAATCGCAATTGGACATTCATTAGGCGGAATGTCAGTTTTGAATGCAATAAAAGACGGGCTAAAAGTAAACAAAGCAATAGTAATAGGAAGTGGAGATATTGTTCAGGATATATTAGATGATTTTATCTCAAAACTTGGTTTAAAACAAGAAATAAGTGATCGTCTTCGTGACCTTTTTGAAGATAAATATCAAGTAAAAATGGATGATTTTTCAGCTTACAGAGCAGCACAACAAGTAAAAATTCCAGTATTAGTAATACATGATAATGACGATCCTGAAGTTTCTGTAAAAGCTGGAATTCATATTCATCAACAACTTGAAAACGGAACTTTGTATCTAACCGACGGATTAGGACATAGAAAAATACTTGGAAATCAAAATGTTATTAAAAAAATCTTAGAATTCATTAAAACTAACTAATTTTGTGATAGTTACAATTTTGATTATTAAATTCTAAAGAAAACAAAAATGGATTTATTTGGAGAAACATCTAATTGGGAAACGAAACTTGCACCAATTTTAGATAAATATAAAGGTAAAAAGCATCCTTTAGAATATCAAAATACATATCAATTATTGGTTATGGTTGTTTTATCAGCACAGGATTCTGATGCGAATATTAATAAAATTGCGCCAGCTTTATTTGAAAAATATCCCACTTTAAATAGTTTGTCCAAAACTGATCCTGAGACCTTTATTCCTTATATTAGTAAAGTTCGAAATTATCCAACCAAAGCGCAGTGGCTTTTGGAAATTGCGAAAACCATTCAAAATGATAAAGATATTCCATTAAATATGAAGGAATTGACAGCTTTGAAAGGTATTGGAAGAAAATCTGCGAATGTAATCCTTAGGGAAACTCATAAACCAGCTGAAGGAATTATTGCTGATTTACACGTAATTCGTGTGGCACCAAGAATAGGAATAATAAAAGAAGCTAAAGACGGGATTAAAGTCGAAAAAGATCTTATGCAAGTTTTACCGAAAAATATCTGGTCCGAAATTGGAATGGCAATCTCTTTTTTAGGCAGAGAAACTTGCAGACCAAAACCAAAGTGCGAAGAATGCATAATTGCCGATTCTTGCAATTATTACCTAACGGAAGTTATCTAAAAAACATTATTTCCTTCTCGTGTCAATTAGATAAATAATCTTCCAGGAATCTTTTTCTTTAAATAAAGTAAAAGTATTTACTCCGGAATGACTCAATTTATCGTTCAGATAAAATTCATAAGGAGCCCAAACATGTGCCATCGAGCCATCAATTTGAATATTGTAACTTAAAATCTTTTCATTGAACTTAAGATTAGAAGGAATAGCAGCAATAGAATTATAAAACTCTTTTGCGCTTTCATCAGATAATTTATTCCCCTTAGTTTTACTCTCACTAATCGATTGCAAAATAATCTTATCTGAACAAACCGATTTGAGTTTAATCGTGTCTTTTTGATGAAATCCTTCAAAAAATGACTCAATAGTTTTCTGAACATCTTGTTTCTGCGCATTAACAGACAATCCAAATAATAATGCAATTAATAAAACATATACTCTCATAAAAATCAAATTAAAAGATATAATTAAACACCAAACTGACTCAAATGATGCTCCAGATGTTTACTAAACATATTATTCCATTCTCCTGCGCGCAATTTCCCAAAAGAAAGAGACTCTTTTCCTTCAAATTCTTTTTCGCCTAATTCCTCCGTTTTATTAATGTAAGCAATTAAACGATCCTTTTCGATATCAAAATTCCGATCTCCTTTAATTATAAACTGTGGTGCAGTTCCATTATTTCTCGCATAAGGTTTATCATCTATCACTTTATTTTTGACAAGCAATTTTAATATAAATCTAAAAAAAGCATTAGGTTTTGGATGAATGTTGTCATAAACCATTTCGTAAGACACATTACAATGAGCAAGCATTTGCGAAACATTCATTTTTCCCCAAAGTGCTTTTGACTCTGGAGTAAGTTTATTAATTCGATTTATAAATTCATTACAAACTTCTTTATCAAAAATGTTTTTCATAATTTATTCTGGTTTAAAATTTTGGTATCGATAATGTCACAAAAATATAAAATCTAGCATAAATAAGTATTATGCTAGTAATTTAATTACTTTGCTGAGAATCTCTTTATCACAATAAGTATACGATAATTTTCAAATAAACGATTCTCAGCGCATTATATTTCCCCTTTTCTAATCAGGGTTCCCGAATAATTATGGCGTTTCCCTTTGGGTCGGGCTGACCGCTAAATCTTTTGTGATAGTAGTTTTTGCAGAAAATAAGAAGTTTAAGTCATCACAAAAGGATATCGCTCCCATCCCTAACGCACTCTGAGATAAAAAGAAGTTCATTTTTCAACAGAAAAAAGAGAAAACTATTATAAAACAAAAAACCCTATCTATTGGATAGGGTTTTCTAAAGAAAGGCGACGACATACTCTCCCACATAACTGCAGTACCATCTGCGCAGGCGGGCTTAACTACTCTGTTCGGGATGGGAAGAGGTGAGCCCCGCCGCAATAACCACCTTAAGGTCGTTAGTTGCTTTAGGCAACTTTTTAATTGTTAATTGTCAATTATAAATTGTTAATTATCAATTAAAGAATATCTTAACATACTGAGATAAAGAAACATAAAAGTATTTAGAAAGTTTCTCCCCGCACCTTGCAGTGCGGGAAAAGGGTGTACATAAGCTTACGGATTATTAGTACTACTCGACTATGACATTACTGCCTTTACATCTATAGCCTATCAACGTGGTCATCTTCCACGATCCTTAAAAGAAATCTCATCTTGTGGTGGGTTTCGCGCTTATATGCTTTCAGCGCTTATCCCTTCCAAACGTAGCTACTCTGCGGTGCCCCTGGCGGGACAACAGATACACTAGAGGTTTGTCCAATTCGGTCCTCTCGTACTAGAATCAGATCCACTCAAATTTCTAACGCCCACAGTAGATAGAGACCGAACTGTCTCACGACGTTCTGAACCCAGCTCGCGTGCCACTTTAATGGGCGAACAGCCCAACCCTTGGGACCTTCTCCAGCCCCAGGATGTGACGAGCCGACATCGAGGTGCCAAACCCCCCCGTCGATATGAGCTCTTGGGGGAGATCAGCCTGTTATCCCCGGCGTACCTTTTATCCTTTGAGCGATGGCCCTTCCATGCGGAACCACCGGATCACTATGCTCTACTTTCGTACCTGATCGACCTGTATGTCTCTCAGTCAAGCTCCCTTATGCCATTGCACTCTACGCACGGTTACCAAGCGTACTGAGGGAACCTTTAGAAGCCTCCGTTACTCTTTTGGAGGCGACCACCCCAGTCAAACTACCCACCAAGCAATGTCCCCCACAATATGGGGTTAGGCCTCAGATAAACAAAGGGTTGTATTTCAACAATGACTCCACAACGCCTGGCGACGCCACTTCACAGTCTCCAACCTATCCTACACATCATTTATCCAAGGTCAATACTAAGCTATAGTAAAGGTGCACAGGGTCTTTTCGTCCCACTGCGGGTAAACGGCATCTTCACCGTTACTACAATTTCACCGAGCTCATGGCTGAGACAGTGTCCAGATCGTTACACCATTCGTGCAGGTCGGAACTTACCCGACAAGGAATTTCGCTACCTTAGGACCGTTATAGTTACGGCCGCCGTTTACTGGGGCTTCAATTCAATGCTTCTCCGAAGATAACATCTCCTCTTAACCTTCCAGCACCGGGCAGGTGTCAGGCCCTATACTTCATCTTACGATTTTGCAGAGCCCTGTGTTTTTGATAAACAGTCGCCTGGACCTCTTCACTGCGGCCAGCTTGCGCTGGCGACCTTTCTCCCGAAGTTACAGGTCTATTTTGCCTAATTCCTTAGCCATGAATCTCTCGAGCACCTTAGGATTCTCTCCTCAACTACCTGTGTCGGTTTACGGTACTGGTACTAATTACCTGAAGTTTAGAGGTTTTTCTTGGAAGCCCTTAGGCGCACTATCTCTTTGTCCGAAGACTCCGAGTACTATCGTATTTCCCCAAGATCTGTGGATTTGCCTGCAGATCTTATAGGTAGGTACTTCAACGAACTATTCCGTCAGTTCGCGGCGCTTTCATCACTCCGTCACCCCATCACAGTAATTAGTAGTACGGGAATATTAACCCGTTAGCCATCGACTGTCCCTTTCGGGTTCGCCTTAGGACCAGACTAACCCACAGCTGATTAGCATAGCTGTGGAAACCTTAGTTTTTCGGTGTGCGGGTTTCTCGCCCGCATTATCGTTACTTATGCCTACATTTTCTTTTCTAACCAGTCCAGCATACCTTACGATACACCTTCAACCCTGTTAGAATGCTCCCCTACCACTTACAGTAAACTGTAAATCCATAGCTTCGGTAATACGCTTATGCCCGATTATTATCCATGCTCGTCCGCTCGACTAGTGAGCTGTTACGCACTCTTTAAATGAATGGCTGCTTCCAAGCCAACATCCTAGCTGTCTGGGCAGACAAACCTCGTTCTTTCAACTTAGCGTATATTTGGGGACCTTAGCTGATGGTCTGGGTTCTTTCCCTCTCGGACTTGGACCTTAGCACCCAAGCCCTCACTGTTATGAAACATTATATAGCATTCGGAGTTTGTCAGGAATTGGTAGGCGGTGAAGCCCCCGCATCCAATCAGTAGCTCTACCTCTATATAACTTTATGCATAACGCTGCACCTAAATGCATTTCGGGGAGTACGAGCTATTTCCGAGTTTGATTGGCCTTTCACCCCTACCCACAGGTCATCCGAAGACTTTTCAACGTCAACCGGTTCGGTCCTCCACTGTGTGTTACCACAGCTTCAACCTGCCCATGGGTAGATCACACGGTTTCGCGTCTAACACTACTGACTAAAGCGCCCTATTCAGACTCGCTTTCGCTACGGATCCGTGGCTTAACCACTTAACCTTGCCAGCAACGTTAACTCGTAGGCTCATTATGCAAAAGGCACGCCGTCACCCCACGAAAGGGCTCCGACCGCTTGTAAGCGTATGGTTTCAGGATCTATTTCACTCCGTTATTCACGGTTCTTTTCACCTTTCCCTCACGGTACTGGTTCACTATCGGTCTCTCAGGAGTATTTAGCCTTAGCGGATGGTCCCGCCAAATTCAGACAGGGTTTCACGTGCCCCGCCCTACTCAGGATCCCACTATCTATTATACTTGTTACCCATACGGGACTATCACCCTCTATGGTGTCACTTTCCAGTAACTTCCGGTTCCTTGTACATAAAATGTCGTGGTCCTACAACCCCAACAATGCCGTAACATCATTGGTTTGGGCTAATCCGCGTTCGCTCGCCACTACTTACGGAATCACTTTGTTTTCTTCTCCTCCGCCTACTTAGATGTTTCAGTTCAGCGGGTTTGCCCACCTATCGGTGTACTATGTCTTCAACATAGTGGGTTGCCCCATTCAGGTATCTACGGATCAATCGGTGTGTGCCCGTCCCCGTAGCTTTTCGCAGCTTATCACGCCTTTCATCGCCTCTGAGAGCCTAGGCATCCCCCATACGCCCTTATTTTGCTTATTGTACCAATCATAAAATTAATTATGACCGTTTTTTTTTGCTTTTTACAATAAATTGTAAAAAACGCTTTCTACTTTTTATTATTTTCTTATCTCAATATGTCAATGAACTTTTATTTACTATCTTCACAGTAAATCAGTGGAGAATAACGGAGTCGAACCGTTGACCTCCTGCGTGCAAGGCAGGCGCTCTAGCCAGCTGAGCTAATCCCCCTTTTTAATTAAAAATAAAAATCGTGAATTAAAAATTATGAACTTTTGATCCTAAATCTTTCAACTTCTAAAATTTCCTTTTTCTAAGCATACAGTCTTTTAATTTATTTGCTTCTTATAATTTACAATTCATAATTTATAATTAACAATTTAAAAAGTAGTCCCGGGCAGACTCGAACTGCCGACCCCTACATTATCAGTGTAGTACTCTAACCAGCTGAGCTACGAGACTCTGTTTTACTTAAAATTTATTATTTGAACTAACAGCAAGAGTAATTGAATCTGGTGATTCAGAACCTTCTAAATAAACATCTTTTTTCCTCAACGTGTGTTTCCACTAACATTTGAGGCTCTAGAAAGGAGGTGTTCCAGCCGCACCTTCCGGTACGGCTACCTTGTTACGACTTAGCCCTAGTTACCAGTTTTACCCTAGGCAGCTCCTTGCGGTCACCGACTTCAGGCACCCCCAGCTTCCATGGCTTGACGGGCGGTGTGTACAAGGCCCGGGAACGTATTCACCGGATCATGGCTGATATCCGATTACTAGCGATTCCAGCTTCACGGAGTCGAGTTGCAGACTCCGATCCGAACTGTGACCGGTTTTATAGATTCGCTCCTGGTCGCCCAGTGGCTGCTCTCTGTACCGGCCATTGTAGCACGTGTGTAGCCCAAGGCGTAAGGGCCGTGATGATTTGACGTCATCCCCACCTTCCTCACAGTTTGCACTGGCAGTCTTGTTAGAGTTCCCGACATGACTCGCTGGCAACTAACAACAGGGGTTGCGCTCGTTATAGGACTTAACCTGACACCTCACGGCACGAGCTGACGACAACCATGCAGCACCTTGTAATTTGTCTTGCGAAAGATCTGTTTCCAAACCGGTCAAACTACATTTAAGCCTTGGTAAGGTTCCTCGCGTATCATCGAATTAAACCACATGCTCCACCGCTTGTGCGGGCCCCCGTCAATTCCTTTGAGTTTCATTCTTGCGAACGTACTCCCCAGGTGGGATACTTATCACTTCGCTTAGCCACTGAAATTGCTTCCAACAGCTAGTATCCATCGTTTACGGCGTGGACTACCAGGTATCTAATCCTGTTCGCTACCCACGCTTTCGTCCATCAGCGTCAATCCATTAATAGTAACCTGCCTTCGCAATTGGTATTCCATGTAATCTCTAAGCATTTCACCGCTACACTACATATTCTAGTTACTTCCTAATAATTCAAGTTTAACAGTATCAATGGCCGTTCCACCGTTGAGCGATGGGCTTTCACCACTGACTTATTAAACCGCCTACGGACCCTTTAAACCCAATGATTCCGGATAACGCTTGGATCCTCCGTATTACCGCGGCTGCTGGCACGGAGTTAGCCGATCCTTATTCTTACGATACCGTCAAGCTGCTTCACGAAGCAGTGTTTCTTCTCGTATAAAAGCAGTTTACAATCCATAGGACCGTCATCCTGCACGCGGCATGGCTGGATCAGGCTTGCGCCCATTGTCCAATATTCCTCACTGCTGCCTCCCGTAGGAGTCTGGTCCGTGTCTCAGTACCAGTGTGGGGATCTCCCTCTCAGGACCCCTACCCATCGTAGCCTTGGTAAGCCGTTACCTTACCAACTAGCTAATGGGACGCATGCTCATCTTTTACCGTTGTGACTTTAATTATAAAATGATGCCATTTCATAATACTATAGGTATTAATCCAAATTTCTCTGGGCTATCCCTCTGTAAAAGGTAGATTGCATACGCGTTACGCACCCGTGCGCCGGTCTCTAATTCCGAAGAAATATACCCCTCGACTTGCATGTGTTAAGCCTGCCGCTAGCGTTCATCCTGAGCCAGGATCAAACTCTTCATCGTATATTTTAATATTATATTGCGATGATATCTATCGGTTCTTTTCAAATCTCTCGATTCTATTACTCTTTTCTTTTGTTTTAACATCTCTGTTAAAACGGCTGTCAATTCAATATGTCTACGAACGTGTATTTCTTTTTCTTTTCGCTTGTCTCTCAAAGCGGGTGCAAAAGTAGAAAACTTATTTCTAACTGGCAAATGTTTTTTGAAGTTTTTTTTAAGAAAATTTTCGTCTCTTTTAACTTCTTTATTTACCAATCTTTCAATGAACTTTCCGTGTTTTGCGGGGTGCAAATGTAATATCCCTTTTCGAATCCCACAAGCTTTTTTTAATCTTTTTTTGAAAATAAATTTTCGTTTTAATCTTAATCGCTTGTCAGTATTTCTGTGAACGTCTATCGCTGTTGCGGGTGCAAAAGTACACTCTTTATTCGCTTCTGCAAGCTTTTATTTTACTTATTTTTGATATATTTTCTAAGTGACTGGTTTGGCGTTTTTACAAGGCAATCTTTTTTTTCGATTTTTACCGTTTTTGAGCAATTGGGCCATTTTACCGCAAGAGGCTAAGTTTTTCTTCTCTGGTTTTGTTTGCCAAAGATCGCAAAGCTGGATTTTTCCTTGGTTTTATTAATCGCGCAAAGACGCAAAGGCGCAAAGTTTTCTCTTTTATCTCGTATTTTTCTGTTTTACGCCTCGTCTTTCCTTTGAAAACCTCTGCCCTAGCCCCGATAGTCCCGAAGTGTC